>CAYTUW010000001.1:0-53966 GCA_964441435.1 uncultured Rhodobacterales bacterium
GTTGCCATGAATTTCATTGCCGGCCCCGTTGCCAGAGGCCCAATCATTGCCGCTGCCTGCGAACATGTCTTCGATTACGGTGCCAACCGCCACGGCGACATTGCCAATCAGGCCACCAACATCGGAAAAGCTGCCCTGCCGGATATCAATACGGTCATCGGTCGTATTATTGGTTAGATCCAGCGTATCTGTTCCGCCGTGATCAAACAGGGTGAGCGAAATAGGGTTGAACTCCTTGACCCCGAGGTCCGGGCCGCCGTTGGCCGCATCAAAATAAACACCAAGGCTGTTGTTCAGCGTAGTGTTGTTCCCATAAACCGTATCGCCATCGGTTGCGGTGCCCGCTGCCGCCGCGCCATACACATTCTGTATCGCCATGATATCGGCCAGCATGGGGGTGATAACATAAGCGAAATCAGCATCAGTGTTGGTATTTTCGTCCTGCGCAAAATAGGACATAACAGACTGCTGCCAACTATCGTTGGTAAAGGTGTTGTGAATGTCGTAGGTTGCGTTCCCGTTATAGGTGCCCTGATGGCCCAGTCCCAGCGCATGGCCGATTTCATGCAGGTAGGTCTGAAATCCGTAACCGCCGATTTCGCCATCAGAAACATCAGACCAGTTATCCGGAATATTCACAGTGGCCTGGGTGATATACCCGCCGGAATAACTCCAGGATGCGTAGGCCCCGGAATTATCGCTGTCCTCAAATGTGATATCCGCAATGCCGCTGGTCACGCTGAAGGTAAGATCCGCAACCATCGACCACCCTTCAAGCGCCCAGAGGGCCAACTTCTGCGCACCCGCTGAAATTGCATTGATATTGACAGTCAGCGCATTGCTGAAACGTGTATCGAACTGAACGCTGGTGTAGTCGTAGGCCGCATCATATCCAGATTGCAAAAAATCAGCCAGATCTTGCGTTGTGCCTTCGGTGACGTGTTCAACATGTAGCCGATATTCCCCGGTTCCGAGAAGTTGCGCATCAGCTTCGATATAGAAGGTGCCACTTTCTGTGGCGGTAAACCGCAAATGCGACGTGGCAGAACCAGCCAAATTGCTACCGTCAATGGCAATTTCCTGGCCGATTGAATTGTAAAGTCGCATATAGGGATCGCCCAGTTCCCCTAAAGAGAGCCCCCCGAGGATTCGGATGTTGTACGATTCACCCGCAACAAGACTGATCGCGACCCAGTCCTCATCCAAGACGCTGGATATCTCTCCCCAGAAAGCATCCCAAGGCTGCATTACATAGGCTGTAGAGGCGTTTTCAGCGGCATCCGCTGTTTCAGTGATAACTGTCATAATTAGTAGCCTGACAAATACTCATTCTCTAATTCACGATAGGTAAAGGTGTGTTTCGCACCAATCCTTGTGCAAATTGATTATAAATTTGCGGCGACAGTGTGGCATCCCGGACAGCGAATGCAGTTACAGGCCCCGATCGAAGCGGGGCTTCAGGCAAGCCCCAGTCGAGCCGTGCTTCGATCACCCGGCTGTTCATTTCCAGCACAACCGGACGAATGGTTAATGGATCACCCTGTGTAAAACCTGACAGATCGTCATGAACCACGGCGGCGGGATATGTCTCCTCGATCGCGGCCCGGATAGCCGCGCAAATCAGATCGCGGTGATAGTCGACTGCGGAACAATCAAGCACGATGCCGGTCTCATTCGCCGTTCCGCCCGAAGCCATGAAAAGCACGGCGATGAAACCAAGCGTTGCCGATTTTATCATGCCGACCAACCCTAGTGTTTTCGCAATCATCGTTCGGATCGGTCCGCTACCCTTACAGATGGCGGCAGTCACTGTTCCATCGGGCTAGACCTGCCGCGTTAAAGGAACTCAGGTTATCATAGATTTCATAGTCCGCATGATAAAACTTGCGCAGCTCATCCCGCATATCATCGGGGACGACATCCGCTCCGCTGACTATGTTGCTTTTGTTCAGAAATGGCAGCTGCGCCTCAAGTCCGAGGCACCGCAAGACCTGTTCAAAGCCATTGGGCAGATCCTCAAATCGGATAAGGCAGTGCATTGCGATTTGACCAGAATCATCTTCGAAGCGCGCCCGCTGTAAGTGCCGATTCCCGTTGGGGCGGGTAATGTTCCAGTCATTATTCTGCCAGAACTCCCTGAAACTCATCCCTGGCGGCAATGGTGCCTGCACATCGTTCCCGGAGCGATATCTGAACCAGGAAGCAATCCAGTCTATCGGGTCACGCAGCACCCCAAACCTGAAGTACGTTACAGGGTCATTCCCGGCGGCGCTGAACAATGGTTGATATTCCCTAAGCGCATCACGATAGGCAATGTGTTTGCGGGCTGGCGTTCCATTGTGCCTTATTTCGCAATGGTGCTGAAGGGCGGCCTCGATCGAGGTAGACGCCGCCTTGGTGTTGCTGATGAAGATAAACCGGTTTCGCAGACTGATAAGCATATTCACCACGCCTTTGCGTCTGATTTCACGCCTGCCTTTGGTAGCTCATCGTCAAGATGCAGTATCCGCCGCACCTCAGGGATATCCTGCCAGTGGGCCGAATGCTTCTGATCAAACGGGGGCGCACCGCCAGACCGGATCTGGCGAAGGTATTGGCGATATTCCTCTGCATTGTTGAAATGCTGACCCCGGCGCACCTCCTCCTCCGCTTTTGTTCGATATTCGGCCGTGTATTTGAAATGTGCAAAAATCATCTCTTCCGTGGCAGTCCGGGCATTGGCCATATAGTGAAAACCGGCCGAAGGTTGCATTTCTGGCCGGTAGTTCAGGACTGCAATTTTCTGGGCGACAAAAGACTCCGGGCGGCTTTCCGGTATCATCCGGTGACGCAAGGCGCTGGTAAATGTCTCATCACTGGAAAAAGGGCCCCTGGACCATGGCAGATGCACCCAGGGCACCCGATCGGCAAAAGGAGCGCCATCAAAAGGCGTATTGTCAGAGAAATGGGCAGCATCCGTTTCGCCATTCGGATACATATCTAGCATCCGCACCCGTACAGCGTTGATTCCTCTGTTCTGTATTTGGACCAGGTGGTCCGGCAGGGCACGCTCAGGCCATCCTCGATAGACGAGGAATTCGTCCGCATCCGCAACCACGGACCACTTTCCCCGGCGAAAGTGACCAAGCAACATCTGCTGCCATATCACGCCATAGTTTGATTTTCGATACTCTGTTTCAGCGGAAAACACGGCGACGTCCGGCTCTCGTTCCAGTATCTCAAGCGTTCCATCATCCGATCCGTTATCGGCAACAATGAACCCATCCACCCCCATGGCCCGGTAATGAGAAAGAAAGTGGCGCAGCATGAATTTTTCATTCCTCATGCAGGAAATTACAACGACCGGCAGATCGGCGACGGTGCGTAGGGTTTGTTCGCTGCTCACCAACGTCAACGCATTGGTATCAGTTCCCAGCACTGCGGGTGACTCCGTCGGCCAGATCATCATCGGGTGTAATCGGTCAGAGGTCAGGTTCTTCAACGCCGCTGCATGTCCTTTCGGGCTGTCCATATGGATCAGTTTTGTCGGGCTGCTGCGACCTGCTTCAAATCCGTTCACCCATGCGGGGACGGCCGTGCCTCTGGGATTGTTCCGCCGCTTGATCAGAACTGTATAATCTTCATCCGCTGGATAGATGCCCTGCGTTTCCAGTAATTCCCCGATGATTTTATCCTCTAGAAAAGACCGGCTAAGGATTTCATGGCCGCCATAGCCCCTTACCGCATTCAGCACACCGGACATCGCACGGCGTGACAGGCTGTAACCTGATCCACCGTCAGCATAGGAAAGGAACGCGGATGAGGCATCCAACTGGTGCCGCGCCCGATCCGTAGACGATTTTCTACAATGCCAGCCCCGGTCAAAAATACCTGATACGGAGCCAAGGATTCGGCCATAGTAGTCGAACTTGCGATAACTCTGGCTGTGGAAATAAAGTTCGGCATTCAGAAAACAATCATCGTCAACCTTCAGCAAGTAGGAATGTGTGGTATTCTCATAAACCCACTTAATTGCCGCCAGCGTTTTTTGCGGAAGCCCTTCGTAATCGTCAGGAACATCCAGGCAGACGACATCCTGAGGCAGGCCGCCATGCGTTTCTCCAGACCCGACAAAAATTACGTAAGGGATGCCCATATCCCGCAATGATTTCAGCCAGCTTCTGCGTAAAGCAGAAACCTGCGAGGAAAGGTTCGCACGGCATGATGTCACCACCACGATGGTGTCAAACAAGCGCGCCTCTGGCGACAGTTTCTCGTCTGTGCATTGGGGGGAATCATTGCGGGATATTGATGGAAAGGTCGCTAGAGCAGATCTTGCCAACCGCAACGCTTCTCCCGACAGGGTGGCGCTGACATTTTCCAGTTTGCACAGCGCGTTAACCACTCCCGGTTCAGCGTACTGGCACCCGCGCAATGTTCCATAGCGCCAGTCCAGTTCCGGCACGCCGGTGCCATTCTCTGGTGCCAAAAACCCCGGCAGCACCGACACAGATTGTTCCGCCGCAGCAAGGTGCCCCGAGCGCAACAATTCCGTAAACATCGTCAAAAGCAACGTCAGGCCCAGGCTGCGGCTTTCGATCGGCGCCAGGCATTGCAGCTTTTCAAGCAGTGGGGAGGGAACCATGAGTTTTCTGTGACCCGCCGCAGATGCCTTCAACACCTCGAGGATCTGACGACTGCATTCCAGCTGAAGCGGGTAATGGGGGGATTTCGATGAAGAATTGTACATCTCATGCAGCTTCTTCTGCAGCAGATCCGCAGCGACCGTACCGCCTTTCTGCAAAAAGCCTGACGCGGCAGCCGCGCGGACGGCACCATCGGTAAGATTATCGCTATATTCATGTTGCCAGATGTCCTGCGCCCGCAACAATCGCTCTGTGCCATATGCCCCAAGCGAGCAAAGACCCTGCAGAGCACTGCGCTCTTCGTCCCGGTCTTCGTCGTGCCGCGCCTCTTCCAGGTGCTCAAACAGACGCCGGAACTGATCAAGCAGCGGATCATTCAGATTCTGCGGCTTCGTTCTATCGCGGAGCGCAGCCCAGAATGAAGGTTGCAACGCACAGGCCCGCAACAACATCGGTCGGGCCGCATCAATAATATCCGGCGGCAGAACGCCCTGAGCTTCTATAACAGCAGCGGCGGCGGTGGTCAGTTGCAGACAGGATATACGCCCCCATTGCGGGGCGGCCTCTCGCTGCAAGTAACCTGCAAATTCATGGATTACCCGCCCGATGTGTTCCGCATCATGGCTGGTGTGGTTTTCCAATACGGTGCGGATGAAATATGCAACACATGCTGTTTCCACCCACCCACCGGCATCATCCCGTTTCATATGGTGGAGCAGATCAGCACCCCCCTGCAAATCCCCCGCTATCAGCCTGAATGGCAGTGCCGTGGAACGGCTCCAGTCATTGTTGGCAACGTCCCAAACCAAAGGCTGATTGCCGTCTCTGAGGATATCAGCAAGGTCATCAGCTCGTCCGCGCAAACAAAACTCACCTGCCAGTTGTGTTAGGAATGCTCGCGTCTGTAGATGGTCGAGCTGCATATCTGCGATAACATTGCGCACCCCTTCCGCAGGATCATACCCCGGGTTCATCCGGCCCCACTTTTCATAGGTGATACGCGCCAGAAGCGGGCGGTCAGCTTTTGGTGGTGTTGCCACCTGCCCTGCCGGTTCAAGAAACGCACGCAGACCCAGCTGGTCGGCGAGCCGACGTGCTGCGTCCTGCGCATCGGGCGACAGATCAGGCAACAACCTGGCATATCGCACATGTTCCAATAAGGGCACAACATCGGACGCAGCCCGTTCCTGCAACATATAGGGCAGCTTCCGGTCGATTTCGGACAAGATTCGGCGCCGCGTCAAAACAAATGCCGCATGCTGCCGGCCGTCGCTGGATACGAGCTGAACGGAAACCCCATCGTGCTGGGTTTGTTCCGACATCCAGACACGTCCCGGCAAACGAACAGACATGCCCAATTCACGTTGGCCGGTATCAAACTGGCGTTGCAGGTCGGGCAGCGGGTAAGGTTGTGAAACCAGACCGGGAACATGAAAGGTCAGGGTTTCGGCGTTTCGGTGGTGAACTGCACCTTCGATACGAAAATCAATCGGCCCCACATATCCGATCCGGGGTTTGCCGACATACGGGCCGGTGGGAGCCCGCCCGATGCGCGCAGATTCTTGCAACACACCGCCGCTGAACTGTACGAACCGGATTTTCGCCCTGCCAGGGTATCCACGGAAAATGCGCCGCAGCTTTGTTCCGTTCAGGGAAACCGTGATCCAGAACGGTCTGAAAACGACAGATATTGAAAGAACACCGGGCGCATTGGCAGCGGGAACCAGACGTTCGGTTTGCCAGGCACCATTCACTTTCTGGTTGAACCGCGCCACCCGATCAACCGGATCAATCGTAAGCGCAAACAGAATGTCGTTTTGCAATGCATCGTAAAACCGGACCGTGGCGTGATTTGACCGCGTCAGATCAGCATCACAGCGGAAGGTGCCAAACCAACCCGATGAAAATGACAACATTGGAAACTACCCTTGTTCCCGCACATTATGAAGGATGCGTACCCGGACGGCTATTTCTTCTTACCCGTCGTATTTAATCCTACTTTTTGCAGGAAATCTTCTGACATTTCCTCCGTTGCTATCGACGTGTCGTTGAAGCCGTACCACCAGAACAGAATGCGCACTTGCAGGCAGAGCAGTATCCTGGTCAATTCGCTCGTGCCCGGTGCCTGAAACATTTCCCAGACGCCCCGTAGCATCAGCATCAGCCGCAAGCGATTTTCAAGTAGCCCCCTCGAATCGAGTGATCTGCCAAGGTAGTTTTTCAGCAACCAGGGGTAGGATGTTGCGCTTTGGTCTTGTGCGGATTGCCTTGCCGTTGTCAGCGGATATTCAACCAGAAGGCCAGGCAAACCACGTGCGGCCAGAGCATAGCAGTAGGCTGCATTTTCAATATGGCCCCACCCTGGCCCAGCCGGCACCTTTTCCAGCAGGTCGCGGCGGAAAAGCTTGCCCGATAGCGTGGGGTCCAGGGATGACAAGCCGTCCGCTTTGATCAGATGCACATCCTCCGATCCATCAGAAACGTCCCGATGGCAAACACCCACTCCAAATTGGGCACCTTTTTCTTCTAACTGCCCTGCCAGGCGCGCAAATCCATCGGGATCGGGACGATCCCCGGCATTGATGAAAGCCACATATCGGCCCTCCGTCACTCTGATCGCCTTTTGCTGAGCCAGGGCCATGTCAAGCGGACCCGCCACGGAAATTACCGATTTGATGCGATAGTCCGGGTGCTTTTCAATCGGCGTGGGGCTGATAATCACAGTTTCAAAATCAGGCAGATGCTGACGCGCGATTGCTGAAAGCGTTTTTTCAAGAGCTTCCTCGTTACCGGTTGCATACAGGATGAAACTGATCGGGGCGGGATTGCTGACTGATACCCCCCAGATCGCCGGGATAAAGGGGTCCTTGCCCGGGTTGAACGACAGCCCGTGGCGCAGGAAATAGTCACGGCAAGCGCGGTGGAACCGATGTTTTCGGTGTAAATCCTGAAGGGCAATATCCCGTTCATAGAGCAGCCTGCCAACCGATCGTTCAAATGCCTCGAATGCGTGCGAAAGACGTGGTGCTGCCTGGGAGTCGTCCTGTTGAAGCACCTGCCTTACCTGATCAAGCACCTGAATTTGTTCGAAAACACGTTCGCCTCCGTCCGCGGTAATTTGTCCGGGTCTGCTACGTTGCCAACAGTAGAGTGGTTTTTGCACCCGCGCTATTCGCAGAGAGCGGCGTGCCAGTTTCAGAAATAAGACAAGGTCTTCGTAGGCCAGGTCTTCCTCAAATCTGACATCAGCGATCAGGCTTCTGCGGTAAAGCTTGTTCCAGGCGCTCGGCCAGTGGTCAATGACCTGGAGCCAGCTTTCAAACAAGATAAGTTCAACCTGTTCGCTCTGTTCATATTCCGGTTGGGAATGGAGAGCACTGTGACGGGTCACATGCGTATCTTCCATATCCATATATTCAAGCTCTACCGGACAACAGGCCCAGTCCGCCCCGGTTTCAACCAATGCGCTGCGCAGCGTCGATAGATAATCAACATGCACACGGTCATCTGAATCAACAAAGGCGACAAATTCGCCACGAGCCTGATCAAGGGCGATGTTCCGGGCTGAGGATAACCCTCGGTTTTCCGTCTGGATCACGCGAAACCTGTCATCACGCGCCGCAACCCCCTGCGCGATCAGCGCACCATCGTCGGTAGAACCATCATCCACAACAATCGCTTCGAAATCTTCAAAGGCCTGATCCTGTAAACTGCTCAGGCACCGCAAAATCCAGTCTGCAGTATTGTACATTGGCACAATCACTGAAATTTCCGGTGTCGCAGTCATGGCTCAGTCATGACTCGTCAAAGCACGGCGAGCTCGGGATGGGGCGGTCAGCTCTTCATAATGTCGGACCAACGCCTGAACATGTACTTCCGGTGTTGGCGGTGTCATGGCACCCTGCCAATATGCCGTCATGTCGGGGTCGGTTTGCGTGATCCACTTCAACCGCGCCAGAAGGGAAGCTGAGCTGCCTGCCTTGAAACGCCAGTCTTTATCACCAGACAATTCCTGCGCACCACCGCGATCGCTGGTCAATAAGGCGATCTTGCGGGCATGCATTTCAATCGCAACCTGGGGGAGGTTATCTTCCCAGAGGACAGGCACGATCCCAAGTGTGACAGGTTGCAGAATATCATCCAGCATATCCGGTGAATAACCATCATGGTACACTACGGATCCGAACTTTTCACGCAGCGCATGGATACGCCCCATGGTGTTCGGATCAGTGGCAGCGGCGGCTATAGCGATATTGAAACGTCCGGCCATCGAGTTGGGAAGCGCCTCAAGCGCATCCAGCAAGAAGAAGAAGCCCTTATCTTTTCGCATGTATCCCAGATAGCCGATTGTTATACGGCCATCCGGCCCGACCAGTGGTTTGGGTTTGATGGTGGCTGCGAATTTCCTTGCATGATCTGAACCGATGTATTCAGTCTTCGTTTTCTGGGTGTTGATGCCATATTGGTGGGCGATCTCTTCGACACGGCGGGAAACGCAGAGCACCCGGTCAACATGCAGGTTGATGCCCGAGATCATGGCCGTCCGGCGCCGTAAAAACCGTTTGGGGTCGGATGGGTGTACATGTTTAGGTGGTGCCCGGAACCGATGTAGAAAATGCCGACTTCGCCACACCCGAAGCGCAACCCTGAAGATTTGCGAAAACAGCGGTGACTGTGGCACAAGACCAGCCAGTTTCAACTTATATGCAAGCGCATGCGCCAACCGCAGGCTGGTCGGGCTTGGCTGCGGACCGATACAAGATTCACAATCCCGCCCCGCCTTGAAATCACTACAATGGGCGCGCTCTTGTTTCCACAAATTAACCTGGGGACATATCGGATAATAATTGTGCAGCGATAACAATACCTTGGTGTCGGGAAAATGACTGCTGAGTTCCAGAACTGACGCGGGCAACCCTTCGAGGTTGTTAAAATGCACAATATCGAACGGCCCGTTTCGGTGCAAAAAATCAAAAAATACCTTCTGCGTTTGTTCATGTGTCAGCTGGGCATCGCTGCCAAAGGAATGGTGCGCCGGGGCCAGCAGGCCCGAATTGACGATCTCAAAGCGGCGGTCCTGATCCTGGTCAGACCCATGTCGCAGCTTTTCCCACCGTGGCCGCCGCGAAAGGAAATCATAGGAAATGCCTGCAGAGATAAAATAGGGATCTATCCCCTTTGTCCGTCGCATGGCATCCATAAGATTGCGCTGATAGACCGTGACGCCGCCACCGCGCCGTTCACTATCGCGGTAATCAACCCAGTTATAGTAAAGAACACGTAAAGGACGCATCAGTCGCGTTGAGCTATCCAAGTTTACGCGCCTCATCAATCAACATCATGGGAATCCCGTCACGGATCGGAAAGGCAAGCCTGGCGCGGTCACTGACAAGTTCCTGCGCTTCCGCGTCGTAGCGCAGATTAGCCAGTGTTTGTGGGCAAACCAGGATTTCCAGCATCTTTGGGTCAAATGGCGTATCGTTCTCACTACTCATTGCATTACCTCATCTGTGGACCCACCGCGCAACGCATACTGCACAAGTGCAAACAACATTTCCCGTCGGTGCGCCAAAGCCGACGCTTCAAGCAGTGCCTGTTTGTCCTCTGCGCTTAGCGGGCACATCATGGAAAGAGAGTTTATCAGGAGCTCATCTTCGGCATCCTTCAACCGGTCCCAGTCCGTCGAAAGTTCCTCCGCCTCAAGGTAGCGGCGCAAGATCGACAGGAATGCATCGCGGTCAAATCCCTTGTCGTGTTCGGGGCGCCCGAGATCGCCGTGGAATTTTTGCCAGCCAACCTGCGCTCGCCGATACGGTGTAAAGCCTGATATTTCCTCTGAAATCTCAAAGCGGCTCACACCGGTCAGTGTGATCATGTAGCGGCCGTCTTCCGTTTCGGTGAAGGACGTTAGCCGCCCCGCGCAGCCGACGCGCCTTAACTCATCACCGTTCTTCACGGGCTGAACGATTCCAATGAGCCGTTGCGACGATTTAAGCGCATCTTCCAGAAGCGCCAGGTAGCGCGGCTCAAACACATGCAAAGGTAGGCGCGCGCGCGGCAGAAGGATTGCTCCCGACAATGGGAACAGTGGCACTATATCCGGCAGGTCGGCGACCGAGAACATGAAATCAGTCTAACCGCGTGGTTAGCCGTTAGGCAAATATCATTGACGATAGTTTGCGTCGCCCGTTCAGCGCCACCGGGTCCTCTGGTTTTAATGCCTCAAAGATCGTGAACAGCTGCACTTTGGCCGCGCCGTCGTTCCACTCGCGATCACGGCGGAACAAATCCAGAAGTTCAGCTACTGCCGCCTCAATATCCCCATTTGCGTGAAGTGCTGTAGCCAGATCGAACCGGGCCTGATGATTATCCGGTTCCGCCTCTACCTGCGTACGCAATTCGGCTACCGGACCGGCATCTGAAGCCTGCCGTGCCAGTTCAAGTTGTGCTGCTGCCGCTTCGACTTCGGTTGATGTGGAAATCTCAGCTGGTACGCCATTCAAAATGGCCTCCGCCTGGTCGATGTCGCCTGTTGCCAGGTGCGCCCGGATCAATCCACCATATGCCGGGGCATTGTTCGGCTCCTCCCCGAGGATTGCCGCGAAGGTCTGGGCCGCGTCCGCAGCCGCCCCTTCGGTGAGCATTTCCTCGGCAGCGGCAATGGCTTCTGACAGGCCACCATCGTCACCAGACAGCGCCGTCACCTTATCAACAAAGGCCTTGATCTCAGAGGGCGGAAGAGCACCCTGAAACCCATCAACCGGCTGTCCCTGCCAGAAAGCATAGACCGTAGGGATTGACTGGACGCGCAACTGACCCGCAATACCCTGATTGCGGTCAACGTCGATCTTGACCATTCGAACCTTGCCCTTGGCTTCGGCTACCGCTGCCTCCAGTGCCGGGCCAAGCGTCTTGCATGGCCCGCACCATTCCGCCCAGAAATCGACGATCACCGGAACCTGCTGGCTCATTTCAATGACGTCCGCCATAAAGGACGCTTCATCTCCGTCCTTGATCAGCCCATCTTCGGGAGTGGTGTTTTCTGCGCCAAGTTCCAGCATGCGTTCGTTCCCGGTTGGTTTCGGATCGGAGCTTAAATGGCGTGAAACCCGTCTCTGTTCAAGGGGCATCATTAGTTAATGACCGGTTACGCGCGCGATCCCTTCGGTAGAGCAACACTAATGAATTCACGTCCAGTTTTCGGCAGCAAAGCGGAGTTCTGCCCAGATGACCAATACACCAATTCATGCCCTTCCATGTATCGAACCTTCTCAGGCTCAGAAACATGTCACTCACAACGAAGCCCTTCGACAGCTTGATGTCCTGACACAGCTTTCTGTTGATTCACGCACTGAAACGGCACCACCCGCGACGCCCGGCATCGGGGATCGCTATATTGTGGCGGCCCCCGCCACCGATGCGTTTGCAGGGCATGAGAACGACATCGCTGTTTATGAAGAAACAGGCTGGCGGTTTGTCACGCCACAGGAAGGCTGGACAGCGGTTGACAGGTCTCTGGGTGGACTACTCGTTTTTGGATCAGGCGGCTGGGTCGGACTGCAGCCGCCCGACCTTAACAACCTTGCTGCGGTCGGCATCAACACGACCGCCGATAGCGCCGGGCGACTGGCCGTTGCGGCTGATCGTAGCGTTTTCACCCATGACGGCGCCGACCATCAGGTCGTCGTCAACAAATCATCGGCCACCGACACCGCAAGTCTGCTGTTTCAGAACAACTGGATCGGTCATGCGGAAATGGGACTGGCGGGAGAGACGAATTTTTCAATCAAGGTCAGCGCGGACGGAACCAACTGGAACACGACCATGGTGGCTGATGCGGCAACCGGAACGGTGTCTTTCCCTAATGGGGGTGTAAGACGGGTGATGCCATCGGACACGACATGGTACGTCGATCCAATCGCAGGGTCGGACTCAAACGACGGGCTTTCCCCTGGTACCGGGGCGTTTGCTACAATTCAGAAGGCCGTGGATACCATCATGACCATAGACGCGGGCGGGAATACCGCCACCATTCAACTGGCGGATGGGAATTACCCCCTGTCACAGCCCGTCGTGATCAACCAGGCCGTCCTCGGGGCATCGGCATTCAATATCACGGGTAATATTGCAAACCCTGATCAGGTCACCATCTCATCCCCTGAAGCCGTCTTTGACATGAAACAGACCGCCGTCACGGTCACGGGGGTTACCCTGTCGACAAGCGGCACAAACGAAAGCTGCTTTGAGCTTTGGGACAATTCTTTTCTATACTTTGGCAATCTACGGTTTGGAACGGCAACCCGGTCGCATGTTTACATCATTAATTCCACCGCCGTTGCCATTGCTGACTATGAAATCATCGACGGGGCGAAACGGCATTTTCAACTTGATCATCAGGGGTCTTTGCGCGCCTATGGCTATACGGTGACGTTAACAGGCACCCCGGCATTTCCTATTGGGTTCGTCGCGGCAAGCAACGCCTCAAGCGTCGGGATTTCAGGGATCACCTTCGCCGGAGCAGCGACCGGGCGCCGGTATGCGATCTACGGGGTCGCAATCGTGAATACAGGCGGGTCGGGCACGTCTTATTTCCCCGGCGATGTAAATGGCGTGACCGGCAGCAACGGAACCTATGCCTGAAGCGGAAGGCACCCGGTCAGCCCGGCCGGAAGAACAAGCAGCGCCCCGGCCTCATACAGCCGGGGCCCGGCATCCGGTATTTCCGTTGACAGGGTGATTGTAACGCTCCCTCTAGCGAGGACGGAAAAATCCGCAGGCAGGCGGCTCAGGAAGTCTTCGGACGGAAACATGACGACGGCGGCTGGCGCTGCATCTGAAACATACATCACCCCTGTCATCACAGCGATCCAGCCGGCCAGTACAGCCGGAAGTATGCTCAGACATTTAATAATCGTGGACATGTTCTAATGCGCCGTCCTCAAGCGCCCGCAAACGTGTGGCAAGTTCGGTCACCTTGACCAGAACGAGGCTGCGAATATCCCCGTAGCCCTGCCGTTCAAACGCATGAACCGCGTCATCAATGGCCTTGGTGCCGATCACCGTGAACAGAATATCATCATTCCCGGCAATTTCCACAAACTCGGCGCCTGCTTTGGCCATATCAGCCAACAGGTGTGTGAGTTCGCGGTAGCGCGGGGTTTCGATTTCCATACCCTCAGGGCGCGTCCCGACCACAGTAACGCCATCAAGTGCGGAAAGCTCACCCGCGCTGAGCCCACGCACAACCATCCGCAGCGTCAGCGCATCCGGCCCGATACTTTCGACCGCTGCCGCTATAACATCGGCATAGGAAGCCTTTACCGAATACTCCACACCCAGGGCGAAGCGACGTTCCCGATCACGGAAACCGCCGGAGTTTGCCGTTTCCAGTTCCCCGACATCACGGCGAAAATCCCACTGATGCCATGGCACCTGCCGAAGGAAAGCTGCATAGTCCCGGGCCTGCCGGGCAGAGAGATCGTCAAGCGGCGCGCGGGCGCTGCCCCTGATCCAGGTTGCCACGCGGCCCAGCGTTTCCTCATAGGCCGCTTTGGCCAATAGCTCCGCCGTGAAACTGACACCAATCACGTAGACCATCTGTTTGGTCGGCCAATCGAACCCGCCGTGGTCCCCGACAGTTTCCGACAAGGCACAGAGCGATGACCAGAACCCGCCGATGGATTTCAGATAGCCGAATTCATGCGGGTCATTGGTACTTATAACCTCTGCGTAGTCATCATAGGCGTGCACGATATGCCATTCCGGGTAGGTCATCAGGGTGCGCCCCTCCGCCCGATGATGGGTTTCGGGCAGGATCGCGGCGTAGTCATTCGCCTGTATATCGCTGCGACAGGCAAGCTCGACATAGCCAACAGGTGCGAGCAGGCCGATCGCCAGCAAGAGGAGCAGCAGAACCAGCCGCTTCACCCATCGGAATAGCCAGCGGATCATGCCGGGCGGCCCCATTTGAGCCCCGCAAAGAGCGCAACACCGCCAAGCGCGATATGCGGCAGGTTCGCCAGCACGCGGAACATGGTAAAGGACATGCCCGCCGAAGGGTTGGTAAAGATACCAAGATCCAGATAGCCCCAGCCGGTAAAGAAGCCAAAGACCCCGTCAGCCAGGTAGAGCGCCCCGAAGATCACAAGGAAAATCTTCGCCGCGCGGTGGCTGATAAGCCCTGCGGCCAAAGCCCAAAGTGCAGAAGCCAAGTGCAGTGAGTCATCGTATATATCCAGCGCGAAAATGCCGAAGGCGAGCCCGTTTTCATCCGTGAGGCCGGGAATGTAATTCAGCGCCGCCGCGACAAGCAGAGCCACGAAATAGCCGATGGCGATTTTTTGCAGAATGCTCATAGGGCCTCCAGATAGCTGTCCCACAGGTTGTTGCGGAAGGTGAGCGCCGGGTCGATCCGGCGTTTGAGTGCCGCGAATTCACGCGCCCGCGGATAAGCGCGGGTCAGTTGATCGAGCCGCGCATGGGGACGGTAAGGCAGGTAATAGGTGCCGCCGATGTCGATGATGCGTTCGATCAGCTCTTCGGTCATCCTGGCCATGTCTGCCTCCCCGCGTCTGGTCATTTCCTGACTGAAGGACATGACGGCAGCAATCCGCGGCACGGATGCATAGGCGAGCATGCTGTCGGGATCAGAGTCGATGAAACGCAGAGTCACATTGAGGAATTCCTGATAGGAAGCCGGGATCACTTCTCGACAGGCCGTAAGAAAATCGGGGAAGCGATCAGGTGACACGAAATATTCGTGCAGGATATCTGTCCGCTGCGGGTCACGATCATCAAGGGTCACCACGGGTTCGTTGATCAGGCTGTTGCGCGTGACTTCGCCCCCGCCAAGGGACGGCCCGACTACGGTTTCATTCCACCAGCGAAACCGCTTCATCCGTTCGTTGCCAAGCTGCCAGCGATAGACACGCGCGGCAGCGTCGGACATGAACCCCGATCCCGATGCGGCGGGAAGATCGGATTGATTGGCGACCGGGCGGTAGGTGATCATCAAGGCTTCACGGAAGAAATGCGCCCGATCGACGTTGAGCCGCCCATAGGCCATGTTAACCGCCCGGTCATTCACCGCCTCAACAAATCGGGTGCCATATTCTTCTGCCGGGAACTGCTCAAAATGTGGCTCTAATCTTAGGTTATCAGCCGCTTCGACCTCCATTTCGATGATCGCGCCAATGAGCCCATAGCCACCCATTGCGGCGTTAAACAACTCTGAATTTTCGTTCCGTGAACAGCGGACCAGGTCGCCATCCGGCAACACCATCCGAAGGCTTGTCACCGTCGCCCCCATGGGGCCAAGCTTCACGGGCCAGCCATGGGCATTCACCGAAAACGTCGCGGCGATGCCGAAATCATTATTCGACTGCATGACCTTTGGTGACATGCCCAGCGGATCAAGTGCCTTGATCACTGCGTCCCAGCGCAAGCCCGCATGAGCGCGAAAGCTACGAGTCGCGGTGTCAGGTTCGATAAACCCCGTTTCAAACGTCACCGCATGCCCATCGCGCGGGATGGCCTGTCCACCCATGGAATGACGCGCCGCACCAATGCTGAAGGGGCGGCCATCGGCCTCGGCGTCACGGATTTCCGCCCGGATCACGTCCACAAATTCGGCACCAGGATCCTGGCGCATGACGATATGTTTGTGGATCGGTGTTTCCGAAAGACCACTTGCATCGTTGAGCGTGCCTGGCCCACCGCTGGGCATCAGAGAGGTTGTGCCGTCAAAACCCGGATTCGCGCTTTGGAAATACCTGGCCCCGGCGACCCCAAGTGCCGCCCCGCTGCCAAGCAAAATGGCACGTCGTGTAAATCTGGCCATGACCCCTACCAATCAGTGTCTATTACAGGTCAAAAGTGGCAAAAACAGGGGCGTGATCGCTTGGTTTTTCCCAGCCACGCGCATGACGCAAAACGCGCGAAGAATGCCCGGCATTCGCAATGTCCGGGGTTGCCCAGATATGATCTAGGCGCCGCCCCTTATCCGCCGCATCCCAATCCCGCGCGCGGTAGGACCACCAGCTGTAAAGCTGACCCTCGGGGATATCGTTGCGCGTTACATCCGTCCATTTTCCCGCAGCCATGACATCGGCAAAATGCTCCACTTCGATCGGAGTGTGGCTGACCACTTTCAACAGCTTCTTATGGTCCCAGACATCATCCTCTCGCGGCGCGATGTTAAGGTCCCCCACAAGGATTGATTTCTGCGGATTATCAGCATGGAACATGTCCCGCATTTCCGTGAGATAATCGAGCTTCTGCCCAAATTTTTCATTTACCTCGCGGTCTGGTACATCGCCGCCAGCGGGAACATAATAGTTGTTAATGACAACGCCATTGTCCAGTTTTGCCGCAATATGGCGTGCATGGCCCAGATCGGCGTGATCATGGCTTGCCACTTCGGTTATCGGCAGGCGCGACAGGATCGCCACGCCGTTGTATCCCTTCTGCCCACGCGCAACCATGTGGGTGTAGCCAAGTGCTGCAAAGCTTTCAGTCGGGATCTTCTCCACCGGACTTTTGCATTCCTGCAGGCACAGCACGTCTGGTGCTTCTTCCTGCATGAGCTTCAGGACAATCGGTTCGCGCAGGCGGACCGAGTTAATATTCCAGGTGGCGAGCGTGAATGCCATGTGAGTTTCCTTTGATTGCAAGGACCATATGGGGGCGCAGTCTGGCCGCACTAGTTCAGGAATTCCATACCTTTCAGTGCGTCGATCAAAACCTCCTGAAATGCTGCGGGCGCTTCGATCTGTGGAATATGACCCACGCCACTCATTCTTGTCAGCCTGGCGTTGGGAATAAGCGTCGTAAGTTCTTGCCCCTGGGCGAGTGGCGTTATCGTATCCATATCGCCCCAAATGATCGAAACAGGTAATGTTAGAGACTGATATTGCGCCTTATCCATGCTGATTGCGTCACGGGGATAGGCGAGCAGAGCAGGCAGCCAATTTGCGATCGCTTGAGTCGTTCCCTCTCGGATCATCGGGCGGTTTAGCAGGGCCGCACGATCATCGGTTGCGGCCGCTTTGACATGGATCATCGCTGCGAGGAGCCTGCGCATCATCATTGGGTTGGTGACGGTTGCAGCTACGCCTGCCTCGCGCAGCAGGCGTGGGCGAAGCGGCACAGGAAGGGCCTTTGACGGATCAAGATGCAACCCAATCGCACCATCCACGATGACAAGGCCAGCATAAGCCGTTTGATTGCGCAACACCGCCTCTACCCCCGGTCCCGCGCCAAAAGAGTGGGCGATCAGGATCGGTTGTTCATTGAAAGTTGCAACCAGCGCATTCAGCCGCTGCGCAGAGGCCACACGCGAATAATCGCCGTCCCCCGCCCGATCTGAATAACCAAATGGTGGCATGTCAAAGGCAACAGCGTGAAATCCGGCATTGCCCAGCGCATCCAGCGTTTCGACCCACAGGCCGGACCACGCCGCAGTGCCATGCGCCAGGAGCAGCAATGGGCCGTCCTCAGGCCCGCGTTCGATGACAAAGATCCGGCCCATTTCGGTTTCGATCAATCTGCCATCCGCAGGCAGCACCGCCGCCAGTGGCATCACTTCGCGCTGACTTGCCGAGATGCGGGCAATGATCGGCAGCGATACAATAACAATAACTATCAGAAGAATAAGGCGTTTTACCCATTTCATACACATAAGATAGCCGCGCAGGAATCGGTTTGCCAAGGCGCAAAAATCTCGCCAATGTCCGCCCATGCTACTTTTACGCACGAACCGGAATTATCGGCTGCTCTTTTCCGCGTCATCGGTCAGCAATCTTGGCGACGGGATATCCGCCCTGGCGTTTCCATGGCTTGCTACTCTGTTGTCGCGTGATCCTTTTGCGGTTGCGCTGGTGGCGATGGCGACTCGCTTGCCGTGGTTTCTGTTTTCTCTGCCTGTTGGGGTCTGGACCGATCGCTTTGACCGCCAGCGTCTGATGGTGCAGGCCGATCTGTTCCGGCTGGGGCTGACCTTTGGGGTGATTGCCCTGATTTTTTCCGCCCCTTCTCTACCGGTTGAAGGGGGGCATGACCACCTGATCTGGCTGCTGGCCGGGGCAGCGTTCCTGTTGGGTGTGGCAGAGGTGTTCCGGGACAATGCCGCGCAAACCATGTTGCCATCCGTCGTAGATAAGGGCGATCTGGAATCCGCAAACGGCCAGATGTGGAGCGCCGAACAGGTGATGGGCGCCTTTGTCGGCCCGCCACTGGCGGGCGTGTTGATCGCCTATGCGGTGCCGACCCCTTTCATGTTTGACGCGCTCTGTTTCGGGGTTTCTGCCTGGCTGTTGTGGTGTATCGCCCTGACCAAATCCGCGCCAGCACCAGCGCGGCGCAGTTTCTGGACGGAAATGGGCGAGGGATTGCGTTGGCTCTGGCAGGCGCGGGAAATTCGCCAACTTGCCATTCTGTTGGGCATATTGAACGCCCTATATACTCTAACGCTGACGATTCTGGTTCTTTTTGCACAAGATGTGCTTCATCTTGGTGCCTTCTGGTACGGCGTTTTGCTTACCTCTGGTGCCGTTGGCGGCGTGCTGGGTGGGCTAGTATGTCCGCGGATCGCGGCGCGGATTGGCAATCGGTTGAGCCTGCTTTTGTCGCTTGTTCTGATTGCGATCCCGGAGCTTGCGATCTGGATGGCGCATGATGCGTTTGTGGTGGCTCTGGCGCTCGGCACCTCAATGTTCGGTGCCATTTTGTGGAATGTCGTGACGGTGTCCTACCGTCAGCGGATGATCCCCGATGCATTGCTCGGCCGGGTGAATTCGATCTACCGCTTCTTTGGCTGGGGTATGATGCCGCTTGGGGCGCTGGCAGGTGGCCTGGTGGTCAGCCTGGCAGAACCAGGCATAGGCCGTGAAGCTGCGCTTCGCCTGCCCTTCCTGCTGGCCGGGTTAGGTGTGCTGCTGTTGTTGTTCTATTCCACTGTCCGGCTACGGTTGAGATAAGGCGTTTGAAACGCCTTCAACGCGATTTCAAATCGCGTCAAAGGGCATTGAATGCCCTTAAAAGCCGCTTTCAAGCGGCTTCTACAATGGCCACCGCAACAAAAAAGACCCGGGCAAAAGCCCGGGTCAGTCCAACAGGGAGGATGATGCCGTAACCCGGGCATCGGCGGGATTCTCTTAGCTTACCAATTTATAACCGCCGGATTCGGTCACAAGAAGGCGCGCATTTGACGGATCTGGTTCTATTTTTTGCCGAAGCCGGTAAATATGTGTCTCCAGCGTATGCGTTGTGACGCCTGCATTGTAGCCCCAGACCTCATGCAGCAGCACATCACGCGCCACCACGCCATCCGTGGATCGGTAGAGGAATTTGAGGATATTCGTCTCTTTTTCCGTCAGGCGGATTTTCCGGTCCTCTTCATCCACCAGCATCTTCATCGCTGGTTTGAAGGTGTAGTGACCAAGCTGGAATACCGCATCCTCGGATTGTTCGTGCTGGCGCAGCTGCGCGCGGATTCGCGCCAGAAGCACCGGGAACTTGAACGGTTTGGTTACGTAATCATTGGCACCAGCATCAAGGCCAAGGATCGTATCAGCGTCTGAATCATGGCCTGTCAGCATCAGGATCGGGCATTTGACGCCCTGTTTGCGCAGCAAGCGGCACAATTCACGCCCATCGGTGTCGGGCAGACCCACATCAAGGATCACGAGGTCATAGATCGCCTGTTTGGCTTTCTCCATGGCCTCGGCGCCATCGCCTGCCTCAAACACATCAAAGTCCTCTGTGATGACAAGCTGCTCTGACAAAGCTTCACGCAGGTCATCGTCATCATCCACAAGGAGTATCTTTTTCAGGTTTGACATCCTGGTCATCCTTTTCACTGTCTGACCTAGACCTGTATACGAAGTGGCGCTCTGACAAGATTGCCGCAGTAATTTTCACGCGGACGTGTCCAAATCGCGGAAAATGTTTCAATTTGCTTCATCTCGGCCTACATGAGGGGTCGCTGACTGTAACATGACAGGCCCCATTGATGAGCCTCCTGCCCACGCTTCCTGAACGACTCGCCCGTGCCCGGGCCGATCTGCGCATGGGTGGCGGCGTGGTGATCTGTGGCGGCGGTCCGGGTCTGCTGGTCATTGCGGTGGAAACTCTGCGTAAAGATCGGCTTGCCGCACTGCGCGACATGGGCGCGGTCACGCTTGTGTTGACAGCCAGGCGTGCCGAAACACTCAAGATTGCCGCTTATGACGGTGACATTGCCCGCCTGCCGGTGACGGGGGACGCATCGCTTGACTGGATCAGGGCAATGGCGGATCCGGCCGATGACCTGCGTGTTCCAATGAAGGGGCCGCTGCGGGCGGAACGGGGGGGGGAGGCCGATCTGCATCGCGCTGCAATTCACCTGGCGAAGGATGCCCAGCTGTTGCCTGCGGTCCTGGCTGTGACGGTTGACGACACAACACAGTTTGCCCGCCAGCACGATCTGACCCGCCTTGATCCTGAAGCGCTAGAGCAAATGATCAGGGATGGTGTCACCTTAACCCCGGTGGTTCATGCGCGCCTGCCTCTAACCGTGTCTAATGCTGGGAAACTTCATGTTTTTCGCCCCGCTGATGGGTCTGTCGAACATTACGCGGTAGAGATCGGAACACCTGACCGCAACGCGCCTGTTCTGACCCGTTTGCATTCTGCCTGCTTTACCGGGGATGTGATCGGATCGCTGAAATGTGACTGTGGGCCGCAACTGCGGGCGGCGCTGGCCCAGATGGGGGCCGAAGGATCCGGGGTTTTGCTGTACCTCAACCAGGAAGGGCGCGGAATCGGCCTTGCCAATAAGATGCGCGCCTACAGCCTTCAGAACGAAGGGTTTGACACGGTAGAGGCCAATCATCGACTTGGTTTTGAGGATGATGAGCGTGATTTCCGCATCGGGGCCGAAATTCTGCGAACGCTTGGCTTTGACACCGTTCGGCTGATGACCAACAACCCGGCAAAGGTAGCACGGATGCAGGACATGGGGCTTGCCGTGTCCGAACGTGTGCCGCTTAAGGTCGGCAAGACCCCGGAAAACGAGGCCTACCTTGCCACGAAGGCGGCGAAATCCGGTCATCTGTTGTGACGCCGAATGACCTTGTCCTCACGCCGCGCGGGGTGCGGTTTCAGGGTCTATTGCTGCCTGCTGCCTATGGGCGGGGTGGCATTTCGCAGATGAAACGCGAAGGCGACGGCGCCACACCCACCGGGGTTCATCACATTGTTGGCGTGCTCTATCGGCCGGATCGAACCGCACGGCCCATTACCGTTCTGCCCTGCCGGCCGATTGGCCCGAATGACATCTGGTCCGATGATGTGACCGACCCTGCCTATAACCAGCTGCTGACCCGGCGCGCCCACCCTTTCCGCCACGAAAGGCTGCGAAGGGCTGATCCGCTTTATGATCTGGTGCTCGTCACAGATTGGAACTGGCCCCGCGCGCGGCCAGGACGCGGGTCCGCCATTTTCATCCATCAGTGGCGCCGCAAAGGATGCGCGACCGACGGCTGTATCGCCTTTGATCGCAGCACATTGCGCTGGGTCTCTGAACGGCTGATCCCAGGATCACGGCTGATTGTGCCAGCCTATTCCGGATAGCGACGCTGGGCGCGGGCTTCCCCCAGGGGGTCGCCATTTTGTGACGCGCGGGCCGTCGCACGCCATTCATAGGTATGGGCACCATTGGGCGGACAGGGGCTTTTGTAGCGGAACGCACCCGAAGGCACCGTGCCGTTCCCCGTCATTTCAACAATGCCACCACCATGCCGGTAGTGCGGCACATCAAGATCCTTAAGCGTGAACGCAACAAATCGGGTTCCCTCAGGCAGGCCGCTGACCTGAAACTCCGGATTATCCACCCGGTTGGGACTGCCCGAGGTGCACAGCGGAATGTCCCCCCATTCGAAGCTCAGCTCAAACGCCGCCGCCGCCATGGGCAGGGCGGCAAGGGGAATCGCCAAAAGTAATTTTCTGAGACGCATGTTATTCCTTTCTAAAATATTCCCGTCACGTCCGGGTGTTTCTTTCGCCAAATATGGCAGAGCCAACTCTAACATGGGTTGCGCCCAATGCGACGGCGCGTTCAAAATCCCCGCTCATCCCCATCGACAGGCCGGAAACGCCATTACGTTCGGCAATCTTCGCCAGCAGGGCAAAATGCAACGAGGGTTCCTCTGCCACCGGGGGGATGCACATCAGGCCAGCAATCGGCAGGTCGAGCGCGCGGCAATCGGTGATGAAGGCGTCCGCCTCTCCGGGCAGAACACCGGATTTCTGCTCTTCCTCCCCGGTGTTGACCTGAATGAACAGGTCGGGGCAATGGCCAAGCTCCTGCGCGAGCCGGGCAAGGGTTTTGGCAAGCTTGGGCCGATCAAGGGAATGGATCGCCTCAAACAGGCCCATCGCCTGCCGGGCCTTGTTGGTTTGCAGCGGGCCAAGCAGATGGACTGCAACATCAGGGAACTGATCCCGGAAGTCAGGCCATTTTCCGGCCGCCTCCTGCACCATGTTTTCCCCAAACAGGCGGTGGCCTTCATCCAGCACAGCCGCCACGCGGTCATCGGGCTGGCGTTTGGACACAGCAATCAGCCGCACATCGGCCGGATCGCGCCCGGCATCTGTTGCGGCGGTTTCAATACGGGTGGTGATGTCAGAAAGGGACATAGGCGGGCCTTTGGTTCATTTGCCCCAGACAAACACCAATGCCGCCCAAAAGAAAAGGGCAGGCGCGATGCCTGCCCTTCCCTATCAGATGATGTCTTCTAACTTAGAAGGACATCGCCAGGCCGAGCGACCACTGGTCGAAACCGGCGGAGTCGTCGCCATAGCCGAACTGAACAGCCATGCCGCCCAGGTCGTAGTTTACAGCAACACCGAAGCCGTCTGCACCACCGTCAAATTCGCCGTAGTTGGCGGAAACGGTCAGCGGGCCGGAGGAGTAACCAACACCGATACCGGTGTGGTCAGCAGTGGTGTCATAGTCGGAGTAGTTCAGGATCGCGCGGAAACCGCCAGCGAACTGTGCGTCCAGAGAGATACCGGTCACATTGTTCACATCGTTGTCCTGATAACCAAGGCCGATGCCCAGATCTACGCCGCCAAGTGCTGCGCTATACTTAAGACCGATACCCCAGGTATCGCCAGCAGCAGCTGCGTTGGTGTCGTCCAGCTCAACGGAGATTGCTACGCCGAAATCACCAAAGGTGTTGTCATAGCGCAGGATCTGACCGTCGGTCGCACCGTCAAGGCCGGAGTTGCCGTTGAAACCAGCGTGGGTGGTGTGGTCATCCGCGATTGCGGAACCAATGCCAACCTCGGTCAGTGCCCAGTCGAACGCACCGTCGGTGTCGCCCATGGTGACGGTACCGAAGTTGCCGGAGACGAACACGGAGTGTTCTTCAACCGCACCGGTGCCACCGCTGGAGATGCCGTCGCCGCCGCCATCATCGTGGCTGTCGTCGCCGATTTCATCAAGGTCGATGGTTGCGCCAAAGGTCAGGCCGTTGTCAGTTTCACCGGACAGGGTGAATTTAACGTCCAGGTCGTGGTGGAACTGCATGGCAGGCATGCCGGAACCGTCAACAATACCAATCTCGGCGGAGCCGGACAGGCTTACTTCTGCAGCAGCGACGCCAGCGGTGGCGACGAGTGCAGTCGTTGCAAAGAGAACTTTTTTCATCTCGTTTTCCCTCAGTTAATCAAAGGTGCACCTCAATTCAGGGGAATCCGAATTGAGTATGGTGTTCTCTCGCCTTTTTTGGCTGGCCATTCAAGCGAGTCGCCCAGGCCAAACCCAAACACGCAACAGATGGTGCAGCTTTGCCACAGTGGGGTGCAGCCCCCTGTCCGGCACTTTGCCGATCGGGCGGCCCGGCTGGAAAACCCTTGCCCGTGCCACAGGGCTTATGTAGTAGGGAAAAACAAGCAAAAGCGGGGCGGTTCCATGTTTAATTCCAGACCATTTCAGCGGATCGTTGCCGGTTTGGGGTTGATCGCGCTGACGGCCTGCGGCGCCCTGAACAGCGGCAGCATTGGATCGGGGGGCGGTGGTTCCTCCGGGTCGGGGTCACTTGGGTCACTTGGCGGTGGTGGTGGCGAATCGCCCGCAGACCGTGACCCGCGTCTGCAACGCCGGGATAACCCGGCAGGCGAACACACCACGATCTGGGATCTGTTCGGCAATCAGGAAGACCCCAATGTCACCATCGACGTTAACAAATACATCTGGAATGCATCGCTCCAGGTGCTGAACTTTCTGCCGATTCAGGCGGCGGACCCGTTTTCGGGCGTTATTGTAACCGGATATGGCACGCCACCCGGCGGCGGACGCAGCTATCGCGCCACGATTTACATCACAGATCCGGCGCTGGACGCGCGATCGCTGAACATTGCGATGCAGACACGCGGCGGCGCGACAGTGGATGCTGATACGATTCGCGCGATTGAGGATGCGATTTTGACCCGCGCGCGTCAGCTACGGATCGCGGACGATAACCTGTAGACCCGCGCGAGCAATCAAATTAAGACCACGCCGGGCCCTATTGCCCGGCGTTTTCACGTGAAGGACCAGAACGATGGCAGGTTACGAAGCCGCGAAACTCGAACCGAAATGGCAGGCCGCCTGGGAAGAGGCGGGCGTTTTCCGCGCTGAACGCGACCCGGACCGTGAAAAATACTACGTGCTGGAAATGTTCCCTTACCCGTCGGGCCGCATCCATATGGGCCATGTCCGGAACTACACGA
The DNA here is from genome assembly GCA_964441435.1 of uncultured Rhodobacterales bacterium. GTDB lineage: Bacteria > Pseudomonadota > Alphaproteobacteria > Rhodobacterales > Rhodobacteraceae > CAYTUW01. The sequence goes on from CAYTUW010000001.1 coordinate 25,380, forward strand.
TGGGCGATGTGGTGGCGCGTTACAAAATGGCGTCGGGGTTTTCGGTGCTGCATCCGATGGGTTGGGATGCCTTTGGTCTGGCCGCCGAAAACGCCGCGATGGACAAAGGCGTGCATCCCGCCGACTGGACCTATCAGAACATCGCCGACATGAAGGCGCAGCTGAAACCGCTGGGCTTTTCGCTCGACTGGTCGCGTGAGGTCGCAACCTGTCATCCGGGCTACTACCAGCATCAGCAGGCAATGTTCATCGACTTTATGGAGAAGGGTCTGGTTTACCGCAAAGAGGCGGTGGTCAACTGGGATCCGGTCGATATGACCGTGCTTGCCAATGAACAGGTGATCGACGGCAAGGGCTGGCGCTCCGGCGCAGAGGTGGAGCGCAAGGCGCTGACGCAGTGGTTTTTCAAGATCAGTGACTATTCCGAGGAATTGCTTGCGGCGATTGACACCCTCGACAACTGGCCGCCCAAGGTCAAGCTGATGCAGCAGAACTGGATCGGCAAATCGCGCGGGCTGGAATTCGGATTTGATATGGTGACACCCGCTGCCGGATTTGACCGGATTGAGGTTTACACAACCCGCCCCGATACGCTGATGGGGGCGTCTTTCGTTGGGATTTCGCCGGATCATCCGTTGGCGCGCGCGCTGGAGGCGGAAAATGCTGACCTCGCCGCCTTCAACGCCGACTGCCGCAAGATGGACACCACAGAAGCGGCCATGGAAAAAGCCGAAAAGAAAGGCTTCGATACCGGGCTCCGCGTTCGCCATCCGCTTGATCCGGAATGGGAACTCCCCGTCTGGATCGCCAATTTCATCCTGATGGATTACGGCACCGGGGCGATTTTTGCCTGTCCGGCGCACGACCAGCGCGACCTCGATTTCTGCCGTAAATACGACCTGCCGGTGATTGACACCTTCTTTGCGCTCGACAATGACACCCCGGTTGGGGACATTGCCTTTGTTCCACCAAAAACCGAGCCTGTGACATGGGTTAACCATTTTGCCGGGCTGGATGTCGCCACAGGAGAGGATGCAATCGAAGCCACGGTCGATTTCGCTGAAAAGGCAGGCTGGGGCAAAGGGAAGGTTCAGTATCGCCTGCGCGATTGGGGGCTGTCGCGTCAACGATACTGGGGCTGCCCGATCCCGGTTGTGCATTGTGAGGCCTGCGGCGTTGTGCCTGAAAAGAAGGAAAACCTGCCGGTTGAATTGCCGTCCGACGTGACCTTCGAAACGCCTGGCAACCCGCTCGACCGTCACCCGACATGGCGTGATGTGCCCTGCCCGTCCTGTGGTGCGCCCGCAAAGCGCGAAACCGACACGATGGATACATTTGTCGATTCAAGCTGGTATTTCGCGCGGTTTACGGCACCGCGTGCTGACACGCCAACAAACATGGATGATGTCAGCTACTGGATGAATGTCGACCAGTATATCGGCGGGGTGGAACATGCGATCCTGCATCTGCTTTATTCCCGTTTCTTCGCCCGTGCGATGGCGATCTGCGGTCACATGCCTGAAACTGCCATTGAACCGTTTGACGCGCTGTTCACACAAGGCATGGTGACGCACGCGATCTATCGCAGCGAACGCGCCGATGGCCGCCCGGTCTTTCATTACCCCGAAGAGGTGGAACTGAAAGACGGTAAGGCTTTCCTTAGGGATGGCGGGAAAGAAGTAACCATCGTCCCCTCTGCCAAAATGTCGAAATCGAAAAACAACGTGGTTGATCCGCTCGAAATCATCCGCGATTTCGGCGCCGATACCGCACGCTGGTTCGTGATGAGCGACTCGCCACCTGAGCGTGATGTCGAATGGACCGCCGCAGGGGCGGAAGCCGCGCATAAACATCTGTCTCGTGTCTGGATGCTCTGTGACCGCATCGAAAGGCTTCCGGACGGGGAAAACGGCGCTGAGGATGAAAAACTCCTGCGCGCCATGCACCGTGCAATCCATGACGTGACCGTTGGGATTGACAGTTTTGCCTTCAATACCTCTGTGGCGAAACTTTACGCCTTCACCAATGATATCAACAAATCCGATGCGGGCGGCACGGTTAAGAAACTGGCGATCAAGACACTTGCCCAGCTCATGTCGCCGATGACTCCGCATCTGGCCGAGGATATCTGGGCCCATCAGGGCGGCGAGGGCTTGGTCGTCAACGCGCCCTGGCCCAAGGCGGATGCGGCTTATCTGGTTGACGATACCGTGACCCTGCCGATCCAGATCAATGGCAAACGCAAAAGCGAAATCACCGTTGCCAAGGATCTGCCAAAGGAAGAGGTTGAAAAACTGGCGCTTGCCGATGATGCTGTGAAGCGTGCGCTTGATGGTGGCGCGCCGAAAAAGCTGATTGTTGTGCCGGGGCGCATTGTGAATGTCGTTATCTGACCGCCGGATCTTTCTGACCTCCCTCGCCGCGCTTGCGGGCTGTGGGTTTACGCCGGTCTACGGGCCGGGCGGCGGCGGACTTGCATTTTATGGGCAAGTCGCCATCACCACACCGAATGATCGCAATGAATTCAACCTGGTGCGCCAGCTGGAACAGCGGTTGGGCCGCAATACGGGCGGGGCTTATGCCCTATCGTATGAGCTAAACCTGGTTGAAGACGAACTTGGTATTCTGCCCGACCAGACCATAACCCGCTATAATGTTTTGGGGCAGGCGAATTTCACGGTGATCCGTGTTGCCACCGATGAGGTCGTGACATCTGGCAAAGTCCAGAGTTTCACCAGCTATGCCGCGACCGGCACCACCGTAAGCACGCTGACCGCCGAAGGCGATGCCTATGCACGGTTGATGGTGATCCTTGCTGATCAGATCGTGACACGGCTGATGGCGACGGCGGACGCCTTTCAGGCATGAAGCTTTCGGGTCGTGATGCCGCACGTTATTTCGCGCGCCCCGATCCCGCCAAAACCGCGCTTTTGCTATATGGTGGCGACGCGATGCGGGTATCCCTTCGGCGTGAAGAGGTTATTTCCGCACTGGTCGGCCCGGAGGGGGAGGCCGAAATGCGCCTCACGCGGCTGCCCGCTGCCGATCTGCGCAAGGATAGCGCCGCGCTGTTGGATGGGGTCAAGGCACAAGGTTTTTTTCCTGGCGCACGGGTGGTTTTTGTTGATGGGGCAACCGACGGGCTGACGGATGTGTTTTCGGCGGCGCTTGCGGACTGGCAGGAAGGTGACGCGCAGATCGTGGTGACGGCGGGGTCGCTTAATGCCCGCTCAAAACTTCGCAAGCTGTTTGAAACGCACAGAAACTCCTATGCAATCGGTATATACGACGACCCGCCCAGCCGCGAAGAAATCGCGGCAACGCTGGCGAAATCCGGTGTGTCCGAACCTGACCGCGACGCAATGAGCGCAATCGAAGCACTGGCGCGCACGCTTGACCCAGGTGACTTTCGCCAGACCATTGAAAAGCTTGGCCTTTACAAGCTGAACGATCCCAGCCCTATATCCGTGGCGGAGGTGGAGGCCGTCGCCCCCCTATCCACCGAAGCCGCCCTTGATGATGTACTGAACATCGTGGCCGAAGCTCAAAGTGATCAGATCGGCCCGGTGATGGCGCGCCTCAAAAGTCAGGGGATGCAACCGGTAAGCCTGTGCATCGGGGCAATGCGACACTTTCGGGCGCTGCATGTGGCGGCATCTGATCCCGGCGGGCCGGGGGCGGGGATGAACAGGTTGCGCCCACCGGTCTACGGGCCGCGGCGCGACCGGATGCAGCGGCAGGCACAGCAATGGGGGCTGCGGCGGCTTGAACAGGCGATAGCGATGTTGACGGAAACGGATCTGCAACTGCGCTCCGCCAGCCGCGCACCCGCGATGGCCGCCATGGAACGCACATTGGTGCGCCTTGCGATGCTTGGCCGCGCGCGTTGAGGCTCTATTACACGCCAAATTCGCCTCATTCCCTAAATCTAACCATCGAATTTGGTGCGATTTGACCGTTCATCAACCCACCCGGAGCTCTTCGCGATGAAAGCCCGTCAGGGCTTGAAAAGCGCCGCCTGACGCCCGGCATGGCGCCCGGTCGCAAGGCAGGCGGTCATCAGGTAGCCGCCCGTAGGTGCCTCCCAATCCAGCATCTCGCCCGCGCAATAAACACCCGGTCTATCCTTAAGCATCAGCCCCTCATCCAGCGCATCAAACCGTATACCTCCGGCGGTCGATATCGCCTCATCCAGAGGGCGCGGCCCGGTATGTGCTACTCGCAACCCTTTGATTTGTTGCGTTAACACTTCCGGAAACTTCGACAGGGCCGGGGTGAACTCCCTCAGCAGCGCGATCTTCTCTGCTGACATGCCGGCCTTGCGCAAATGGTTGCTGACACTCTGCTTGCCACGCGGGCGGGACAGACGTTCCGCCAGTTTCTCCGCAGGTGTATCCGGCATCAGATCGAGCACCAGATCGGCCCCTTCACGCATTGCGCGCGACACGGCATAGATCCCGCCCCCTTCGATCCCGCGTTCGGAAATCACGAATTCCCCGCGCGAGGTTACATCGCTCGCCGTCAGCAACACACCCTTCACCGGTCGCCCAAAAAAGCGCTGCATATGCGTCGACCAGTTGACCTGAAACCCCATATTGGCAGGTTTGAATGGCGCAAACGCCGCCTTCGGCATCATCCCTGCCCAGGCGCCATCCGATCCCAGCCGCGCCCAGCTTGCGCCACCCATGGCCTGCACGCAGACATTTGGGCGGAGTGTCACGTCGCCTTCTGGCGTAGCAAATTGGAAACCACCTTCCATCCCCACCAACCGCCAGCGGGTCCGCAACTCCACACCCAGGCTGTCAAGCCTGCTGAGCCAGGCCCGCAGCAGTGGTGAGGCTTTCATTGCCTTCGGAAATACGCGACCGGTGGAGCCGGTAAACACCTCCTGGCCCAGCCCTTCGGCCCAGCGCCAAACCTCCTCCGGGCCAAAGGCCGCAACGATCTTTCGCAGTCTTTCAGGAGCATCCGAATACTGCGCTAAAAACACCTCAAGCGGTTCGTCCTTGGTGAGGTTCAACCCACTTTTCCCGGCCATCAGCAGTTTTCGCGCAGGGGAAGGTTTTCCTTCCGCCACCACCACCTGACGCCCGGCACGCGCCAGTTCCTCTGCCGCCATCAGCCCGGCAGGACCAGCGCCAATGACCAACGCGTCGATCATGGCTTTGGCGGCTCGCCTTTGAATTCCACGACACGATGCGGATAGGGAATTTGAATATCGTTCTCTTTCAGTGCGTTCCAGATCAGGAACAACACGTCAGAGGTGTATTTATTGTCCCCGTCGTCTATCCCGTTGACCCAGAATTCCACCGCGAAATCAATGCCGCTGTCGCCAAATCCACGCAGCTCACAATCTGGCGGATAGGGTTTCTTGAGCACATCCTTATGCGTCGCCACGGCCTTTTCAACGATGTCAGGCACCTGATTGATATCCGTGTCATAGCTCACTGAAAACGCCGCCTCGTAACGGTTGGCGGACCCGGCGTCGGAATAGTTTACCACCCGCGTTGTGATGAAATCCTCATTCGGGACAACAATCCAGCGCCCATCATAGGTTTCAAGGATCGTGGCGCGCGCGGTCATGCGGACGATGGTGCCGGCCTCCCCGCCGTCAAGTTCGACATAGTCACCAACAGTTGCCTGCCCTTCGAGCAACAGAATGACACCGGAAATGAAGTTCGATGCGATTTTCTGAAGGCCGAAGCCAAGGCCGACACCAATCGCGCCCCCCAGAACCGCAAGCGTCGAAAGGTTGATCCCCATGATGTTCAGCAGCAGCAGAAAGGCGATGCCGAAAATCGTGATCTCTGCCGCCTTTGCCGCTAGCTGGCGGGTGGCGGGGCGCAGTTCCTGTTGTTGCTGGATGTAGCCATGGCTTTGTTCGTTTGACCAGCGGCCCAGCCAGAACAGCAGCGCCCCTGCAATCAGCCCGCGCACCAAGGACATGACCGAAAAACTGATATTGCCAAGCTGGATGATCGTATCGCTGAGGTAGGCCGTCACCAGCGGCAGCGCCCCAACGGCATAGAGTGCCATGGCAGGAACCAGCACATAGCGGCCAAGCAGTTTCAGGAACGGATCCTTGACGATGTCGCGGACTAGTGCGCGCGCCGCCAGGAACAGGAACACGCGTTTTCCAAAGGCGATGACCGCACCAGATCCAAAGATGGATCGCGTGACCTCTTCCCCAATGGCGGTGAAGGCATAGGCCAACAGCGGCAGCAGAAGGGGCAGGAAAACCAGAACAAACCGGCGCAGGCGCGCGATGACGTGTTCCTGTTCCTGTGGCGGCGTCATAATCCGGTTCAGGACAGGCGACAGGCGGCGCGATGCGAACCATGCCAGCACGAAGGCGACGACAAGCAGCGCAAACTGTGACCAGGCCGCCGGGCTTAGCAGCCAGGATTGTACGATCCCCCAGCCCTCGCCCAGCCAGCCCAGCGCCGTGTCCATGATTGTTGTTTCACTGTCCATGCCACCCATCCTTGCACACACCAATACCTGAGCGGATGCTCTGGCATGAATGAGGGGTCTGAGACAAGGGAGAGGGTGTTCAGCGCGGCGATTCCGGTCTGGCGTAAGCCATCCCTTTGATCCCCGCGATATGGTCTGCCTTCGCCGATAACGCGTCCGCGGCCAGTTCGCGGGCGCTGTCCATCAGCCCTTCGGGGGCAACAATCCGATCGATGAGACCCCAGGCCAGCGCTTCCTGCGCGTCAATCTTCTGCCCGGCCATCAGGATCATCTTTGCCCGCGCCGGACCAACCAGCGCCGCAAGTCGTTGCGGGTCAGAGGGCTGCGGCAGAAACCCCAGTTTCATCACCGGATAGAAAAACCGCGCGCCTGGCACGGCAATACGCACATCGCAGGCCAGCGCCATACCAAAGGCACCGCCCGCCAACGAACCATTGAGTGCCGCAATCGTCAGGCACGGCAGGTTCGCAATCGCGCCTGACAGACGTTCCCACAGGGGTGAGGTTGCAAGCCCTTTTGGTGCTTCGTCCAGGTCTGCACCGGCGGAAAAAACATTCCCGGCCCCGGTCAGGACCAGCACCTTTGCCTGCCCATTGGCGGCTTCGGCGATTTCCGCCAGCCCTGTCAGCATGTCCCCGGTGAGCGCGTTCGCCTTATCAGGCCGTGTGATTGTCGCGGTCCAAAAGGCACCGTCTTTGGCAAGGTCGATCATGTCAGCCCGACCCGTTGGCGAATGGGTTCTTCCCGCAGCGATATTTCTTCGCCCAGGAATTCATCCGCATCGGGTGAACACATCCACAGGATCGCTTTGGCGGGCCAGTCAGCAGGGATATGCTCGACCCAATCGAGCTGGCTGACAGGATTGATGCCTGAGGCCTTGATTTCCCGCTGCATCTGCGTTGCCACGGTTCCCGGCGAAAGACCCATCACGCGGATGCCCCTGCCGCCCGCTTCCTTGTGGGCGCATTTCGTCAGCATCGCCGCCCCTGCCTTTGAGGTGCAGTAATGGCTCCAGCCTTCCAGTGCGTTGTGGGCCGCGCCGGAACTGATGGTGATGATGGTGCCCTGCCCCGCGTCGAGCATCCCTGGCAGCGCCGCACGCATACCGTAGTAGACCCCCTTGAGGTTGATATCCATGACCTGGCCCCAGTCCGCAGGGTCAGACTCTGCCAGAATGGATATCGGTTCCACCACACCTGCGTTGTTGATCAGGATATCAAGCCCGCCAAAATGATCCCCTGCCTTGCGCACCGCAGCCTCGACCTGATCAAATCGGCTGACATCGCCGGTGACCGCATAGGCCCGTTCCCCGATTTCGCCGGCGATCCGCATGATATCCCCGCCACTGCGCGCCATCAGCACAACATTGGCGCCCGCTGCGGCAAATTCCCGCGCTGTTGATTCACCAATGCCCCGGCTGGCGCCTGTGATCAGTACGGTTTTGTTCTGAAACTCTGTCATTCCTGTTCTCCAGCCGTAATATCGTCATAAAGGTATGGAACCTCTGCCCTTGACCGCTTGCCTGTCTGGGCAGACATTACACAAGAGCTATTCATAAAGAGGTCCGAGATGACTCGACACATATCACTTGGCGGCATGATCGCCGCAACAAGTATTTCTTTTACCGGGGCCGCCTGGGCAGATGTTTCCGCGCAATCGGTGTGGGAGGACTGGAAAGCCTATATGGAAGGCACCGGATATGCCGTCAGCGGAACGGAATCCACCGAGGGCAATGTGCTGACGATTTCAGACCTTACCGCGACCTTTGACATCCCCGAAGGCGACGGCGAAGTGGTCGTTGACCTGCATACCATCGCCCTGACCGAAAACAACGATGGCAGCGTCACCGTTGCGATGCCGCCCGAATATCAGATGCTTATCTCTTCGGGGGGCGATGATTTTGTACTGGGGCTGAATTTTGCCCAATCCGGCATGACCATTGTTGCCACGGGTGACGACGCAGAAACCGCTTATGACTTTCTGGCACCGGAAATGGTGATCACCATGACCGAGTTGAAAGGCGACGGGCGGGATATTCCCGGCACGCTGAACGGCGTTATCAGCGGCTATCAGGGGCAGTTTCTGAAAACTGACGGTGATCTTACGTCGATGACCGGCACCGGGTCGGTCAATGCGGTCAGTGTCGATCTGGAAATCAATGACCCTGTTGAAGAGGCACAGTTCGACCTCAACATGGGAATGGCCGATCTTGCGGTGACCTTTGCCGGTGCCCTGCCTGCGGATTACGACCCGATCAATATGGCGGCGAATTTTGCGGCGGGACTTGATTTTTCCGGCACCTATGAAATTGGCAAAACCACGTTCGACCTGAAGGGGGCTGGTGACGGCGAAACCTTTTCCGTCGTTGGTACATCTGATTCCGCCAGTGTCGATTTTGCCATGAACAATCAGGCGTTCCTGCTTTCCGAACTGGCCAAAGGGGTCGACGTGACGATCAGCGGGAGTTCGATCCCGCTGCCGGAAATCAATATCAGCGCGGCGGAATATGGCCTTAACTTTCTGATGCCAACCTCCCCCGCCGAAGAACCGGGGGAACTGGCCCTTGGGCTGCGGCTTGTCGATCTTGCGGTTTCAGACATGATCTGGGGAATGTTTGATCCGGGTTCCGTTCTGCCACGCGATCCGGCCACTCTGATACTCGATCTGACGGGGCAGGCAAAACTGTTTGCGAACCTCTTCGACCCCGAACAGATGGAAGATGCAGCCATGACGGGCGCACCGGGGGAATTGCATCAGCTTTCGCTCAATGACCTGACACTTCGCTTTGCCGGGGTTGATGCGACTGGCGCAGGGGCGTTCACCTTCGATAACGAAGACCTGGCCACCTATGATGGTTTGCCCCGCCCCGAAGGGCAGGCAGAATTTGAAATCAACGGTGCTAACGGGTTGCTCGACAATATCGTCGCAATGGGATTCCTGCCCGAAAATGAGGCCATGGGCTTCCGCATGATGATGGGCCTGTTTGCCGTGCCGGGCGAGGGCGAGGATTCGCTGACCTCTAAGGTGGAAATCAACGCCGAGGGGCATTTGCTCGTCAACGGGCAACGGCTGAAATAAGCCAAAACAAACCAATAAAAGCCGCCCCATTTGCGGGCGGCTTTTTTCGTGGGGTTGCCGGAAACCACCCGGGCAATTAGGTCTGCGGGTGTCAACAGAAACGGAGACCGCATGAAACACCTGTCAGATATCGCAGAGGCGATGCTTTCCGCCGCTCGTTCGGCAGGCGCGGATGAGGCTGACGCCATGGTGCTGACGGCGCAATCTTTATCGATAGATGTTCGCAACGGCACTCTGCAACAGGCGGAACGCTCTGAGGGAACCGAAATCGGTTTGCGGGTTCTGGTCGGGCGTCGTCAGGCGGTGATCTCAACATCCGATATACGTCTTTCCGGGTTTCACGATCTGGCAGAGCGCGCCGTCGCCATCGCCTCCGATGCGCCAGAGGATCCCTTCTCAGGGCTGGCCTCTGTTGATCAGCTTGCCCTTGAAGTGGATGCGGCGGCGCTGGAACTATCCGATCCGGCAGATGATCCCGATCCGGCGATCTTTCAGAAACATGCGGGCGAGGCGGAACAGGCCGCGCGCGGCGTTCCCGAAGTGACACAGGTTGACAGCAGCTCTGCCGGGTTCAGTCGGCATCGCATTCACCTGGCCGCAAGTAACGGGTTTCACGGAGGTTATGAACGCTCGGGCTATTTTACCTCTTGTGTGGCCATTTCCGGAAACGGCACAGAGATGGAGCGTGATTACGATCACGATAGCCGCGTCTTTCGGACCGATCTGCGATCCCCGGCAGACATCGGCCGTATCGCGGGCGAGCGCGCTGTCGCGCGCAGCGGGGCGCGCCGCCCTGAAACCGGCAACTATCCTGTCCTGTTTGATGAACGTGTTTCATCCAGCCTGATCGGACATTTGCTTTCTGCAATCAACGGTGTGGCAATCACCCGTGGCGCGTCCTGGCTGAAAGATGCCATGGAACAATCGGTTTTACCCGGTGACGTTACGCTTACACATGAACCGCTGCGGCCACGAATTGCTGGGTCCCGCCCCTTCGATGCTGAGGGGCTGCCGTCACGCCGTTTCGACCTTGTGAAGGATGGGATACTCAAAAACTGGGTGCTTGACCTGTCGGCAGCGCGAAAGCTTGGTATGGCCAGCACAGCACAGGCCAGCCGGTCTGTCGCTGCAATACCACAGCCCAGCGCCGGGAATGTCACCCTGGCCGGGGAGAGGCCCAAAACCCGGACAGAACTGCTGTCAGAGATGAACACCGGCCTTCTGGTGACCTCGCTGATCGGATCCACGATCAGCCCGACAACAGGAGATTATTCCAGAGGCGCATCCGGTTTCTGGGTCGAAAACGGCGAAATCCAGTATCCGGTGCATGAATGCACAGTCGCGGGAAACCTGCGTCAGATGCTGGGGAATGTTATGCTTGCCGACGATGCGCGGCAACATCGTTCACATGTTGTGCCGTCCCTCCTGGTGGAAAGGATGACCCTTGCAGGGAAGTGATCTTGACCTGATATCCGACGCAGCAAGACACAGCGGAGAGATTGCGCTGCGCCATTGGGGAAAATCCCCTGAGGTCTGGGAAAAATCAGGTAACGCAGGCCCGGTGACAGAGGCCGATCTGGCCATCGACCGGATGTTGTCTGCGGAATTGCTGTCGGCCCGGCCCACTTATGGGTGGTTGTCCGAAGAAACCCAGGATGATCGGGCCCGTCTTGGCTCTGATCGACAGTTCATTGTCGATCCGATTGATGGAACCCGCGCCTTTATCGCCGGGGAAAAGACGTTTTCTCACTCCATCGCGGTTGCCTGCGACGGTCGCATATGTGCGGGCGCGGTGTTTCTGCCTGCGCTGGATCTGATGTTCACTGCCGAAGCCGATAAGGCGGCCTGTCTGAACGGTGTTCCTATCACCGCGACAGATGTCCCCATCGACGGGGCCTCCGTGTTGAGCGCCCGGGCGGGTTTTAATCCCGATCACTGGCGAAATGCCGAGGTTCCACCGATCAAGCGCAGTTTCCGCACCTCGCTTGCCTATCGGCTTTGCCTGGTGGCGCAGGGGCGGTTCGATGCCATGCTGACCCTACGGAATACATGGGAATGGGATGTCGCTGCCGGCAGTCTGATCGCACAAGCCGCCGGCGCAACAGTAACTGACGCTGCCGGACGGACACCGAGATTCAACAACCACGATCCACATCTTGCGGGCATGCTGGCGGCGGGGCCAACCGTTCATAGCGCGCTGGTCAATCAACTAAAGCCGCGCTGACTACTTCTTCTTGGTGCTGTCTTTGGTTCCGACCGGGGTCCCTTCGGGCAGCTCTTTTGCGCTTGGAGTTGCCGGTGGTGGGGTACCCTTTTTCTTGTCAGTCATCTGTTTACTCCCTCTGTTATTGATATCATATCCTCCCACATTCGGTCCAAAACACTGGCGGATCAACCCCTGCGACCTCTTTCAAGTGCCCCCGTATTCAAGTAGTGTCGCCTCAAATAACATTAGCCGGAGTAAATGATGACGCAGCGCCTGCATCTTGTTTTTGGCGGGGAATTGATCGACCCGACCAAAAATGCCTTCAAGGATGTGAATGACATCCATGTCGTCGGCTTGTTCCCCGACTATGATAGCGCCTATAATGCCTGGAAGGCAGAAGCGCAGCGCACGGTCGACAATGCTCATATGCGTTATTTTATCGCCCATATCCACAGGCTCCGGGACGAAGAATCCGCCGCTTCGGCCACCGAAGAACTCGGATAGACCCGGGCGGCAATGTCACGCGCCTTCAGCCTGTCCCTTTACCTGACCCTGGCGCGGCGTCAGCGGACGCTATCGCAGGATCTGGTCGAGGATAAACGCCCCGAAGGGGTCCTGGTCTGGTGCCATGCCCATAACAGCGATCAGGCGGCGGCGTTTGCCGAACTCGCGACGGCGCTGGAAATGGAGCTTGCCCGGTTTCACATGTTGCTGACCGCCGGCGCAGCCGGTGTCCTTGATGCGTTGCGAACAGATTGCCCTGATTACCTTTCACTGCGCCTTTTGGCCGGGGATGATCCGCGTGTAGCGGCACATTGGCGGCCCGATGTGGTGGTCTGGACGGTCACCGCAAGCCATCCGGCGATTACCGCTAACCTCGATTCCATGAAGATCCCCCAGTTCCTTGCTGATGCCCGCGCAGAGTTGCCGACCCGCCCGCTTAACCAAAAGATACCCGGGCTGCGCCGGGCATTGCTAAGCTGCTTTGATAAAATCCTGACTGTGGACGATCAGGCGACAAAGCGGCTGAACGAATTTGATCTTGGGCCGGACCGGGTGGAAACCAATGGTTTGCTTCTGCAGGGTGCTGCCGTACCCGCCTGTAACGAGGCCGAACTTGCCGAATTGGGCCGCGTCCTGGCAGCGCGCCCGGTCTGGCTCGCCGCAGAGGTTTACCTGTCAGAGGTCAGCGCCCTGCTTGATGCACATCAGATTGCCCTTGGTGCGTCACATCGGTTGTTGCTGATCGTGGTGCCTAAACGATCAGAAGATGGCCCGGAAATGATGCGTATATTTGATGACGCGGGATTTTCCGTTTCGTCGCGCAGCGCAGACGCCGAACCCGAACCTGGCATCCAGATTTACGTGGCCGATACCGAAGGTGAGCTGGGCCTCTGGCTGCGCCTCTCACCCGTTTCTTTCATCGGAGGGAGTTTCGCGGGCCTTGAAACAGCCGATCCCTTTGCCGCAGCCGCGCTTGGGTCCGCGGTTGTCTTTGGTCACGAGCCGGGCAGTCATCTCCCGCATTTTCGTCGCCTGGTGAATGCAGGTGCAGCTGTACAAGTAAGCTCCGGTCACGCACTGGGTAATGAAATAGAAAGATTGCTGTCCCCGGACAAAGCAGCCAGCCTGTCGCATCGGGCCTGGGAAGAGATTTCAACAGGCGCCCCCGCCCTCGACCGCATTTCGGATCTGGTTCGTTCGGAACTTGACCAACAAGCCGAAAGGCACCCCGATGCAACCGCCTAGGTTCTGGTATCGCCCCGCTGGCCTGATTGCCCGCCTTCTGTTCCCGCTCGGCTGGCTCTTCGGGCAGGCCACCGCCATAAGGCAGCGCCGCGCTGTACATGCTTTCCGGTCCGGCGTACCGGTCGTCTGTATCGGCAACCTCAATGTTGGCGGGACCGGGAAAACCCCAACCGTCATTGCACTGACGGAACATCTGGGCGCGGGAACACATGTGGTCAGCCGGGGGTATGGCGGTTCCCTGAAAGGGCCGGTTCAGGTTGACGAGCGCACCCATGATGCCTCCGACGTTGGTGATGAGCCTCTATTGCTGTCCTCTTTCGCACCTGTCTGGGTAGCTGATCGACGCCGCAATGGCATGCAGGAGGCCGCACATGGTGCCCGCTATCTGCTGCTGGACGATGGGTTTCAGGATCCATCCGTTGAAAAAGACATCTCGGTTGTCGTTGTTGATGCTGCGCGTGGGTTTGGCAACGGGCACTGCCTGCCCGCCGGACCTTTGCGGGAACCAGTGGCCACCGGCCTGGCCCGTGCTGATCTGCTGCTGACCATCGGGGAAAAGGCTGCACAGGATAGTTTCGCAGACCGATGGCCCGCCGCATCCGGGTTACCGCGTCTACGCGGCGAACTGGTGCCGCTCGAAACCGGAATGGACTGGGATGGGCTTGCCGTATTTGCGTTTGCCGGGATTGCAGACCCGGCGAAGTTCTTCGCAACCCTGCGTCGGCTTGGTGCGAATTTGAAACATGGCGAACCGCTGGCCGATCATCAGCCTCTGACTGAAGCCCTGCTTAATCGGCTGTACAGGGATGCAACAACTGCGGGCGCACAGCTTGTGACCACCGAAAAGGATGCGGTACGCTTACCGCCGGAATGGCGCCGCAAAGTATTGGCGCTTCCGGTGCGGCTAAAGGTTAAGGACTGGGGGCCGTTTGATCGGTTGCTCAATCGCCTTTGACGCCTGCCCTGATGTCATCCCCATGTTCATCAAGCGCCGGCGAGGGGCGATTCAGAACGATTTCAGCATCTGAATAACGGATCGGGGTGCGCACGGTCGGCACCCCATCAATGTCCTGCCGCATGCCCCGTGCAACTACCTGCGGGTCGGCAAAAACCTCCTGCATGCTGTTGATCGGGCCAGCGGGGATTCCCTGCTCCTCACACGCGGCCAAGAGCTCCGCTTTCGTCCATGTTAGGGTCTGTTTTGTCAGAAGGCTGGTCATCTCATCCCGGTTGGAAAGACGATCAGCATTGGTCTTGAACTTTGGATCATCAGCCATCCAGCCCTGCCCCAGCATTTTACACAATCGCTGATACTGTGGGTCGTTCCCGGTAGCGATGATCAGCCAGCCGTCCATGCAGTCAAACACCTGATAAGGCGTCAGATTCTGGTGTGCATTTCCGATGCGTTCGGGGGCGACCCCGGTTGTCAGATAATTCATTCCCTGGTTGGCACAGATCGCCACGGCGCAATCAAGCAGGGACATGTCGATATGCTGCCCCTTGCCGGTGTCATCCCGTTGGCGCAGTGCCGCCAATATGCCGATCACACCGTAAAGCCCGGTAAAAATGTCTGTGACAGCAACGCCAACCTTTTGTGGTTGTCCATCGGGCGCGCCGGTGATCGACATAAGGCCGGACATGCCTTGAATAATGTAATCATAACCGGCCCGATGGGCATAAGGTCCATCCTGGCCAAAGCCTGTGATAGAACAATAAATCAGCCGTGGGTTAGTCTGGCGCAGGCTTTCGTAATCCAGCCCATATTTCTTTAGCCCACCCACTTTGAAGTTCTCAATCAGAACATCTGCCTCTCCGATGAGATCACGGATAAATGCCTGTCCCTCTTTGGTTTTCAGGTCAACCGCAACGGATCGTTTGCCCCGATTGCAGGCATGAAAATATGAGGCAGAGCCATCCCGCTCCACAAAAGGTGGCCCCCATTGTCGGGTGTCATCGCCGCCAGGGCTTTCGACTTTGATGACATCGGCGCCGAGGTCAGCAAGCGTCTGGCCCGCCCAGGGGCCGGCCAGCACCCGTGCAAGCTCAACCACCTTCAGGCCGTGCAGCGGTGGCATCAGCCGCCAAGCTTTTCATCAAGCAGGGCTGACATATCCTGATACCCCATATTTGCATATTTCGTGCCGTCGATCACAAAGCTAGGGGTGGAATCGATATCGTCTGCCTCGGCATTTTGCTGGTAAACCGCAACCATGGCCTGCGCCATATCGCCGTCAGACAGGCAGGCATCTAGTTCCTCATTGGAAATGCCGGCGGTGCGACCAATCGCCCGCAAATTTTCAACAATCTGAACTTCGGATTGATCACGCGAAATCCATTCCGGCTGCCGTTCGTAAAGCATATCCGCGATACCAAAATAACGCATCTCACCACCGCAACGGGCGACCATGGCTGCCCAAAGACCAAATTTGTCGAAATATACCTCGCGGTAGATAAAGCGCACCTTTCCAGTGTCGATGTAGTCAGCCTTCAGACTGCCAAAAACATTTTCGTGGAAACTGCGGCAATGCGGGCAGGTGAAAGAGGCGTATTCAATCATTGTGATCGGCGCGTCAGCAGCACCCATCGACATTTCAATCACGCGTGACGTATCAATTTCAGCCGCTTCCTGTGCGTTTACCTCTCCGATGACAGGGCCAAGCCGGGGTGCATCCGTCCGCCCCCACAACCAGGCGCCGCCGCCAGCCAGGGCAAGCACACCCGCACCGATGAAAAACCGTCTATCCATTATTTATGCCTCTTTTCAGGAACTGTTCTTCGATATGACATTCTGGCCGAGCTGTTCAAGTGCCTTGCGCAGACGATCGTCTGTAACATCGCTGGCGAGCTGTTGTGCTTTGGGCCCCGGTTCTGGCAAGGAACTGTGTCTATTCCGGTTAAATTCGGCTTTCGGTTCGAAAAATCCACCGGATCCCGTCTGAGTGATACGTACAGCTGAAATCGCTGTATACCCGTAGCAACTGTTCACACGATCGCGGATTGTTTCTGTCTGCATCTGCAGCAACGGTGCCTGCGCACCGGTCGCCATTATGGTCAGCTTCGCGCCAAGCCCGTTACGGCCATATCCGATTTTCACCGGGCAGGTGACGCGCGCAATATCCTCGCCGACGATCTCTGCCCAATGGGTCAGCAGCCGTGATACCGCAAAACCTCGCGCTTTCCCCGCCTCACCGATTCGCTTTTGCAGCAGAACAGAGGCACGCGAAAACCCGCGCCTTTGCCGTGCCGATGATGCCTGTTCATTTGCCATTCACAAGCTATTCTAGAGCGAAGCCCAGCAGGTGCCAGCAAATTTCTTAAGAGGCGTGTAACCTTTGTGTGAATGCGGATTCAGCAGCAATTTGCTTGAGTGGTACGACCTGAACGCGCGGGTTTTGCCATGGCGCATTGGCCCGAAGGGGCGGGCACCCGGGCCACGCCCCGACCCCTATCATATCTGGCTGTCAGAAATCATGCTGCAACAGACAACCGTTGTCGCTGTCAAATCGTATTTTGAGCGGTTCCTGTATCGCTGGCCGACGGTCTCGGCGCTGGCAGAAGCGGCGGATGATGATGTCATGGCTGAATGGGCGGGGCTTGGCTATTATGCCCGCGCCAGAAACCTGTTGAAATGCGCCCGTTTGGTGGTTGCCGAACACGGCGGGATATTCCCGGAAACACGCGAAGAATTACTGAAACTGCCTGGAATAGGGCCATATACCGCCGCTGCAATCGCGGCGATCGCCTTTGATCTCGCCGAAACGGTTGTTGATGGAAATGTCGAACGCGTTATGGCGCGTTTCCATGGTATCAAAACCCCCTTGCCAGACGCAAAACCGACGCTGACAGAATACGCTGCCGTGCATACTCCGAAAACCCGGCCCGGCGATTATGCGCAGGCAGTCATGGATCTTGGGGCCACCATATGCACGCCCAAAGCGCCATCCTGCGCGCGATGCCCTGTCCGGGACCAATGCGTGGCACGACAGGGTGGCGCCCCTGAATCCTATCCGTTCAAACGGCCAAAACCAGCCAAGCCGACACGATTTGGCATCGCCTATGTCGCCCGGCGGTCGGATGGGGCCTGGTTGTTGGAGCGACGGCCGGAAAAAGGGCTACTCGGCGGGATGCTTGGTTGGCCCGGCGCACCCTGGGGAACAACAGCGACAGAACAGCCACCATTGCAGGCTGACTGGCACAGCCTGACCGGCGAAGTCCGCCATACCTTCACCCATTTTCACCTGCGCCTGACCGTCCAGGTGGCGCAAGTTTTACTGGATTCCGAGCCCAAACATGGGTTTTTTCTACCCGACAGCGAATTCCGACCTTCCGCCCTACCTACCGTCATGCGCAAGGTTCTGGATCACACCCGTAGCGAAAATTCTGTTATTCCGTGACCTGAGGAGGTTTCACCAGTGTCCGATAACCAGGTTGAAAAACTGCGTAACGCCCTGCCTTTCTGGCTTTCTCTGATTATGGTGCCGCTCGCGCTTGTCGGAGCGTTCAAAGGGGGGTGGACCGTATTTCTACTGCCGCTTTCGAGCTGGGTGATGTTTTCGGTTCTTGACGCCTTTACCGGGCGGAACGAAGAAAATATCGACCCTAATACAGGCGAAAATCAACTGTTCTGGTACCGCCTAATAACATTGGTCTGGTTCCCTCTGCAGTTCCTGGTCCTGTTTGGTCTGATCTGGTTCGTCACCCAAAGCACGCATCTCGCAGCCTGGGAAAAACTGGCCCTGTTCTTTGGCGTCGGCATCATGTCAGGAACCGTTGGAATCAACTACAGCCATGAGCTGATGCACCAAAAGAACCGGGTAGAGCGTTGGCTCGGCGATCTGTTGTTGTCGATGGTGCTTTATAGCCATTTCCGCAGTGAACATTTGTTGGTCCACCACCGTTACGTCGGCACCCCGCGCGACCCTGTCACGGCGCGCTATAATGAAGGGTTTCACCGCTTCTTTCCACGCGTTCTGATGCAATCTCTGAGATCAAGCTGGCGCGCAGAATGCGACATGCGCGGGCGAAGGGGGCTTGGCCCGTTTCATCGCAGCAATCCGTTTTGGCGGTATCTGCTGTTGCAGGGGGGGATGATCCTGCTGGCGGCCATCCTGGGCGGCGCAGCAGGGGTCGCCCTGTTCCTGATACAGGCTTTCACAGCAATCTGGCAGCTTGAGCTGGTCAATTACATCGAACATTACGGGCTGACCCGCAAACATCTGGGCAACGGGAAATACGAACATGTGCTGCCCCGCCACAGTTGGAATGCATCCCATAAGGCGTCCAACTGGCTGCTGATCAACCTGCAACGCCATTCTGATCATCACTACAAGCCTGACCGCAGGTTTCCTCTGTTGCAAAACTACGCCTCTGAGGAGGCCCCGCAACTGCCCTTTGGCTATCCTGTGATGACAGCGGCGGCGATGATCCCACCACTATGGCGGCGTATCATGAATCCGAAGGTCCGCGCCTGGCGTAAACAGCACTACCCGGAGATCACGGATTGGGCGCCTTACAAGGCTGGCACCAATCCACCACCGCGCTAGCAACGAAAAGGGCCCCAAGGGGCCCTGGATCGTTTCAATTTGGTGCGGGGTTTACGGAGGAGGACCCGCCGTACCGCTGTCGGAACCACCGCCAAGCAGCACCAACCCGCCGATGACCAGAGCACCAACCAGCAAACCGGAACCGGAACCAATGCTGCGCCGCGTTTGTGTTTCATAGAGAGGCTCACCCTCAACTGCGGGTGCGGTTTGCCCACCGGCAAAAGCGGATGTCGCTGCGCAAAGCGCCAAGGCCGATGCGGCAAGAGTTTTTGTCGCGTATTTCATAGAAATACCTCCAAGTGAATTACGCTGGCATTAAACCTTCCACAGGGTGCTGATGTCAACGGTGCCGCGGTGTGTCGCTGATTCTGTGGCGCTTTGGCTACGATTTGATATGAAAGATATCGACATAGCCAACCCGATCGCTGATCCACTGGCGGGAACGGATCGGCCGGTTTTGACCGGGCAAGCGCCAGTAGGAATTCAACCGTTCCTGGCCGTTCCCTATGCAGGTTTCGTCGAATCTGACGACAGATATGGCACGTTCTGCGATGGTAAACCGTTCCGTCCCGGCGGGGCGAAGCTGGCATGTCAGGCGCAGGGTTTCCAGTTGGGAGACGGAATTCAGATATCTGAAACTCTTGTCATAGCGCCCCTGCCCCGCGGCAAGCGCGCCCAGTACAGGCCCGGGCGTACTGGCAAAAAGATCGCCAGTAATCCCACGTGTTGAAACAATGACGCCGCCGCGCAGGGTTATGGCGATTTGGTCCTCGGTCCAGAAGGTCTGAAACCCATTGTTGGCCATAACTTCCGTCAGCATCGTCCAAGCCTGGCGCGTTTCGACAACCGCCACGATTGTCGGCGTGGTGAGCGCGTCAACCTGTTCGCTGGTAAAGGCGGTTGCAATGTCAAACCGGCCGGGTTGGGCGGCAGCGCTGCCGGTATTTTCCGGTGCTTTGACAGCCGCGCGAATAGCGCTGGTGAGATCCCCAACAACAGAACCAGTTTCAGTTCCACCGGAGTTGCCACCGCTACATGCCGAAAAACCAATAAGCAGGACGAACATTATCGTTATCTTGAGGGCACTGGTCATCGCAGAACATGCCCCCAGCTTCGGGCGACATCCGGTGCGTGATATTCCCGAACCTGTTCATAAAGCCGATTGGATACATTCAGCCGTGCCCCGCCATCGCGTTGAATGGGGCGCAGGGTGACAGCGTTGCTGCGGCGGCTCGGCTGTCCGGTGATTGACGCCATGGGAATGGTCAGCATGATCCCTTTGTCAAACGAACCTTCGCCGAAATCTTCGTATGAAACATCGGTCCGGGTGACAAATGCCCCAACCTTCCAGCCGTTTGCAAATTCCCTGCTCAGTGTAAAGGTCGCCCCCCAGTCCCCCGCCAGGTAGCGCCCGACATCGAGCTGAGCCTGAAACCCGTTTTGGAACGTGTAATAGCCGGACAGATGGCCGGTGATCACGTCGTAGTCCTGAAACCCGAAAAGCTGCTCAAAATCACGCTGCCGTGCGTAGTTGAGCTCTGCCCCGAGGGCGAGGCGGCTATTGACCGGCTTCCACAGAAGCTCCGCCGAAACGCCACCGAACATCGGTTCAAGATAACCCAGGCTGACCCGGCCATAGGTGTTGCGTGCCGGACGGAATATGTAATCCATGGTCAGATTGTGGATTTCCGGGTCGCCGATGGTGTTGTAAAGCGTGGCATCCGTCCGCACATGCGGCAGGACGGAGTCGCTTACCACGATTGAATCCCCTAAATTTCCCACAATTCTTTTGCGGATTGCCCCGGAGAACGAAAGCCCTGGTGCAACCTCTATGCCAGCGCTCGCTTCGACGCCGATTTCCCCCAGAAACGGGTTCCCCGCGCCAAACAGAACCGTTTCCACATAGGGTGACACCGCCCATTGGAACCGCGGATAAAACCCATCGACCCGATCCTGCGCAGACAGCCCCAGGCTTGCATAGGCATCAGCAAATTGCAGATCGTCAAGCAGACCAGCGCCCCCGTCGGACGCATGTTCAAACCGTTCAATCTGTGCGCGATCGAGAGTGACCACAGACATCGGCACACCGCTGGAAATTGGTACCAACCGGAACCGGGTGACACCCTGAGGCATGGTATAGGTCAATGCTCGCGCCGCGCGGCCGATGGCCTGTGCAGGCATGTTGTAAGTTGGATTGCGGAAACCAACCGTCACCTCATTCCCGGTGATTGAAAGGGATTCCAGCCGCAGCCCGCTGGCCTCAAAGGCCGCGCTGCTCGCCGTGACGATTTGCTGGCGTTCCGCCGGGGTGGGCCCTGATGAATTTTGCCAACTCATCGCAGCGGCACGCTGATATGGCAGAACGGGCAGGGGCGCTGGCTCAGAGCCATCGCCATTCCCCGGATGCTTCGGGTTGAGCCCAAAGCTCAACTGAACACCCAGTTCCGATCCATAAAGGTAGTAAACGCCAAGGTTCACGTGATCGGAAATTTCGTAACTCGCGCCAAAGTTAAAGGGGGACCGACGGTTGATAATCCCACGCGAAACCTCCTCTGTATATGCATCAGAGGAATATTCGGCAAACAGCCTCAGACGGTCATTCGCCTGCCATTCAAGCCCGGCAAATGCCGCCGCCGGCCCTCTGAAAAAGCGATCCAGGTTGAAGGTTCCGCCGGTCGGATCATATGAATCCGGCCGATCATCAAGCCCGAAGGGATTATCAAATGAATTGTAACTGCCAAGTCGACCCCAGCCGATACCACCCGTCAGCTTCAACTGGGATCCGAAATGTTTCGTTGCCGCGATGTATTCCGCTGAATGGATGCCGGTTCCCACAAAGTCCTGCAAGCCGATGGTCACCGATGGCCGTGAAACGGTTTCCTCAAACAGCAGATACCGGAAGTCAAAGCTCCGGTCGTAGTAGGTATCGATGCTGCCATTCGGCCAGCCCTTTGTGGCGGAAAACCGGAAACTCCCGGTCATTCGCGGAGTGATCTGGAACGATAGCGTACTGCGCGTGATCCCGGCGAAATGCGAAATGGTCGTTTGCAGGTCCGCATCCGGCATCGGTTCGCCTGATGGCATGTCAATCACGCCTGGAACACCGTGGAAGTTCAGGTGCGCAGACTGCGTTCTGGGCTCACCTTGCAATGCCCCTGCCCCGGTCAACAAAGGAACAACTGCAAGACAAAAAGCCGATGCGCGCGCGGTCATATTCTATTTCTTTGGTTGCTGCTCTGGATAGCCCGTGTTCACTCAACCGGATCATGGGCCAAAAAACAAGGGACGGCGCAGCTGTGACTCGGCAGTGTGGGATTTATGTGCGGGGTCTATGCGCGCAGCACACAGCCAAGCGTCATCCATATGATTTTGATGTCCAGCCAAAGACTTTGATTTAAAAGATATATTCTATCAATGCGCGCCTTTAGCGGAATGCATCGGCGGCGATAGACACTATCCGTTTCTTCTGCGGTCTTGCAACGGGACAACAAATCGTTTTCAAAATCATGCATGATGATCGTTGCGAGCCCGGTGACACCCGGCCTGGATTGCAACGTCTCTGAATAGATTGCATTTTCTGCCTCAACGTACTGGCGCAGTGGCGGGCGGGGGCCGACAAAGCTCATATCCCCCAGCAAGATATTCAGAATCTGTGGAAACTCATCAATCCGGTAGCGCCGCAACAACTGCCCCAAAGGCGTGATACGTGATATCTTGTCGCCGCCCGAAACCCCTTCTTCCGCCCTTTTCGTGCAGCGCATGGTGCGGAATTTCCAAAGCGTGAAGGATTCGTTTGGCCCCTTCATTCGTTCGGAGCCAAAAAACACCGGCCGCCCGTCAAGCAACAGCACGATCAGGGCAACCACCAAGACAACAACCGCCAGAAACGGCAACAAAAGGAGCGATAACAAGAGGTCGAAGAAGCGCTTTTGTTTCGTCATTTTCACATTCTACGCGGTTCTCTTCGCGCCCGGACTTCTGCCATAAGTTGTGGATATCATGCATAATATCCGCTTTGGTGTAAATAACATAACGCTGTGTATGCCATGGTTCGGCTGCCTCTGAACAAACGGCCTGTCAGGGACTGAAACGGCAAATTTTCAACAAATCCGCACAAACACGCCGGGTTAACGCCGCAATAACCGCGTTTTGTCTTCCTGATGGGGGCCTTTTTGAGTGAGGAAGGCCAATGAAATCTGTCCTGGCTACATTTGCTGCTCTGGCGCTTGCCGGATGCATGTCGACATCAGCGCCTGCTGTTTCTGAACAAAACAGCGCCGGCATCCGTCTTGTGACCCAATCCGGCGTCGCACCGCCCTTTGCCCTGGCGCAAACACAGACAAGTGCGAACCGCTACTGCGCCGCTATGGGAAAACGCGCCTATTACGCTGACACCCGGCAGTTGCGCAGCGGCGCTGCGGAACATTATTATCAGTGCATCCGGTAGTGTAAAAAGCCCCGCCGCGATGAAGCGACGGGGCAAGGTAGTGCCTTGTGTCAGGCCACAGGCACCGGCGGTATTCTTTGAAAGTTTTAGTTCGGGCGGCGGGCCATCTCTGCCCGGATTTGCTGGCGCAACAGGTCAATAGGAACCTGTTTGCCGTCCTGCTTGTAGCACCAGTAGGTCCAGCCATTGCAGCTTGGCGCGCCTTCGAGCGCGGCACCGACCTGGTGAATTGATCCTTTGATTTCGTCCGAAATCAGCGTGCCATCGGCGCGAACTTTGGCAATCTTGCCACGCGGGGAGATCAGGCTTTCGCCCGGCTCCAGCATGCCGCGCTCGACGAGCTGGCCGAAGGGCACGCGGGGTTCCGCACGTTTGGAGGCGGTGACGGTCAGGCTTTCGCGGTCAAATTTACGGACCTTCGACAGGCGTTTCTGTGCAACCTTGCGATAGGCCTCTTCCCGTTCGATCCCGATGAAATCGCGGCCCAGTTTCTTTGCCACAGCCCCGGTTGTTCCGGTGCCAAAGAACGGATCAAGGATCACGTCACCGGGATTGGTGGAGCCGACCAGAACACGGTGCAGCAGGCTTTCAGGTTTTTGTGTCGGGTGGGCCTTCTCGCCCTTATCGTCCTTCAACCGTTCACCGCCGTTGCAGATCGGCAGCACCCAGTCCGACCGCATCTGCACACCTTCGTTCAACGCTTTCAGTGCCTCATAGTTAAAGGTGTATTTCGCACCTTCACCCCGGCTCGCCCAGATCATGGTTTCATGCGCGTTGGTAAAGCGCTTGCCGCGAAAGTTCGGCATCGGATTTGATTTGCGCCAAATAACATCGTTGAGGATCCAGTAGCCCTGATTTTGGAGCTCTGCCCCCATACGGAACACGTTGTGATAGCTGCCAATCACCCAGATCGCGCCGTTGGGTTTCAACAGGCGGCGTGCCGCTTTCAGCCAGGCGCGGGTGAATTTGTCATAGGCTTTGAAGCTGTCAAACTGATCCCAGTCGTCATCCACCGCATCCACCTTTGAATTGTCCGGGCGGTGCAATTCACCTTTGAGCTGTAGGTTATAGGGCGGATCAGCGAAAATCAGGTCGATGGAACCTTCAGGAAGGCTGTTCATCACCTCGATGCAATCACCGGCGATAATCTGATTCAGCGGCAGTTCACCTGCCGGTTTCACTTTGGTTTTCGTCGTCATTTCTGCCTCTTCACCGAGCGATTATTCGCTTCGTTTGTTGAGGCCAAAGATGAGTCATTGATGATTCGGCGTCAAATTCTTTTTTGAATCAGTCACTTACGATTTTTTCTTGATACAAGATGTTGTGGATAGGTTTGAACGAACGTCTATGGTGTGGGGTCACGCCAAGATTTCGGAGTCCCTCCATATGCGCCTTTGAGCCGTAGCCTGCGTTTGTCTCCCAGCCGTAGCCCGGAAACTGTTGCGCCAAATCCTCCATCAGTTTGTCGCGTGTGATTTTTGCCACGATGGAGGCGGCAGAAATTGAAACGGACCGGCTGTCACCTTTCACCACGGCCTCTGCCGGGATGGTCAGGCCACGCGGGATCATATTGCCGTCGATCAGCAGGTGATCGGGGGGCGTGGGCAGGGTCGTCACTGCACGCTCCATCGCCAGATGGGACGCGCGCAGGATGTTGATCGCGTCAATCTCTTCAACACTGGCCATACCGATGCCGACATCAGCCACCGCCAGAATCTCGGCCGCCAGCACGGCACGGCGTTTCGCGGTCAGCTTTTTTGAATCGTTCAGCCCCTCGGGAATCCGGTCCGGGTCCAGCACGACCGCCGCAGCGTAGACCGGGCCGGCAAGGGGCCCGCGACCAACCTCATCCACCCCGGCGATGCGGGTAGCGCCATCGGCACGGGCAACGGTTTCCAGGGAATAATCGGGCAGGTTCATGGCACCAGAAACCCCGCGCACAGCGGGGATGCAAGTAAAAAGGGCGGAGAGGGGATTTCCTCTCCGCCCGTGGCGGCGCAGCTTGGGGAAGGACAGACCCCGCGCGCCTCCTGCTCGACTATTGTTCAGCCCGCGACACGATATCCACGACGCGCCATGCAATGTTCTGCATAGAATGTGCGCATCCGGCCCCTGCGGTTTTCGCCGCGACGTTCACAGCGTTCAGGCAAGTTGATACGGCCAACGCGGTTTTCGATGCAGCGTTCGCCAAACCCATAGCGGGTACCGTGGCGGGTTTCGAAAGGACGCAGACAGGCGCGGGGCAACAAGCGATGATCCGGGCGGGGATCGCGGCGTGTCACCGGCTCTGGCGCCGGATCATCCTTGTCAATGGCGTTTGCAATGGCCCCTATGACGACAAGGCCCAGCAGGACTTTGGCAATGTCTTCCCCGTCTGCACGGGCAGGTGTTGCGGCAAACCCCGTCAACGCGACGGAGGCGGCAAGGGCGAGGGCGATAAAACCTTTTTTCATGACTGTCTTCCTTTTGACCCGGCGCCCGGCATGATGCAAAGGGCGCGTTTTGCTTATGGGGAAAGGATGGAACGGGGGTGAGGAGCTAAACAATAACGCCTCATTGTTATCAAATAACATGTTTTATATCAGCGCTTTAGCTTGATATCACGGAACCCGAAACGTGATTGCGCGCAAGCCTCCGGGCCGGATCATCAGCGCCGTTCACAACCCTGATATTGAATAACCGGAGAAAGTTGACCAATGTGCGGGCATGATGAAAAATCTTATCATAACCCTTGCACTGTTGGGTGCGACTCCGGCTTCTGCGGCTTGCTACGCTGACTACAAGGCGAAGAAGGATAACCCGTTACAACTTCACTACGGTGTCATCGAACTGCCGGATGGTTCCTGCGATGCGGGGGCAGCGGCAGGGTATATTTCCGGTCGCCTCGGCGGTGAGGGCTGGCAGCTTCTGAATGTGATTTCCGTCTTTGACGACACCGGACTGGCAGAACGTCAGGGGGAAGCCGGGCAATACTTTCTCAGGTATTGAGCGAAGGCCAACTGAACAAAAAACGCCCGCCGGTCTGGCGGGCGTTTTCCTGTTGTACAGAGGTTACTGCCAGGTGGTGTAGCCCAGCGACAGCGTTTTCGGACTGCCGCCGGAAATGGCGTTCACACGAAACTGGCTGATGCGGCCCTCATTGGTGCGCGCACAGATGTAGGAGCCAACCGGAATATCCCGGATCGACACGCGGTTGGCGCTGAACCGGGCAGCGGCACATCCCGCCTGGCCACGGTTGGTGCGGTTGCCAACCCCAAGTTGCGCCCCGTTGCGCGGCACAAGGTACAGCAGGTCGGCAGTTTCCGCCTGAAACCAGATATCGGCCGCACCGTTGTCACCCACAACACCGCGATCAAGGTCGGCGGTCCAGGTTTGTGGAATTTCCAGCGGCCCGGTGGAAAAGGTGCGCGGCACCACAACACCAGCGGTCTGACAGACAAACCCGCGCGCATTTGCCGTGCAGGTCGCACCATCGGGCGCGTAACGCTGAATGTCGCCGGCAGGGCCATAGCGGCATTGCAGCGCCTTGCGGCCACCGATTTCCACGACACGTGTACCCTGAAGGCTGCCGACGTAAGGCGTGTTCCACCAACCATCGGGCAGCCCTGTGGTCACCTCGCGGCGTATCTGGCTGTGGGGGCAGTCTATTTGCTGGGCTGCGGCCTCTGCCGTGGTGGCAAATCCCACCATGCCTGTTCCAACGAACCCAAGGGCCAGCCCAAGCGTTGTCAGTTTACGGCCCCATGAAAAGATCTTCATTTTCTGTCTCCTCTCTAAAATACACATGCGGGCCATGGCTGACCCTTGATAAACAAAATTCCTGCCCTGCCGATGTCAGGCAATAACCAGCCCATGTTATCAGATATCGCGCATCATTTCGCCCTTGGGTGTCGCGGCGCCATGCTTGACCTGCCCGACAAAGCCCGTGACAAAGGGGCAGGAGGATGAGCCGTGGACGACGCAAAAATCCCGACAAAGCGCGCAAGCGTTCAGGGCAACCGGTTCGTGATGATCGGGCTTGCCGCGATTGTGCTGATCCTTCTGGCTGCTGCCGTCTTTCTGTTTGCGAGCCTGCCGGATGCCAACGCCTTTGATGCGCGGGTGGAGCGGATCTTTGTCGAAAATGATGACCTGACGGCGCATGCGGAAATCAAGCTTCTGGAAATCCTTGCGCAATCTGGCACCGCCTTTTCCGACACGCTTGCCTCTTATCGCACGGTGATTTTTGTGTTGCTGGTCTTTGCCACGGCGATGCTGATAGCAGCGCTGGTGTTTCTGGTCACGATCATCACCCTGAACCGCCGCATGTCGGAAATCGAACGGACCGGCATTCAGGTGTCATCGCTGCTGATCAGCCGCGAGGAAAATACCGTCTACCTCAACAACATGGGCTTCAAGCTGACCGAGGCAGCCCTTGAAACCATATCGGTTCTGGCAGAGGCACGTATGGATGATGAGGTGCTGTCGGGTTCCGAGATTGAGGCGATGATTTCCGGCCGAGACCCTGCCGATTGTGACGAAGCCGCCGGGGCAACCCGCATCAAGCGCCTGCGTGACACGCTTGGCAATCAGCTGGTCAGCGACCTTTTGGTCAAGAACATCGCGCGGCGTGGGTATATGCTGGCGATTGAAAAAGACGTGATCAAGATGGTCTGATCCGCCCGGGCTATCGCTTGCTGTTGGTGCTTATGTTCAAACCACAGAGCGGCATCCAATGATGTTGCCAATGATCGCTCAAGAAACCAGATGAGCTCAAGAACCCGCCTTTTCCAGTCCGATCCGTATCTACCGAAATCAACGCAAACACATTGCCCTTTTCCATCTTCAGGCAGAAGAACGATATATTCGCCATTGACGTTACAAAGTTGCCGCCGCCAACAGACGGCGCACGTAGTTACAAAGCCGGAGGCACGAACCGGGGCTAAATGCAGACCGCCGCCACTATGCGACAGTAGCATCGCAGCGAAACATGCGAAGTAATTCACAGTATCAACAAGTTGCGGCAGTTTTGGTGACCCCGGCAGGATTCGAACCTGCAACCTGCCCCTTAGGAGGGGGCTGCTCTATCCAGTTGAGCCACGGGGCCGCTG
>CAYTUW010000002.1:0-10980 GCA_964441435.1 uncultured Rhodobacterales bacterium
ATCGCCGCGATTGCCGATGCCCATTCGCTGGAGGCCGCCGGTGACAAGATCCTGCGCCCGCTGCACGATGGCCGGCTGGGAACCGACAGCGCGCCCTATCAGGGCACTATAGCGCTTGACGGGAACCTGACACAGGCGTTGCTTGAACAAATCAGCCACAGCGCCGCCTTTGCGGTAGCAGACCTGCGGGTTGCGCCAGCCTCCCCCGGCAAAGCGGAGCGGCTGCTGCCACTGTTCAAGCACCCCCGTGCAACGCTATACGTCAACCTGGAGGAGGCAGGATTGCTCGCCAAGACGGAATTTAACGACGCGTCAGTCGCGGCTAAAGCTCTGCTGGATATTGGCGCCCATCGCGCGCTGGTAACCAATGGTGGGAATGCTGCGGCCGTGGCGGGGCCCGACGGGTTGATCAGCCTCGCGCCACCTGATGTCATGGTGACCCGCGTGACAGGGGCAGGCGACACCTTTATGGCAGCCCATATAGCCGCTGAATTACGGGGCCAAAGCGGCGAACCCGCCCTCAAGGCCGCGTTGACCGCAGCCGCCAACTACGTTTCCGGGGAGACTCCATCCTAATGACCGACACACCGCTTGTTTTTTCGCCTGAGGTTGCCGCAGCACGCGCAAATGACACCCCGATTGTGGCGCTCGAAAGCACCATTATCACCCATGGCATGCCCTATCCGCAAAATATCGAAACCGCACGCGCGGTGGAACAGGTGATCCGCGATGGCGGCGCCTGCCCTGCCACAATCGCGATCATGGACGGGAGGATTCATATCGGCCTGTCTGAGGGCGAATTGGAAACGCTGGGTCAGGCACGCGACGTGGCGAAACTTTCCCGGGGTGACCTTGCCGCCTGCCTTGCGATGGGCGGTGTCGGGGCAACCACCGTGGCAGCAACAATGATCTGCGCCCATCTGGCCGGGATCAGGGTCTTTGCGACCGGCGGCATTGGCGGGGTGCACCGCGGCGCGGAGCAGAGCTTTGATATCTCCGCCGATCTGCGCGAATTGTCCGAAACACCGGTCACAGTTGTGGCTGCCGGGGCCAAGGCGATTCTCGACCTGCCGAAAACGCTGGAGGTTCTTGAAACCCTCGGCGTTCCGGTGATTGCCTGTGGTCAGGATGATTTTCCGGCTTTCTGGTCGCGCAGTTCGGGCCTTCCTGCGCCTTTGCGCATGGACCAGCCGGGCGAAATTGCTGCCGCGCATCTGATGCGCGAACGGCTTGGATTGCCCGGCGGGCAGCTTGTGGCGAACCCGATCCCGGCGGATGCAGAGATCCCGCGTGCAACACTTACCCCGGTGATCGAACAAGCGCTTTCAGAAGCCAATGATCAGGGTGTTGCCGCCAAAGACGTCACCCCCTTTCTACTTCAACGCATTTTTGAACTGACCAAAGGGGCCTCGCTGACTGCAAATGTAGCGCTGGTGATGAACAATGCCGCCCTGGGTGCCCGCATAGCCTGTGCGTTCGAGTGACTCTTTGCAGGAATTTCCCCCGCCCCATTGCCGGGCAGTCCGCGACTGCCTAAATTCAGCCGGGGAGTAACGCATCACATGACCGACCAGACACCGGAGCCACCACAAAAACGCCCGCGTAGGTCGGGTTGGTTTGCTTCCCTCAGGGCGAGCTTTCTGACGGGGATTGTCGTGATCGCCCCGATTGGCTTGACTGTCTGGCTGATCTGGACGGTTGTCGGCTGGATTGACGGATGGGTTTTGCCCTTCGTTCCAGCGACCTATCAACCCGGCGCCATCTTCGAACGCTGGTTCGGCACGGAAATAAATATCCGTGGCGTTGGGGTCGTCTTTTTCCTGCTGTTCACAATCCTTGTTGGCTGGATCGCCAAGGGGGTGATCGGGCGATCTCTGCTGGGTATGGGGGAACGGCTGGTTGACCGCATGCCGGTCGTAAGGTCGATCTACAACGGTCTGAAACAAATCGCCGAAACCGTATTCAGTCAGGCCGATTCCAGTTTTGAGAAGGCCTGCCTTGTGGAATACCCGCGCAAAGGGATCTGGGCGATTGCGTTCATCTCAACCACCGCGAAGGGTGAGATTGACCGGAAAATCCCCGAAGAGGAGGGCATCATGTCGGTCTTTTTGCCGACCACGCCGAACCCGACCTCGGGCTTTCTGCTGTTTGTCCCGAAAAAGGATGTGATCGAACTGGATATGAGCGTTGAGGATGCCGCCAAGCTCGTCATTTCCGCCGGGCTGGTTTATCCAAATGGCAAAGATCCGACCCAGCCACCGCTACCCTTTGAAAGCTAGAGCGCAGTCCAGCCGCCATCGACGCTGATTGTGGTTCCGGTGATCTGTGCGGCGGCATCGGAACAGAGAAACACCGCCGTGCCACCCATCTGTTCAACGGTTGCAAAGTCGCCTGAAGGCTGGCGTTGCAGCATCACCTTCTTGATCACATCCTCGCGGCTCATGTTATGTACGGCCATTTGATCGGGAATTTGCTTTTCCACAATCGGTGTCAGCACATAACCGGGGCAAATCGCGTTGCATGTGATCGGATCCGTCGCGGTTTCCAGCGCGACGGTCTTGGTCAAACCGACGACCCCATGTTTGGCCGCGATATAGGCCGATTTAAAGGGGGATGCCGTCAGCCCGTGGGCAGAGGCAATATTGACCACCCTGCCCCAGCCACGGTCTCGCATGATCGGCAGCGCCGCGGCGGTTGTGTGGAAGGCTGAGCTCAGGTTGATTGCAATGATCCTGTCCCATTGATCAATCGGGAATTCTTCAACCGGGGCGACATGCTGAATCCCCGCATTGTTGATCAGGATGTCACAGCCACCCGCCGCCTCCACCAGGTCACGACATTGATCCCCGAGGGACATATCGGCCTGAATATAGCGTGCGGTTACACCAAACTCGGCTGCAAGTGCCGCTGCAAGATCATGATCAGAAGTATCGTCGGTGAAAGAGTTCAGAACCACATCGGCCCCGGCCTTTGCCAGTTCGCGTGCAATACCCAGCCCGATACCGGAATTTGAACCGGTGATTATGGCGGTTTTACCCTTAAACGACATATGCTGATCCCTTCATCTTTTTATCACACCCGTTAAACGGGATTTGACCCTGCTTGCTGCTGAATCTGTTTCAATATGTTGACGGCCGCATCCTTGTCTTTCTGATGCACCAATATGTGATCGTAGATCAGCGCACATTGCGGCACGATCGACACCCCGGCAGCCGCAAGCGCGTCCACCGCAGGCTGGAGATATCCTGAGACTTCGATATCCAACGGAACATCAAGTGTAAGGCAGATCAAAGGGCCGAAACTTTCCCGGTATTCCGTCTGCTTTTGCTGCCTGCTCCAGACCTGATCAGGAAGAATGACAGCGCTTTCATTATGGTCACAGATCAGGGAAACAAAATGCTCCGCCGGTGTGCACATCTCCACGAGCTGGAGCGCTTGCCGACGTTCTTTGGGGGCAAAACTGATCATCCAGGAATGACCCGGCCAGATAATCAGATTGGATCTTCTCCAGAGATCACGGATCTGTTCAGAATGAAAATGCGCCATCTTTTGTCCTGAAGCTCAAACACAGCCATGAGCAAATGTGCCGGGCAACGACGACACTTGGATCGTATCACCGCCCACAGCGACTATAGGCAGTAGATTGCCGTGGGCAATCCATTCACAACCGGAACAGATCATAAAAAAAACGCCCGCACGAAGCGGGCGTTAAGTTATTGAGGCAGGTTTCATACAGGCAAGAAACCTATCGAGCAGTGACGCCTTTATACGCAATCCTTCGCTCAGAGTCCAAGCTAAAAGTTTGAATTGCTTGGAAACCCCGGCTAGCCTTGGTGGCAAGCAAGCACGTAAACACAGGGATTGTTGCCAAAATGAGATCAGATATTTTCCGACCCATGCGCCAATTTTCGCTCATGTTGGCGGCCGTGTGTTTGGCAGGCACTGCTACCGCGGACCCCTCCCATGGCATAGCTATGTATGGAGACCCTGCCCTACCACCGGATTTTGTGTCGCTTCCCTATGCAAACCCCGAAGCGCCGACCGGTGGTCGCATCATCACTGGCGAGGTGGGCAGTTTCGATTCCCTCAACCCGCATATCCTGAAAGGCAGTGTGCCCTGGCAGCTTCGGTTTCTGGCTTACGAAAGCCTGATGGGCCGCAGCTACGATGAACCGTTCTCGCTCTATGGGCTTTTGGCCGAATCTATTGAGACAGGCCCGAATCGCGAATGGGTGGAATTTGTGATTCGCCCCGAGGCGCGGTTTTCCGACGGCAGCCCCGTCACCGCCGAAGATGTGCTCTGGTCTTATGAAACGCTCGGCACGGTCGGCCACCCGCGTTATCATGGTGCCTGGGACAAGGTCGAAAGCGCCGAAATCACCGGCGAACGGTCGATCCGTTTCACATTCAAGCAGCCGGAACCGGAGCTTGCCCTGATCATTGGCATGCGTCCGATCCTGCAAAAAGCCCAGTGGGACGGCCTGGATTTCGCCGAAAGTGGCCTGGACATTATCCCGATTTCAACCGCGCCCTATGTGATCAGCGATTTTGATCCCGGTCGCTATGTCACGCTGACACGCAACCCGGATTACTGGGGCGCTGACGTGCCATTTCGCCGGGGCACCAATAACCTTGATGAAATCCGGCTGGAATTCTTTGGCGATGCCAGTGTGATGTTCGAAGCCTTCAAGGCCGGTGAGATCAACACCCTGCGCGAAACAAACGCACATAAGTGGGATACGGTCTATAACTTCCCCTCGATCCAGTCCGGTGAGGTTGTTAAATCCGTCATCCCGCATCAGCGCCCCTCCGGCATCTGGGGCTTTGTGATGAACACGCGCAACCCGCTGTTTCAGGATTGGCGGGTCCGGGATGCGCTGATCCATGCCTTCAACTATCCGTTTATCAACGACTCGCTTAACGGCGGAAATGCGCCGCGTGTGACATCTTACTTCTCAAACTCACTGCTTGGCATGCAGGACGGTCCGGCAGAAGGCCGTGTACGCGCCCTTCTGGAACCCTATGCCAGTGATTTGCTGCCCGGCGCGCTTGAAGGATACAGCCTGCCCGAAGGCGACACATCCGGTCGCAACCGGCGCGACATACGCCGCGCGCTCGCCCTCCTGGAAGAGGCCGGCTGGACGCTCAATGACGCGGGTGTTCTGGTCAATGCGGATGGCACGGCTTTCACCTTTGACTTCCTATTGCAGATCGGCAGTTCAGAAGTTCAGTCGATTGTCGATATCTATGTTGAATCGCTCAAACAGATTGGCATCACCCCGAACCTCATTGTTGTTGACCCGCCGCAATATCGGGAACGTACCCAGGTCTATGACTTCGGCATGACCTACTACAGCCGTGGCCTGTCCCTGTCGCCGGGCAATGAGCAGAACCTTTACTGGGGTGGCGATGGGGTATCCGAACCCGGCACGCGCAACTGGATGGGTGTGGATTCCCCGGCTGTTGACGGGATGATTGACGCAATCCTGAACGCGCCGAGCCAGGAAGATTTCGTCGCTGCTGTGCGGGCGCTGGACCGCGTGCTGACAACCGGACGCTATGTTGTGCCAATCTGGTTCAACCGTGAGGCGCGCATCGCCCATGCGCGGGAATTGCACTATCCGGAACGGCTTCCAATTTACGGTGATTGGTTGGGTTTCCAGCCGGATGTCTGGTGGTGGGAAGACTAATACATCATGAATTCGTGATTTGTCTTGCAACCGTTACATAGCCCAACTAGAGCGGCCGCATGAATATCCTTGTCCTTTGCACCGGCAACTCTGCCCGATCGATCCTGCTTGAAGCCTTGCTCAATCGGTTGGGCAAGGGCCGTGTCACGGCTTTTTCTGCGGGTTCCCAACCCGCGGGAAAGGTTCACCCGCAATCGCTCTCGCTACTGGCGGACCTTGGTTTTGATACGACTGAGACCCGATCCAAAAGCTGGGATGAATTTGCCAGCCCCGGCGCCCCGACCATGGATATCGTGATCACGGTCTGCGGATCCGCTGCCGGGGAAACCTGCCCGATGTGGCCCGCCGGACCGATGGGGGCACCTTTGCGCGCCCATTGGGGGGTGGATGATCCGGCGGCAACTGCGCCAGCCGATTGGGACCAGGCCTTTAAAACCGCGTTCGCCCGGCTGAAACGCCGTGCCGAAGCCCTTCTTGACCTTCCGTTCGCGGATTTGGATCGGTTAGAACTGCAACGTGAACTCAATCGGATTGGAACGCTCTAATGTCACGAAAACTCTTTGCTGAATTCATCGGAACCGCTCTGCTGCTGATCAGTATCGTAGGTTCTGGCATCATGGCGGAAACCCTGGCAGATGGGAACATCGGGCTGGCGCTCTTGATCAACTCCATCGCCACGGGCTGTGCACTTTATGTCGTGCTAACGGTGCTGATCCCGGTGTCCGGCGCCCATATCAATCCGGTGGTCACGTTGTTCTTTGCGCTGAAAGGTGACATCGAACCGGGCGAGGCAGTAGCCTACGGCGTGGTTCAGATCATCGGCGGTATCCTTGGGGTATTGCTTTGCCACGTGATGTTCGACCTGTCACTATTGCAGCTTGCGACCAAGCCCCGCATGGGTGCCGGGCTCTGGGTGAGCGAAATCTTTGCCACCTTCGGGTTGCTGATGATCATTGTCGGCGGTCTGAAAGCCCGTGCAGAGGCGGTGCCGATGCTGGTCGGCATCTATATCACCGGCGCCTATTGGTTCAGTTCCTCCAGCGGTTTTGCCAATCCCGCGGTCACAGTTGCACGCGTATTTACCGATACGTTCACCGGCATCAATCCGGCACATGTCGCCATGTATATCATCATGCAGATCATCGGTATGGGGGGCGCGCTGGTGGTTCTGCCCAGGCTGTTTTCCAACGACTGAGGGCTTGCGCCCCGGAGGCCTGCGCCGTAGCCAAGGGGTATGGAAAAGGGGTTTAATTTAGCTGAGCATGTGCTGGGGCGTGCCGACGATCTGTCGGACAAGCCCGCGCTTGATCTGCTTGGCCAGCAAGTCTGGAGTTATAGCCGTCTTGCAGCGGCTGTCCGTGGACTTGCGACGGGATTACAGGGCTATGGGTTGAAACCCGGTGACCGGATTTTGATGCGCCTTGGTAACAATCCGAATTTTCCAATTACATTCCTTGCAGCCATCACCGCAGGTTTTGTGCCGGTGCCGACCTCAGCAGCGCTGACAACACCAGAGATCACCGCCATCGCTGCCGAGGTCGCGCCAAAGCTGATTATCGCGGATGAGTCGATCCCCCTGCCCGATCCGCTGCGGTGTCCGGTGGTGAACAGCCAGACCCTGCCCGGCCTATTTCAACAGCCGCCCGCCGATTTCATTCCGGGAGACCCGGATCGACCCGCATACATCATCTATACATCCGGCACATCTGGGTGCCCGCGTGCAGTGGTTCATGCGCATCGGGCGATCCTGGCGCGGCAGATGATGTTTGACGGCTGGTATGGTCTGAGGGACAGTGATCGGCTGCTCCATGCCGGAGCGTTCAACTGGACCTACACACTCGGTACCGGGCTGATGGATCCCTGGACGATAGGAGCAACAGCCCTTATCCCGCCGCCCGGCACCGCTGCCTGTGACCTCTCTAAGTTCATCACTGGGGCCAACGCCACGATATTTGCCGCTGCACCCGGTGTTTATCGCCAGATGCTGCGCGGCCTTGACCGGATCAATGCCCCTGCCCTGCGCCACGGGCTGAGTGCAGGGGAAAAACTGCCTGAAAAAACACGTGCGGCCTGGGAGGATGCAACCGGAACCTCCCTCCACGAAGCCTTTGGCATGTCGGAATGTTCCACCTTTCTATCCGGGTCCCCGGCGCGCCCGGCCCCGCCCGGCACGCTTGGGTTTCCTCAGCCAGGGCGTCGTATTGCCCTGCTTGATGATCAGGGAAGGCAAGCAGCCGAAGGCACCATCGCCATCCACAAATCCGACCCTGGGTTAATGCTCGGCTATCTTGGCCAGCCTGATGAAACCGCTGCGCGTTATCTGGGTGACTGGTTTTTGACCGGGGATCGCGGGCGTCAGGCCGCCGATGGTGCCATCACCTACGCGGGCCGGTCAGACGATATGATGAACGCGGGGGGCTTTCGTGTTTCCCCGCTTGAGGTCGAGGCCAAAATGGCAACTCATCCGGCGATAATGGATTGTGCGGCGGTAGAGGTGCAGGTGAAATCCGACGCGTCTGTTATTGCGCTGTTTTACACCGGGCAGGAAGTTGATGCAGACACGTTGTCGTCATTTGCAAGCGCGCATCTGGCCCGCTACAAATGCCCACGCCTGTTTGTCTATCGTGATAGCCTGCCCCGCGGCGCAAACGGCAAGCTCCTGCGCCGTGCCCTGCGCGAAAATTGAAAAGGCCGCCCAATGATAAAACTTGATATCATCTCCGACCCTGTCTGCCCCTGGTGTTTCATCGGGAAATCCTATCTGGACCGTGCATTGGAATCCCATCCCGATCATCCGTTTGAAATTGAATGGCACCCGTTTCAGCTGAATCCTGACATGCCTTCGGACGGGATGGATCGCCGCGCGTATATGGAGGCAAAATTTGGCGGCAAGGAAGGTGCGGTTCGGGCGAATGTCCCTGTGCTCGAACATGCTGAAAAAGCCGGGATCACCATCAACTTTGAAAAAATTTCCCGCGCACCGAATACACTTGACGCGCATCGGCTGATCCATTGGGCCGGGCTTGAAGGGCGCCAGACCCCGGTCGTGTCAGCCCTGTTCAAAGCCTATTTCGTGGATGGTCAGGACATCGGTGACAAAGCGGTGCTTGCGGAACTTGCCGACTTGGCGAGCCTCGACAAAGCGATTGTGACCCAGCTTCTTGGCACCGATGCCGACATTGATGACATCCGCAACCGCGATGCCCATGCGCGCGAACGTGGTGTGCAGGGCGTCCCTTGTTTTATCATTGCCAACCAGCATGTCTTGTCCGGCGCCCAGCCACCGGACTTGTGGGGCAAGGTGATTGATGAGATCACAGGGCAAATTGAGCAAAGTGGCGATCCCGCCTGAGCCATCCATGCTGAGCCAAGGTGCCCTGCCCGCCCGCACTGGACAATCCGCGAAAAAATGGCAAAGTCCCCCCATACGGCGGCCAATTTCGGTCCGCCGTTTGTTTTTCTGAAAGCCATTCATGCCGAAACGCCTCTCGACACCGGAATTTATCGCCCTGACGGCCATGCTCTTTGCGACAATCGCCTTTTCGATTGACGCCATGCTGCCTGCCCTGCCTGAAATTGGCACCGAGCTTAGCCCGACGGATCTCAACCGGGCGCAGTTGATCGTGACTTCCTTTGTGCTTGGCATGGGGGTTGGCACATTCTTTACCGGGCCGCTGTCCGACGCATACGGGCGCAAGCCTGTGCTATTGACGGGATCAACGCTTTATATCGCTGCGGCGTTTTTTGCCTGGCAGAGTCAGACGCTCGAAGGGGTGCTGATCGCGCGCGCTTTTCAGGGGCTTGGCGCATCAGGGCCGCGGATCGTGGCAATGGCGATCATCCGCGACCTTTATTCCGGGCGCCAAATGGCCAAGCTGATGAGCTTCACAATGCTGGTCTTTTCGCTGGTGCCTGCGATTGCGCCTTCGCTTGGTGCGGTGATCATTCACTATGCAAGCTGGCGGGCAATTTTTGTTGCCTTCATACTGTTTTCCTTGATCTCAAGCCTCTGGTTGGCGCTTCGCCAGGCCGAAACACTGCCACGTGAAGCACGTATTCCGATGCGCCTTTCGGCGTTTGGCCACGCCCTGCGCGAAGCCGGAAGCAACCGGATGTTTGTGCTCGCCACCTTAAGCCAGACGCTGATCTTTGGCATTCTGATGTCACTGATTTCAACGACACAGCAGATCTATGACATCACCTTTGATCTTGGTGAAAGCTTCCCCTTGTGGTTTGCCGCAACCTGCGTGATTGCGGCCTCTGCCTCCGTTGTGAATGCGGTGCTCGTCGGGCGGCTTGGCATGCGCCTTTTGATATCGGTGGCCCTTTTGGTAGAACTGGCGATTTCCATAGGCATGTTGGTGATTATCCTTGGCGGCTGGCTTTCCGGCACCTGGTATTTTGCCGCCTGGTTTTTCTGGTCCACATCTTTGTTCTTCATGCTTGGGCTGACCATCGGCAACCTCAATGCGCTGGCAATGGAACCGATGGGCCATATAGCGGGCATGGCGGCCTCCATCATCGGGGCTGTCTCAACCGTTTTGTCACTGCTCATCGCGGTGCCGGTCGGGTTGAGCTTTGACGGAACCCCGCTGAACATTGCCCTCTGCGCCGTTGGTTGCACGGCTGTGGCAAGCCTGATCATGCGTCAGATCGCGCGACTTGAGCGGGTCGCGGTCAACGCCTGATCTGCGGTTACCGGCAACAACTGTCTGAAAACGACAGGGAATGCCGCTTTTCTATCTGACGAATACATCTTCGCGCGCGAGCCTGCTTTCACCGGTTTCGAGGATTGGAAAGGTCTGAAAGATGAAAACACATGCGCGCGTTGTCGTCATCGGAGGTGGGGTTGTCGGCTGTTCCGTTCTCTATCACCTGACCAAGCTCGGCTGGTCGGATGTGCTGCTGCTTGAACGGTCGGAGCTGACCTCGGGATCAACCTGGCACGCGGCGGGCGGGTTTCACACCCTGAATGGCGACACCAATATGGCGGCCCTTCAGGGCTATACCATACGGCTCTACAAAGAGCTGGAAGAGATCACCGGCAGGTCCTGCGGGCTGCACCATGT
The DNA here is from genome assembly GCA_964441435.1 of uncultured Rhodobacterales bacterium. Classification (GTDB taxonomy): domain Bacteria; phylum Pseudomonadota; class Alphaproteobacteria; order Rhodobacterales; family Rhodobacteraceae; genus CAYTUW01. The sequence continues at coordinate 10,760 of CAYTUW010000002.1, forward strand.
CGGCGGTGTCACGCTGGCGGACAGCCCCGAACGTATGGACATGATGAAGGCGGAACGCGCCAAGCATCGCTATATGGGGCTTGAAACCGAAATCCTATCGCCGGAGGAAATTGCCCGCCTCGCCCCGGCAACCAATATCGAAAACATCCTTGGCGGGCTTTATGACCCGCTTGACGGGCATCTTGATCCGTCCGGCACCACCCATGCCTATGCCAAGGCCG
>CAYTUW010000002.1:10990-22865 GCA_964441435.1 uncultured Rhodobacterales bacterium
AGAACTTCACACAATGGTGCGTGAAACCAACCCGACCAACGACGGCTGGGAGGTGGTGACCGACAAAGGCACGGTGACGTGTGAACATCTGGTCAACGCCGGCGGCCTCTGGGCACGGGAGGTTGGCGCCATGGCAGGCGTCTACCTGCCGCTTCACCCTATGGAGCATCAGTACATCGTCACCGATGATATCCCGATGATCCATGAACGTGACGCCGAACACCCTCATGTCATGGACCCCGGCGGCGAAAGCTATCTCCGCCAGGAGGGGCGCGGCCTTTGCATTGGGTTTTATGAACAGCCGTGCAAACCCTGGGCCGTGGATGGCACGCCCTGGGAATTCGGTCATGAGCTGTTGCCCGATGATATCGACAAGATCACCGATAGCGTTGAATTTGCCTATCGCCGCTTTCCGGTGCTCGCAGAGGCCGGCGTGAAATCCGTGATCCACGGTCCCTTTACCTTCGCACCTGACGGCAACCCGCTTGTTGGACCCGTGCCGGGGATGCGGAACTACTGGTCGGCCTGTGGCGTCATGGCCGGGTTCAGTCAGGGTGGTGGGGTTGGGCTCAGCCTCGCTCAATGGATGGTGGAAGGCGAACCCGAACGCGATGTCTTTGCCATGGATGTCGCGCGGTTTGGCAAGTGGATCAGCCCGGCCTACACGTTGCCCAAGGTGGTGGAAAACTACCAGCGCCGCTTTTCCGTCAGCTACCCGAATGAGGAACTGCCCGCCGCGCGTCCGCTGATGACCACACCGATCTATGACATCTGGGACGGCATGGGCGCGGTCTGGGGCGCGCAATACGGGCTTGAGGTGCCGAATTACTTTGCCAAAGGCGATGAGCCACGATTTGAAACACCGTCCTTCCGCCGCTCCAACGCCTGGGAGGCAACGAAGCGTGAAGTCATGGGCGTGCGCAACGGTGTCGGCATCAATGAGGTGCAGAACTTCGGCAAATACAGCGTGACCGGGCCGAAGGCACGCGATTGGCTTGACCGGATCATGGCGGGCCGCGTGCCACAGCCTGGGCGATTGACACTTACCCCGATGCTGTCGCCCAAGGGTCGGATCATCGGTGACTTCACCATTTCCTGCCTTGGGCCGGAGGAATTCCAGCTTACCGCCAGCTATGGTGCACAGGATTACCACATGCGTTGGTTCGAACAGCATCTGGAGGATGGCGTAGCGCTCAGCAATATCTCTGACCGCCGCACCGGGTTCCAGATTGCCGGACCAAAGGCGCGGGATGTCCTGGCCGCCGTCACTCGCGCCGATGTCGGGCCTGATGTCTTCAAATTTCTTGATGTCCAACGCCTGGATATCGGCCTTGTCCCCTGTATCGTTCAGCGCGTCAGCTACACCGGCGATCTTGGTTATGAAATCTATTGCGACGCGATGGAACAGCGGGCGCTGTTTCAGACGCTTTGGGCGGCGGGGACAGACCACGGCATGATCCCCTTTGGCATGCGTGCGATGATGAGCCTGCGACTGGATCGTTTCTTTGGGTCCTGGCTCAAGGAATTTTCACCCGACTATACGCCTGCGGAAACCGGGCTTGACCGTTTCATTTCCTGGAAGAAAAACGTGAATTTCATTGGCCGCGCCGCCGCTGAAGCGGAGAAGGCCAAAGGCCCCGCCCGTCAGCTTGTGGCTTTTGAGGTGGAAGCGGCGGACGCCGATGTCGTGGCCTATGAACCGGTCTGGATTGATGGCACCGTGCAGGGTTTCTGCACATCCGGTGGCTATTCGCATTACGCGGAAAAATCCATCGCGCTTGCATTGGTCCCGACAGCCAAAGCACAGGATGGGCTGACGGCGGAAATTGAAATCCTTGGGGAAATGCGCAAGGCGACTCTTGTCACCGAGGCCCGGTTTGACCCGGACATGGTACGCCTGCGCGGATAGGTCGGATAGAGGAAACGGGACACTCTCCCCCAAGCGTGCCCCGTTTCCGGGCTGCAGACCCCCCCAAATCTACAGCCACACTCAATACCGCGCCAAAGGGCTGCCGGAACTTCGTTCACATTGCCTGTGCGTTCACTTCACTTTGGCTCGCAGTGCGAAACTCCTTGTATTCAAGCCGCTGCGCGTTTGTGGTCTGTGATGTACCCGCCGTGCAGGGATGATAGGTTTCGGCCCAGCAACCATTTGCCTTCACAAGGGCCGGGCAGGCCAACCAAAGGTGATAATAGGTGACTCCAATCGTATCCACATTGTGAACATCGTCATTGTTTACCAGGTGTTTGGCAGCTGTCAGAACTTCGTCTTGATTGTGCGGCAGCACCGTCTGTCTTGACCCGACTACCATACGCAGGTTCGGGCTGATCATAGTGTCGCGGGTGGGCAGGCCATTTTTTAGACTGCCCGCACGCAGGAAAATCGGCTGCTGGTGACGGTTGCGGGCAAGCTGTTTCCAGCTTAGCACCCGCCGGGTAATTGCCTGCACGGGCAGGTTTCCGTGATCACGTGTAATCACAACGCTGCCTGCACGAAGCTCTTCGACCCGACGCTCCCCTTCCGGCACAGCGACCATCGTTCTGGAAACAAAATGTGGCACACGACCCCCTCGTGCGTATTCAATAGCGGCAGCCCCAATGGGCGACCTGTTGCAGAGACTCGCCTGCCGTCACAGGGAGGAGAGGAAACGCCGGCACCATGTAACTGCGCCAAGGCTTCCCTCGTTAAGTGGCGTCGGTTCATCACCCCCGAACCGCCTCTCCTCCGCTGTAAACAGCAGATCCGGAACCGCGACCGTCTGACGGTCACACCCGGAGTGGATATTGTTTTGTAGAGAGCCGGGCAGAATTTACTCAAACAAAATTCAATGGCTGCGGGTTCGGGGCCAGCCATCGCTCGTTGGGGTGAATTTCATTGGAGCCTGAAAAGAAACAATAACCTGTCTTTTTCGCCTCCAGGGCATGACGAAAAAGACAGGTTCAGTGCGTGAGGCTGAGATAATTTGGCGGGTTTGTTTCCTATAGCCTGGCGCCCTGTGTCGGTGAAGCAGGACAAGGCTGGTGATCCGCAGCTGCGTGGTTGTCACTAAAACGCGAACAATCATCGAATTTGTCAGGAACCATCCCACCGCCAGTCGTTGACTGGTCGTTCTATCACGAATCAAATCGGCAGCGGGATCGGAACGACAGACAGCGCAGACAGCCAGAACGCGGTTGTAGTGCTGGGTACCCCCCCAGCATCGCCGGGTAGAGCGCCGGTAAACACCACTTGTTTCCCGACCTGGATCGCGCCCTCTGGCGTGCGTTGGGCCGGGAGAGTGAAAAGTGCGTTGCTATGGTCGGGCCTGGTTGCGGACAGCAGGGTTTTTTCCGGATCAAGGCGAAACCCCAGCTCCGTTTCTTTTCCGTCATCTGGCACCATTCGCCGCGGTAGCGCGAAACGGTGCCCTTCGATCCGGAAAGCGACTTCGTTATCTCTCACCGCGTCAACTTCGACCCGCAGAATTGGCGGCAGGGTCGGTGCCTCGATAAGTTTTCCCGCCGTCATGCGAAGCTCCCGATCCGCCAACGCCAATGCTTCCGAACGGTCATGGCTGACAAAGATGGCCGGGCAACCCGCCGCAAGCAGCGCCCGCCGCAAAAACAGCATCAGGCGATCCTTGCGTGACGGATCAAGGCCGGACAGCGGTTCGTCCAGCAGCATAAGCCTCGGACCGGTTGCAAGGCTGCGTGCAAGCGCGACGCGCCGTTGTTCACCTCCGGACAGCCCCGTGACCTGGCGTTTCAGCAGCGGTGCAAGTTCAAGCGTATCAATCAACAAATCCAGCGACGTTTCCCGTCGCCTGTCGGATGACAGCCAGCGGCGCCCATAGGCAATATTGTCTGCAACATCCATATGCCGGAACAGCGTCGGGGCCTGGAACACATAGCCGATGCCGCGCTGGTGTGCTGGAACGAAAGTGCCCTGATCGTCCTGCCAAACCTTCTGCCCCAGCGTTATTCGCCCGGACAGGCCACTTTCCAGCCCAGCAATGGACCGCAGCAGGGTGGTCTTGCCGCTGGCGCTGTCGCCAATAAGGGCGGTAATACCCTGCAATGGAATATCATGGCGCGCAGTCAGGGTGAATCCGGGTCGCCGCAGCGTAACATCGACTGACAAGGCGGCGGTCATTCTGATTGCTCCCGGTTCAGGAAAAAGACCAGCGCAAGCGTCAGGAAACTGCTGACCAGCAGCCCTGCGGCAAGTTTGTGCGTGGTTGCATAGTCAAGGATTTCGGCACGGTTGTAGATTTCAATCGCAATGACGCGCGTGCGGCCGGGGATGTTTCCTCCGACCATCAGAACAACGCCGAATTCGCCCAGCGTATGAGCAAAACTCAGTACTGCCGCCCCAAGGAATCCGCGCCTGCTGAGCGGTAGAACCACGCTGCGAAAAACCTGCCAAGGCGAAGCGCCCAATGTGGCTGCCATTTCCCGTGGTGCCGATCCGATTGCGGTAAAGGCCGTGCGCAGAGGCTGTACCGCAAAGGGCAGCGAATAGATGACAGAGGCGAACAATAAGCCGGTAAAGGAAAATGCGAGGGTTTCCCCGGTCACTCGTACCCAGAGCTGCCCAAGCGTGTTGTTAGGGCTGAACAGGATCAGCAGGTAAAAGCCCAGAACCGTCGGCGGCAATACCAAAGGCAGCGCCGTGATCGCCTCTATCACCGGTCGCAAACGGTTTCGTGTCACCGTCAGCCACCAGGCCAGCGGTGTAGCCACAACCAGTAGGATTGCAGAGCTGATCAATGCCAGCTCAAACGTCAGCCATATGGCCGGCCAGATCGACATCAGGGTGTGGCGTATCCGAAACGGGCCAAGATGGCGGCACCCTCAGGGCGCGCCATCAGGTCAAGGAATGGCACGGCATCACTGTGTTCTGTAATAACAGCCGCAAATTGTTCGACCGGGACATGCTGCCCACTGAGGCTGGTGATGACGAAGTCCTCCTGCTTCAGCAGGGCTGCGGACTGCGACAGCGCCAGGAAAGCCACATCCACATTGCCAGACACAAGGAAACCGGCCGTCTGGGACAGGTTGCCACCTAAAACCAGGTCAAGCGTTGATACGTCCTGACCTGCTGCCGTCATCGCCTGCACTGCCGCTACGCCATAGGGGGCGACAGCGGGATCTGTAACCGCAATGCGCTGGCTGTAGGGATCAGCGATATCACCCCGCGTGACCAGAATGGCCGTCCCCAGAGCATAGGGCCGGATATCTGTGGTTACGCCAGCCTCGACCAGCGCCTCGGGGCGTGCCTTGTCTGCTGAAAGGAACAGATCGAAGGGTGCACCATTGGAGATTTGTGCAAACAGCGCCCCGGTAGAGCCGGAGCTGATCAGGACTTCGGTACCCGTCTGTGCGGTGTAAAGCGCGGCCAATTCCTCCGCTGGAACCAGAAAATTCGCCGCAACAGCGAGGCGCAACGGTTCGGCCGCGCGTAAAGGCAGCGCCGCCAGAAGGAAGGTCAGTATAAGGCTAAGACGTTTCATCTGCTCTCTCTCAGGGAAGGTGTGGTGCCCGAGGTGGGACTCGAACCCACACGCTGTTGCCAGCGGGGGATTTTGAATCCCCTGCGTCTACCATTCCGCCACTCGGGCCGCTTTAAGCGGTTTAATAGGCACATCTTTCAGCGTCCAGAGCAAAAGAGCGCCGATTGGCAAATTCCACGCAGCCCGGGCACTTGCGACAGCCAATCTACAGATTACGCACACCGAATGTATCGCAATCGGTGACCTGCCCGGATTGATAGCCACGCGCAAACCAGCGTTGTCGTTGTTCGGAGGTGCCATGGGTGAAGGTATGGGGGTTCGGCCTGCGCCCGGCGTTTCTTTGCAGCGTGTCATCCCCGATCTGCCGTGCGGCATTCAGCGCCTCTTCCAGATCACCGGGTTCGAGCGAGCCAAACCGCGCCTCTGCATGGCGGGCCCAGATCCCGGAATAGCAATCGGCCTGCAGTTCGATCCGCACACTGATTGCATTGCTTTCGGCCTGCCCGACCTGTTGGCGGATACGATTTGCCTCCCCCAGGATGCCAAGTTCGTTCTGGACATGATGGGCAATTTCATGGGCCACGACATAGGCTGCGGCGAAATCACCGGAAGCACCCAACCGACGCGACATTGTGGTGAAGAAATCGGTATCAAGATAGGCTTTTCTATCCGCCGGGCAGTAAAACGGGCCAGAGGCACCATTGGCCCCGCCGCAAGGGCTGCGGGTTGCACCCTTGAACAGCACCAGCGTGGCCGGGTTGTAGCGCTGGCCCACCTGCTGTTGAAACAGGCTCGCCCAGATTTCCTCCGTATCGGCAAGTGTGACAGAAACAAATTCCCCGGCCTGGCGGTCGGCTTCTGTAATCTCTGAGCCGTTACCAACCTCGACACCAGAGCCGCCCTGCCCCTGCAACAGCGGCGTAACGTCAACACCCAGAAAATAACCGATGACGACAATCGCTATCAGGCCTAGCCCGCCGATTCCCCCAGTTGCACCAGCACGCCTGCCACGCCCACGCCTGTCCTCTATATTTCGGCTTCCACGCCGGCCCTGCCACTTCATAATGCACCCCTGATTGAACTGCTTGTAATATGCCCCTGCCAGAGGATTCCGACAACCCGGGCCTTGACGCAGGCCATCCTGCATGTTCGATGGAAAAAAAGAAGGCAGAACGGATGATCAGGCGGCTTTACGACTGGACCATGGGATTGGCAAATCATCGGCATGCGCTATGGGCGCTGGCCTTGGTGGCATTTCTTGAAAGCTCCGTCTTTCCGATCCCGCCAGACATTCTGATGATCCCGATGATCATCGCGCGCCCGTCGCGTGCCTTTCTGATTGCAACGGTATGCTTGGTGTCATCCGTGCTTGGCGGATTGCTCGGCTATGGAATAGGGGCGCTGCTGTTTGAACAACTGGGGGAACCGGTCCTGCAGTTTTATGGCAAGGACGCCTATTTTGACGACTTTGCCATTCGCTACAACGAATGGGGCGCCTGGGCTGTTCTGATCGCGGGCATGACACCTTTCCCCTATAAGGTCATCACGATCCTGTCTGGCACCACCGGGCTGTCGTTGCCTGTGTTCATCGTGGCTTCAATCATCGCCAGGGGCGCTCGGTTCTTCATTGTTGCCGCATTGCTGTGGAAATTTGGCGCACCCATTCGTGATTTCATTGAACGCCGTCTTGGGCTTATGTTTGCCTTGTTTCTGCTGCTGCTGATTGGCGGCATCTATGTGGTGAAGTTTCTATGAACAAACCCCTTGCTCTCCTCGCCGCCGCCGGCTCTGCCGCACTTCTGGCCGGTGCATTCGGCTTTCAGTACATTGGCGACCTCGCCCCTTGTAAAATGTGCATCTGGCAGCGCTGGCCACATGGGGTTGCGGTGCTGATGGGGATATTGGTCTGGGGACTTGGACAGCGCATCTGGGCGATGCTTGGCGCCTTGGCCGCATTTGTGACAGGTGCAATCGGGGCCTATCACGCCGGGGTTGAGAAAGGCTGGTTCGAAGGGCCGGACAGCTGCACCTCCGGTCCCATTGACGATCTGTCGAGCGCGGATTTGCTGACTCAGATCATGGAGGCGCCGCTGGTGCGCTGTGATGAAATTCCGTGGGAGATGCTCGGCATCTCAATGGCGGGATGGAACGCTTTGATTTCCCTATCTCTTTGCGTTCTTTGGCTGTTGGCATTGCGCCGCGCGTGATCCGAATTCTTAGGTAAGAATTCGGCCCAATTTCTTTCAACGCAACGTCTATCGCCCCGTTACGGCTTTCTTGGTGCTCAGGATCAGATTGGTTTCGCTTGTCGTCACCCCGTCCATGCGGCGAATTTCAGCAATCACCCGGTCCAACTGTTCCAACGTGTCCGTGCCAAGTTCAAGAATCAGATCCCAGCGGCCATTGGTTGAATGCACCATCTGGACCTCTGGCATCCCCATTAGGCGGTGCACAATCCGGTCCGTCCCACGCCCTTCGATCCCGAGCAGCATTTGGCCCCGCACAGGCGCGTGTTGCATATCCCCCTTCAGGACCACCGTATAGCCCAGTACATCCCCCGATGCAGACAATCGTTCCATCCGGCTTCGGACCGTCGTGCGGCTGAGGCCAAGCTCGGCAGACAGTTCCGATAGGCTTTTACGTGCATTCTGCCGTAAGGCTGCAATCAGCATTTGGTCCGTTTTGTCCATTTTGCACAGATCATCCGTCGTTTTGACTATATGACCTCCAGTTTAGCCATTCCACCCCCTCAATTCCAGCCATATTGCCACGTACTCTGACGGGGTGGCAGATGAGCGATTCCTATGAAACCAAAAAACTGCATTCTGGTTGGTGCTCCGATCGACAGTGGCAAGCGCCGCAAGGGCTGTCTGATGGGGCCGGATTCTTATCGCACCGCAGGCATAGCGGCGATGATCGAAGAGCTCGGCCATAGTGTCCGGGATCTAGGCAATTTCAGCCCTGCCCCCGTTGCGGCGATTTCCCCTCCGAATGATCGGGTACATGAACTTGAGGCCTGTGTCGGCTGGACCGAAACCTTAATGAAAACGGCAGAAATTGCCGCCGCCGAAGGGTTCCCCATTTTTCTTGGCGGTGATCATGCCCTGTCGCTGGGTTCTGTTGCCGGAGTAGCTGCCCATGCGGCAAAGATCGGTCGCCCGCTCTTCGTGCTCTGGCTTGACGCGCATACGGATTACCATACGCCTGACACCTCGGGGTCAGGTAACCTACATGGCACACCGCTCGGCTATGTCACCGGCCTGCCGGGGTTTGAGATGTTTCCCGCGTTACCAGCCACCGTATCTGCCCAAAATGTCTGTCTGATAGGATTGCGTTCGGTCGATCGGGCAGAGGCCGCCGCGCTCGCCAAGAGCCCTATGACCGCAGTCGATATGCGCCTCATTGATGAGGAAGGCATTGCCAAGCCACTCAAGGCGTTCCTGAAGAAAGTCAAAGCGGCAAACGGATTGCTTCATGTCTCGCTTGATGTAGATTTTCTGGATCCCTCCATAGCACCGGCCGTTGGCACCACTGTGCCGGGTGGGGCGACCTTCCGCGAAGGCCACCTTGTCATGGAAATTCTGCACGATTCCGGCTGCGTGACATCGCTTGATCTGGTCGAACTGAACCCGTTTCTTGATGAACGTGGCCGCACGGCCTCCCTTATGGTTGATCTCACGGCTTCCCTGCTGGGGCGCCGTGTCTTTGACCGTCCAACCCACCGTTTGTGAGCACCCCCATGACTGCCCCTGATCCGTCCGACCTTGCCTTTGTTCCGTTTGTATCCGTCGATCACATGATGAAACTTGTGCATCACATTGGAATCGAAGCGATGTTGCGCGGGCTCGCCGACTATATTGAAGCCGATTTCCGCCGCTGGGATAGTTTTGACAAAACCCCACGCGTTGCCAGTCATTCCAAGGTCGGGGTGATCGAACTCATGCCGACTTCGGACGGGGAGATGTACGGCTTCAAATACGTCAATGGCCATCCCAAGAACACCAGCGAGGGGTTGCAGACGGTTACGGCCTTTGGGTTGCTCGCGGACGTCTATACTGGCTATCCGGTGCTGCTGACCGAAATGACCGTGCTGACTGCCCTGCGCACCGCTGCGACATCAGCCATGGTGGCCAAGCATCTTGCCCCGAAGGGTGCGCGCACCATGGCGATGATCGGCAATGGCGCGCAAAGCGAATTCCAGGCTCTGGCGATGAAAGCGATCTGTGGGGTGGATGCCATCCGCCTCTATGACAATGATCCCGCTGCCACTAAGAAAGCCATGCGCAACCTCAAAGGGCTGGGACTGACGCTGACGGCCTGCACCACACCAGAGGATGCAATGGAGGGGGCAGAAATCATCACGACCTGCACGGCGGACAAGCAATATGCGACAATCCTGACCGACAACATGGTTGGTGCGGGTGTGCACATCAACGCCATTGGCGGCGATTGTCCGGGCAAGACGGAGCTGCACAGGGATATCCTTTTGCGTTCCGATGTTTTCGTTGAGTACCCGCCGCAGACGCGGATCGAGGGGGAAATTCAGCAGATGGAAGATGACTTCCCGGTAACAGAAATGTGGGAGGTCATCACCGGCGTTGCAAAGGGACGCACGCATCCGAACCAGATTACGCTTTTTGACGGAGTCGGCTTTGCGATCGAGGATTTTTCCGCCCTGCGCTATGTCCGGGACCAGCTTGAGGGCACGGGACTGTACCAGCAGCTTGACATGCTCGCCGATCCGGATGATCCACGTGATCTGTTTGGCATGGTTCAGCGTGCGCAGGTTGGCTGAACAGGATCAGCCCCCGCGAAACCCAGTCGCAACTACGAATTTTTCTGAGGAGTTGGCACGGCTCGCTGGCGGTTTTACATTGGCCACCTTTGTGAATTTTTGTTTCAGGAGTTTTTGCAAATCCCCTTCGGCGCCCCCGGCCAGCACCTTGGCAACAAATGTGCCCCCCTCATCAAGGACATCAAAGGCCAGATATGCCGCAGCCTCACACAGCGCAATAATTCGCAAGTGGTCGGTTTGCTTATGGCCGGAACTGGCCGCTGCCATGTCACTCATCACAACATCTGCCTGCCCACCGAGCCATGCTTTGACCTGATCGTCCGCGCCGTCGGCCATAAAATCGAGCACATGAATTTCCGCCCCTGCGATCGGTTCTACCTCCTGCAGGTCCACGCCCAGTACCGTGCCAACCTTTTTGTCTTTGCGCTCACCCAACGCGTTAACCCGTTTGACGGCAACCTGACACCATCCCCCCGGCGCGCAGCCAAGATCCACGATACGAGCGCCCGGCCGCAGAAACCGGTACTTGTCATCCAGTTCCAGGATCTTGAACGCGGCTCGGCCCCGATAGCCTTCGGATTGGGCGCGTTTCACATAGGGGTCATTTAGTTGCCGTTCCAGCCAGAGCGTCGATGAAAGCTTGCGCCCACGCGCCGTCTTTACCTTTACGCGCAGGTCGCGTTGCCCGCGCCCTGAAGTATTCTTGCCGGTTGGTTTCTTTGTCATGTCGCCTTAATCCTAACCGTATAACAACAGCGCAACGCCGCTGCCCATCATCAAGGTGCCGCCAGCCTGATCAGTGCGTTTATGCGCGCGGTCAGTAAACAGCAACCGTCCCATATACCCGAGCAGTCCAACATATCAACATAGCACCCCACCGGCCAGATCATCCGCGATACAACGTAATCCGTTGGGAAAGCCATGTGTCAGGGGTTGCCCCACAACCGCCAGGACCGAAGGCCCTGAAATGGCCGAACACGCGGCATGGATCAGTGCAAACCGGATCCAGGTTTCAGATGGCATACCCGCCTCCTTCCTCAGAGCAGCCCGTCTTCCAATACGCCATCGTCACTCATCTGCGCATATAAAAGACCTTCGCGCAGCCCCCGATCCGCAACTGAGAGCTGATCCGTGGGCCAGATACGCATCAACGCCTGTAGGATGGCACTGCCCGACATAATAAGTGTGGACCTGTCCCGCCCGATACGCGGATCGTTATGGCGGCCTACCGGGCCAAGGCTAAGGTATTCATGGATCACACGATCAATCTGGTCGGAAGTCATACGTAGACCATCAACCTTGTTACGGTCATAGCGCTTTAGGCCCAGGTGCGATGCCGCAACGGTTGTCACCGTGCCGGAGGTGCCGACGATCTGAAACCCCTTACGGGCGTGAAGTGCTTCGTAGGGGGTGAATTCCTGAAGGTTCTCTTCGAAGTACCAGCTCATCAACGCGAAACGGGCGGCGTCATCCTCCACATCCGAAAACTGTTCTTTCAGTGTGGCCACCCCCAGCGGAACAGAAATCCAATCGACCACCTTTGCGGCCGGGAACGGCGTGTTTTCAAAGTTGAACCCTTTATGCAGCC
>CAYTUW010000002.1:22875-40129 GCA_964441435.1 uncultured Rhodobacterales bacterium
AATCGACCGGGGGCGGTCAGGCATCGGAACCTTTGACAGGTCGATCCAGACCAGCTCTGTCGAACCACCACCAATATCAACGACAAGCAGCTGCTCTGTCTTGGTACTGACCAGAGGTGCACAGCTAATCACCGCAAGGCAGGCTTCTTCCTCCGGCGGGATGATTTCGATCCGCAAACCGGTCTCTCGCCTGGCGCGATTTATCAACTCATTTGCATTTTGCGCCCGGCGACAGGCCTCCGTTGCGACCAACCGCATTCGCTTTACATTGTGATGGCGCAGCTTTTTCTGGCAGATTCGCAGCGCCTGTATCGTTCTGCTGATCGACCCGCGGGACAGCCGGCCGGTTGCCTCCAGCCCGGTGCCCAGCTGCACGGACTTCGAAAAACTGTCAATAACGTGAAATTGCGCACCCTTGGGCTGGGCCACCAGCATGCGACAGGAATTTGTACCAAGATCAAGCGCGGCATAAAGCGCGGCCGGATCAGGTCTTTTCGGCGCGGGGGTATCTACCGCTTTCGGGAACGCGCCCGCACCAGTGGGACGCCTGGGCGCCATGAGTCGCCCTCCATATCGTGTTGATCTCAGCGTAGAGCCGGAATCCGCAGCAGGCAAGTTCACAAATCCACTAATTGAGGGGGCTGCTACTGTTTTGATCTAGATGCCAGGGGTTGATGCAATCAGGCCGTGCGCTTCTGTCAAGCCTGACAGCATCATCGTATCGCTATCAACCACACCCGGCACTGTGCCCTGTAGCGACAATGCCGCCGCATAGGCGTCAACCCATGGCGTCTTTCCGATCAAAACAACAGGTTGGCCCAGCCAATACGCACGTGTGGCCGCAAGTTCAGCACCGATCAAGGCCCCCAGAAACGCGCCGTACGCTTGTTCTATAGAGCTTTTTCCAAGGTCAATCTCCGCCTGAACTTCGCAAATGCGCCGCATTAGAAGTTCCGGCTGCGACAAGCATTCTGTAATTGCGACTTCAAAGCCTTCATCATTCCAGAACGCTCGCCGTGGCGGTTGCCCGGCCTGACCCCTGGCCATACTGCGCAACATCTGCGGTGTGGCAAAGTTGCGAAAACTGACGATTTCATCGGCACTTACATGAACCCAGCTGGTTTGCATATCCGGCAGGCAGATGATGCCGTCAAAACCCGGATGGGTCCGAAGGAATCCAGCTACAAGGGTTTCTGCCCCGTGCAGGACTCCAGCGGGCCTATCCTGATACAGCCCCGGCACCCTATAGGCCGCAACACGGTGGTCCTGCAACGCAACGGCAAGGCATTCACCATCCAACGGCCGACATGGAACAGGCCGAAGATCACGGGCCGCGCTCACAGCCCCGGCAAGTACGACATGGGTTTGTTGCTGCTCCGCGGCCCAGGGGGCAATGAGGTTCATCAGGTCGGGAGATATCACATCGGACGACAGATTAGCTGTACCGTTCGCCGGTGATTGACGTTCCGCCGTTTTCCGTTCCCGCACGCGCCCATCCGGGTCCATCAGCCACAACAGAAACCGGCCCTCCAGGACACCTGCCGCGATCCAAGTCGCCTGCGCCATGTACTAATCCTTTTTCCGTTGCAATACCCCAGGCCGGGATTGGTTGTCATCCCAACTGTGAATGGGTTGTTTCAGAAAACTCAACCTTGCCGCCCTCGACATTGGCAATCCAGCCGATAGTGTCGCGCCAACAGGAGACAGTAATGACTGATCATTGGCAAACGGTTCTGAAAACGCATTGGGATCTGGCGGCGCATCTATCGCCTCTTGTCGGGGAATATGACCAAAACTTTCGCGCATGCTCTGACAAGGGTGACTATATTTTCAAAGTCATGCGCGAAGGGTGTGATGAAGCCCTGGTGTCGTTGCAGATCGAAGCGATCAAACAGGCCTTGAAACACAACCCGAAATTGCCATTGCCCCAAGTAATACCTAGCGTTGACGGTGCGGCTCTCAGCATATTGGAGGATGAAACCGGAACCCCGCGCCTGTGCTGGCTGATGCAGGCGCTGCCGGGATCGCCCTATGCAAAGTTTCGGCCGCACTCTGAGCCGCTGCTGCATGATCTCGGGAAAAAAACCGGCCAGCTTGCACAGGCACTGAACGGTTTTTCACACCCGGCCTTGGTGCGCGACTTCAAATGGAACCTGTTACTAGGCGACTGGATTGACGACCATATTTGCTCAATCGGTTCACCTGATCGCCAAGCTATCCTCACAGAAGTTACAGCTGCTTTTGCCCGGATAAAAGAGGTATTCTCCGCCCTTCCCCGGCAAGCGATTCATAATGACCTGAACGACTACAATCTTCTTGTGTCATCCAAGCAGGAACCAGTGCCATTTATCAGCGGCATAATTGATTTCGGTGATATGTGCGCCGGCCCGCGTATCGCCGACCTCGCCATTGCAGCGGCCTATGTAGTGCTGGATCATCCACAGCCGGAGGCCGCCTTGGTTGATTTGGTCCGAGGGTATCATGGCGCAAATCCATTAACCCCGACAGAAGTCGATCTGATCTGGCCGCTTTTACGTATGCGCCTGGCGGTCTCTGTTGTTAACTCGACCCTAGAAGCCAGACAAACCCCGGATGATCCCTATGTGACCGTCAGCCAGGCCCCGGCATGGCGGTTTCTTGAACATACCCGAGTAAATGCAGCGTTGCTGTCGGCAAGACTACGTGCCGCATGTGATCTTCCGGTGACCGATTCCGCGCCCCGGGTCATGCAGTGGCTGGATTCGGAACGTGGTAATTTTGCGCATCTGCTCGGCACGGATATTACTGCCGCGCCAATGGGAACGCTTGCTGTTCAGAACTGCGCCGTACCGCGAAACCCGTTTGAGATGGACCTGGAGGAAGCATCCCGGATAGGCAGAGAATATGATAAAGGTGGAAATATATGGCTTGGCTACTACGGCGAACCACGCCTCATTTATGCTGAACCGGCCTTTCGCAATGGGCCATGGAAAGCCAGCGACAGGCGCACGGTGCATCTGGCCGTGGACGGGTTCGCACCTGCAGGAACACCCTTGTTCGCCCCGCTCGATGCGCGGGTGCACCATGTCGAGGATCGCGCCAACCACCTGGACTATGGCGGCGTTGTCATCCTGTCCCATGAAACAGCCGATGGTGATGTGTTTTACACGCTCTACGGTCATCTTGATACAGAAGTCTGTGGCAGGCTGCGCCCGGGACAGGCACTGAAAAAGGGGGAAAGCTTTGCGCGCCTCGGCACACCTGCGCAAAACGGCGGCTGGGCGCCGCATGTTCATTTTCAGCTTGCCCTTGCGACCGAGGGGATGGGCAATGACTGGCCAGGCGTCGGCGATCCGGATGAAATGTATCTGTGGCGCAGGCTGTGCCCAAACCCTGCCCCGTTGCTAAATCTGCCTGATGAAAAGACTGAGTTTAAGACCTGTGACCGAAACCAGGTGCACCAAGACCGCAAGGCGGGTTTCGGTGACAATCTCAAGCTTAGCTATGAACAGCCGGTGATGTTTCTGCGGGGCTGGCGGCATCATTTGTTTGATGAATGGGGACGCCCCTATCTTGACGCGTATAACAACGTCCCGCATGTCGGCCATGCGCATCCGCGCATCCAGGCTGTGATTGCTGAACAGCTTTTGCGCCTGAACACCAACACCCGCTATCTGCACCCTGCACAATCGGATTTTGCAGATAAGCTGCGGTCAAAACTTCCTGCTGAACTTTCGGTCTGTTTCTTTGTTAACTCAGGGACGGAGGCCAATGAGCTGGCACTCCGGCTTGCCCGTGCCGCCACAGGGGCAAAGGGCATGGTTACGCCTGATCATGGATACCACGGGAACACCACCGGGGTCATGGATATCTCGGCCTATAAATTCAACGCCCCCGGCGGTCACGGAAAGGCGGATTGGGTTGAATTGCTGGACCTGCCCGATGATTTCAAGGGGCCATATCGTCGGAACGACCCGGAACGCGCGAAAAAATACGCATGTCAGGTCGAAACTGCCATTCAGACGCTTCAAGACAAAGGGCATGGGGTTGCGGGCTTCATTGCGGAAACCTTCCCATCGGTTGGTGGGCAGATCGTCCCGCCGAAAGGATATCTATCCGGCGTCTATAACCGCATTCGCGCAGCTGGGGGGATATGCATCGCTGATGAGGTGCAAACCGCGCTTGGCCGGTTGGGCGGCCATTACTTCGCCTTTGAACATCAGGGCGTCGTTCCGGATGTCGTTGTTTTGGGCAAACCAATCGGCAATGGCCATCCGCTCGGCGTGGTTGTGACAACCCGCGCCATTGCAGAGGCCTTTGCCAAAGGACCGGAGTTCTTTTCAACCTTTGGCGGCTCGATCCTGTCCTGCCGTGTCGGCAAAGAGGTGCTCGATATCGTCGACGACGAAGGGCTGATGGAAAACGCACATGTCATGGGGGAACGATTGTTCAGCGGGTTGCATAAAATTCAGGCCGCACATTCGATCGTCGGGGATGTTCGCGGTATGGGGCTTTTTGTCGGGGTTGAACTTGGCACAGCCGACCGCCCCGCAACGCGCACGGCCAATTATGTGGTGAACCGCATGCGGCAGCGGCGCATCCTGATCGGCCGCGAAGGTGCGGATGACAACGTGCTTAAAATCCGCCCGCCCCTGACCATTGAAGCCGAAGATGTCGATATGTTGCTGACGGTTCTTGACGAGGTCCTATTGGAAACCCGGCACTTGCCAGACCCATAGTCATTATCCCAGCGCGTAACCCGCCCCACGCACCGTGCGCAGCGGATCATCACCGCCATGTTTCATAAGGGCTTTGCGCAGGCGACCGATATGCACATCCACCGTGCGGGTATCTACATAGATATCGCGCCCCCAAACCCGATCCAGAAGCTGCTCACGGCTCCAGACACGGCCCGGCTTTTCCATGAAAGTGGTCAGTAGCCTATATTCGGTTGGGCCTAACTTCAGCAGGTTTTCACCGCGATAGACTTTGTGGCTCTCGGAATTGAGCGTGATGTCATCATAGATCAACTGTTCTCCTACTGCAGCGGGACGACGCCGCCGCAGCTGATTGCGCACGCGGGCCATCAGTTCAGCAATGGAATATGGCTTTACCACATAGTCATCCGCACCGGTTTCTAGGCCGCGCACCTTGTCCACTTCTTCGGAGCGGGCAGAGAGCATGATCACCGGGATCTCTCTCGTTTCACTACGCGCTTTCAGGCGACGGCAGATTTCGATCCCGGACACATTTGGCAACATCCAGTCGAGCAGGATAATATCCGGTGCTTCCTCACTGATCATCAGAAGCGCTTCTTCACCGTTTTCCGCGCCGCGCACCTGAAACCCTTCGGCCTGCATATTGTAGGAAAGCACCTCTCGCTGGGCGGGTTCGTCTTCTACGATGAGTATCGTGGGCAGATTGGCGGTCATTATGCGGCCCCATCACCGTCCGGTTCCAAATAGGCACCGGATGCTTTTTCCCGTTCTTCATCAGGCATTTCACCTGTGACCATATATATGACCTGCTCGGCAATAGAAGTCACATGATCCCCCATCCGTTCAATATTCTTGGCAATAAAGTGCAAGTGCATACAGGCGGTGATGTTACGCGGGTCTTCCATCATGAAGGTCAGGAATTCCCGGAACAGCGCATTGTACATCTGGTCCACTTCGTGGTCGCGCTGGCGTACGATTTCTGCCTTGTCTGCATCATGCTGAACATAGGCGTCCAAAACGTCGGCCAACATCACTTCGATTTCTCGGCCCATACGTCGGATTGCCCCATAAGCACCGTCAATTTCTGACATCTGGACAAGAAGAGCCGTGCGTTTTGCCAGGTTTTTAGCGTAATCCCCGACACGTTCCAGATTGCCGGAAATCTTCATCACGGTCAAAATAGTGCGCAGGTCTGTCCCCATCGGCTGCCGCAATGCGATCAGGCGTGCGGCCTCTTCGTTCACTTGCTCTTCCAGCCGGTCAATCGCCTTGTCGGATTGACGTACCTGTTGCGCAAGGTCTGCATCTTTCAGCTCAAGCGCCTTTGCGCTATCAGCGATTGCGGCTTCTGTTAGCCCACCCATTTTCATGATCATCGCCTGGATGGCCTCCAGGTCCCGATCAAAGGAAGCAACGATATGTTGGTCCTGCATGGTTCTGCTCTCCTTCAGCCGATCCGGCCAGTTATATAGCTTTCGGTACGCGGGTCTTCAGGGTTGGTGAATATCTGCCCGGTTTCGCCAAACTCAACGAGGTTTCCGAGGTGGAAAAACGCTGTTTTTTGACTGACACGGGCCGCCTGTTGCATTGAATGGGTCACAATGACCACGCTAAAATTTTTGCGCAGTTCGTCGATCAGCTCTTCAACCTGGCTGGTTGCAATCGGATCAAGCGCGGAACAGGGTTCATCCATCAACAAAACCTCAGGCTCTGTTGCAACGGCCCGCGCAATGCAGAGCCGCTGTTGCTGCCCTCCTGAAAGACCGGTGCCTGGCGCATGAAGGCGATCTTTGACCTCATCCCAAATGGCGCCGCGTCTTAGGGATTTTTCCACTATCTCATCTAAGTCGGCCTTGGACGCAGCCAACCCGTGAATGCGCGGTCCATAAGCGATATTGTCGTAGATCGACTTTGGGAACGGATTGGGTTTCTGAAACACCATCCCAACCTTGGCGCGCAGTTGAACCGGATCAACCTTGGCATCGTAGATGTTTTCACCATCCAACAGGATGTCACCGCGAACGCGGCAGATGTCGATCGTATCGTTCATCCGGTTAAGGCAGCGCAGGAAAGTCGACTTCCCACATCCCGATGGGCCAATGAAGGCCGTTACAGTCTTATCTTCAATTTCGACGTTCACATCCTTGATCGCATGTGCATCGCCATAATGGACCTGCACGTCCCTGGCGGAGATTTTTGTATTTTGCACGTCCGTCGCCCTTTCGGTCAATCGCATGTCGTTCATAGGTTCCACCCTTACCAGCGGCGTTCAAAGCGGCGGCGCAGCATGATTGCGACCGCATTCATGATGATGAGGAACACCAGCAGCACGATAATCGCGCCGGAGGCCCGCTCCACAAATCCGGCATCGGCCCGCTGGGTCCAGTTATAGACCTGAACCGGCAAAGCAGACGCCGGGTCAAAGAATCCCTCCGGCGGGCCTGCGGGGTATTCCCGAACAAAGGCAACCATGCCGATCAGCAAAAGCGGCGCGGTTTCCCCAAGGGCCTGGGCCAAACCGATGATCGTGCCGGTCAGGATACCGGGTGCGGCCAGCGGCAACACATGGTGAAACACCGCCTGCATCTTTGAGGCACCAACGCCAAGGGCTGCATCGCGGATGCTGGGTGGCACCGATTTCAGCGACGCCCGCGTGGCGATGATGATGGTTGGCAGGGTCATCAGCGTCAGGACCAGCCCCCCAACAATGGGTGCCGATTGCGGCAAGCCTGCAAAGTTGATGAATATCGCCAGGCCAAGTATCCCGAAAACGATGGACGGCACCGCCGCGAGGTTTGAGATATTGACCTCAATCAGATCGGTCCAACGGTTCGTTGGCGCAAATTCCTCCAGATAGATAGACGCCGCGACCCCGATGGGCAGGGCCAGCACCAATACCACAATCATCATATAGGCCGAACCCAGGATCGCGACGCCCAGCCCTGCCGCTTCTGGGCGTTGACCAGAAGCATCAGGGGCTGTCAGGAAGGACCAGTTGAACCGCTTTTCCAGATTACCCGCAGCGATCAGAGCATCAACCAGATCAAGCTGTGCAGGGCTTACGTTGTTGTCGAGCGCAGCTGTCTCATGGCTGACGCGACCTTTCATATACCCGTCAATCCGGCCATTGGTCAGCATCTCGAAAGTGATGGTCGTGCCGACCGCTTCAGGATTGGCAAGGACAAAACTCCGAAGCTGCGCCGCTGCCTCTTTCGACACGATTTCACCCATGTCTTTGGCGCTCATCCCGTCGGAGGCAAACCCGATTTCTTCGGCACGCGCCACAACCGCATCGCGGATCAAAGGGGCATAACCAAAGGTTGACACCGATTTCATTTCTTCGGGATCGCGGTTGCCGTCCTTGTCAAGCTTATCAGCGGGCAAGGCGACTTCCAGCGTCACATAGGTCTGCGTGAAAGCACCGGAGCCGTTATTCAAAACCGATGTCAGCAGCACCAATAGGGCAAGCACACCAAGCCCAATGGCCAAAAGCCCATAGGCGCGGAACCTCTTTTCCGCCGCATTGCGTTTCTTGGTGCGCGCGGTTTCGGTAAAGAGCGACGTTGTCGTTGCGTCGGTCATTCGTATTGCTCCCGGTATTTGCGCACGATGTAGAGCGCCAGCACGTTGAGGCCCAGGGTGATCACAAACAGTGTCAGCCCAAGGGCAAAGGCGACCAGTGTTTCCGGTGCGGCAAAATCCGTATCTCCGGTGAGCTGGCTGACGATCTTCACGGTTACTGTGGTCATCGCTTCAAACGGGTTGATCGCTTCCAGCAGCCCTTTGTTAAGCTGTGCCGCCGCGGCCCCTGCCCCAAGCACCACAATCATGGTTTCGCCAATCGCGCGCGATGCGGCCAGCAGGATCGCGCCGACAATGCCTGGCAGTGCCGCAGGCACGACAACCTGGCGAATGGTTTCGGATTTTGTCGCCCCAAGCCCAAAGGAGCCGTCCCGCATCGCCTGCGGCACCGCATTGATAATGTCATCCGAAAGTGAGCTGACAAAAGGGATGAGCATGATGCCCATGACCAGCCCTGCTGTCATTACGGAGGCAGCGCTTTCCCCCAACCCCAGCGGTTGTGCAAAATAATCCCGCAGCATCGGGCCAATCGTAATCAGCGCAAAGAGACCATAAACAATGGTTGGGATCCCGGCGAGAATTTCGATCAAGGGCTTGGCGATGGCGCGCATTTTCGGCCCGGCATATTCGGACATGTAAATCGCAGCAAACAGGCCAATCGGCACCGCGACGGCTAGCGCGACAATGGAAATATATAGCGTCCCCCAAAGCAGCGGCAGGATGCCCAGGGCGGAATCACCCCGGAAATCCGGCGCCCAGGTAATGCCGAAGAAAAATTCTGAGAAACTGTATTGAGCAAAGAAGTTGCGCGTTTCAAACAGCATCGACAGCACGATGCCAAGCGTCGTCAGGATCGCTATGGAGGCCGCAAGGATCAGCAGCGCCAGCACCCCTTTTTCCACAACATTACGCGCGCGAAAATCCCGGTGGCTGCGCGTATAGGCGTATGCGGCGCCAAGCAGCGCAAGGCCAATCACGACGATGCTCAACCAGGTGGAGCCGACATTGGCCAAAATACGATAACGCTGGGCGGCGTTGAGGACATCGGGGCTGACATCACTACCAAGAGCGACGCCGACGCCGGCAAGCCGTTCGCGGACATTGGTCAGTTCGCTGCGCAGGCCATTCGCTTCTTCAGCACTCATCGCGCCCTGTTCGACAGCCACATCGAGACCCGCAGCCACCCGGCGCACATCGGACATGACAAGCGACCTTGTACTATCTTCGGCAATCACGCTGTCAGGGATCAACTGGCTGACGCGGCTTTCAATGACCATCGGCTGGACAATCAGCCAGAGCGCTAGAATTGCAAGCGACGGCACCAGCGCCATCAACGCGGCGTTCATACCGTAGTAGTTCGGAAGCGAATGCAGAAGGCGACGATCACCCCCGGCAGAAGATAGCGCACGACCGCGCCCGGCGATATAGCCCAGGCAGGCGATGGTGAACACAATCAGAAATATCCAGATGAGGGGCATGGGGCAGCAGCCTGAAATCAAAGTGAAAATCGGGCGACCCGGTAGGAGGCCGCCCGATTTTTGTGGCTTACATCGCGTGTTCGCCGGATACGGCGGCTTGCGTATCACCCAACTCCGGGTCTGAAACGAGGCCGTATTCCGCCAGCGGCCCATCCGGACCGGCGATTTCATCAGAGATGAAGAATTCAGCATATTCCTTCAGGCCGGGGATCACACCGATATGCGCTGCTTTGATGTAGAAGAACAGCGGGCGGGATACCGGGTATTCGCCGGTTGCGATGGATTCGGTCGACGGAACAACGCCGCTCATCGTGGCAACCTGCAAAAGCGAAGTGTTGTTTTCGTAAAATGCCAGACCAAAGACACCGATGCCTTCGGGGTTCGATGTGATGCGCGCGAGTGTTTCGGTGTAGTCGCCGTCGATATCTACGGAACGGCCATCGGTGCGCAGTGCGATACAGGCTTTTTCAGCAGCTTTGGCGCGTGCTTTTTCGTCGTCCCCTTCAGCCGAGGCAAGGTACACCTCGAAATCACCGACTTCTTCACAACCGGCGAGGATCACGTTGTCTTCGAACACTTCACGGGTGCCGTGCTTGGTGCCCGGAATGAACGCCTGGATTTCCTGCGCAGGCAGATCCGGGTTGACTTCGTTCCACATGGTGTAGGGGTTGTCGACGAGTTCGCCATCCACAACAACCTGTGCGGACAGGGCGCGATACCAGTCTTCCGGCGTGAATTCAAAGGAATTACCGTTGATGTCAGAGGCAAAGACGATGCCGTCATAACCGATGCGAACTTCGATGATCTCCGTCACACCGTTTTCGGCGCAGGTGGCGACTTCGCTGTCTTTGATCGCGCGGGATGCGTTTGCGATGTCGATCGTGGCTTCACCAACGCCTTCGCAGAATTTTTTGAGGCCAGCAGAGGAGCCGCCGGATTCAACAACCGGCGTCGGGAAGTCAAAGTTTTCACCAAAGGCCTCAGCAACGATTGTTGCATAAGGAAGAACGGTGGAAGACCCTGCAATCTGCACCTGATCACGGGCAGCGGCAGCGGTCGCAGAAACGGCAGCGATGGTCAGAGCAGACGCTGCGAGCTTCGAAAGGGTCATGGTTATCTCCTGATAGATCAGGACGCCCAACATGGGCGTCACACCTGGCTGCCTACGCCGGGTGCGCTATGCTTTTGCGACAGTCTTGTAACAGTTTTATGAAACCGCCGGAAAATCCTGACCTTTAATTCACAAAATGAAGAGATTGATAATTCGCCCGCAAGGCCCGCACATCAGACGCAAGTGTTTCGGGGCGATCTGCCGCGATGGCACGCGCAAAAAGGGCTGCGATCTCATCCACGTTGTCAGCGTTGACACCGCGGCGCACCATTTCCGGTGTCCCAAGACGCAAACCATTTAGATCCCCGGCAACCTCGGCCACCGGCAAACCAATTCCACAGGTCAGAAAACCCGCCTTTCGCAGGTGTTTGGAAATCGCTTGCCCGCCTCCAAACGGTTCTGAAAGGAGCGCAAATTGATGGGAATCCGTTCCGCCTTTGTCACTTGCAAAAACCGGAAGATCCCGCGCCGCCAACCCCGCCGCGAAAGCCTGTGCTGTCGCGATCATTTCTCTGGCATAGGCGCGCCCATGTTCACGCCAATCCAACAGGCAAACCGCAAGGGCTGCGGATTTTGCCGCGTCAAAATTCGCGGTCATTCCGGGAAAGGCGATTTTGTCGAGCTGTTCGGCAATATCAGGGTCGTTTGTCAAAAGAAGGCCACCGGCCGGCCCACCGAGGCTTTTGTAGGTGCTCATGGTCATCAGATGGGCACCTTCCTGCAATGGGTTTTTCCAGGCACCACCAGCAATGATTCCACATTGGTGGGCGGCATCGAACAGCACTTTGGCGCCAACCTCATCGGCGATTTCGCGGACGCGCGCTACAGGGTGCTCAAAAAGATTTAGGCTGGCCCCTAGGGTTATCAGACCAGGGCGGAGCGCACGCGCCAGTTTGGCCAGCGCATCAATATCCACCGTATACCCATCGGCTGACACCGGGGCGTCCACCGTTTCAAGGCCGAACAACCCTGCACAGCCCGCGCCATGATGGGTCACATGACCGCCAATGGATGCCGGTGGTGCAATGATTGTGTCACCGGGGCGGCAACAGGCCATGAAACCATAAAGATTGGCAATCGCGCCCGACGGCACCCTTATCTCTGCATACCGGGCATCGAATATCTCTGCCGCCAGCGCGGCGGCGATGATTTCCACCTGCTCAATCGCTTCGAGGCCCGTTTCGTATTTATCGCCGGGATACCCAAGTGAAGGCCGCGTGCCCAGGCCAGAGGCCAGTAAACGCTCGGCCCTGGGGTTCATCACGTTGGTTGCAGGGTTCAGGTTGAAACATTCAACGTCATGGATGATGCGATTGCGTTCCGCCAGATCGTCCAACTCGCGGGCGATTGCTGCGGCGCTATTCCCTGTTGTTTCCGCTGAAAGCCTTGTGACAAGCTTTTCACATTCTTCCGGCACCCACGCACGTCGTTCAAGCATTTCACCCCTCCGCATTTCCGGTCAAGCTCACAGAGTCTTCATCCTACCGCAAGCTTCCAAAAGCAAAACAGGTATAAGCCCACAATCTGGCGCCGTCAGGGGGCGGGTGTGTTTGGAACTCCAGCACCCTGATCGCCCCGGCGCAACACAACGGTAAAGGTGCTCCCTTCGCCAAGAATACTATCTATACGCAGACGTCCGCGATGCCGATTGATGATATGCTTTACAATCGCAAGCCCAAGCCCGGTTCCACCCATTTCCCGTGAACGGTGGTTGTCGACCCGGTAAAATCGTTCGGTCAAACGGGCTATATGTTCCGGGCGAATCCCTTCACCGAAATCGCGCACGGTGATCCGCACGCTTGGGCAACGGATCATGTCATCAAATTCATATGGGGTGATTCCCACATCAACGACACCGCCATTGCCGCCATATTTGACCGCGTTCTCAATAAGGTTTGTAAACACCTGCTGAAGCTGATCTGCGTCACCGGCAATCTTTGTTGGAAGCGATGGCAATGTCAGGCGCAGGTCCACTTCGTTATCACTGGCAAGCGGGCGCAGTGCCTGAACCACCGACCGCAGGAGTGTTCCAATGTCGAGTTCGGCCTTCGGCACCATGCGCTCTTCGGATTCAACACGGCTGAGCGACAGCAGGTCGCCAACCAGCCGATTCATCCGGGAGGCCTCGCGCTCCATGATCTCCAAAAAGCGCGCGCGGGCCTCTGGATCGTCCTTTGCCGCGCCTTTCAGCGTTTCGACAAAGCCCAGCAACGCGGTAAGCGGCGTCCGCAATTCGTGACTGACGTTGGCAACGAAATCGCGTCGCATCTGGGCCGCATGCTCCAGATCCGAGGTGTCGTCAAAGCTCAACACGATCCCTGGGCGGTCGGCCCTGCCGCCAAAGGGCGCACAATACACTGTGTAGGAAACCGCTTGCTCCCCGGCACGGTGATTGTAACGTGCGGTATGGTGGCCACGGTCGCTGAGTACTTTCTCAACTGCATCCAGCACAGCAGGCTGGCGGATCGCCGAAATATAGTGGCGCCCCTGGATTGTCGTACTGAAAACCGCCTCTGCAGCGGCATTAATCGCGGCGATCCTTTCACTTTCATCAATGTAGAGGACCGGAATAGGTATTGCGCCGATCAGACCTGCTATCAATTCGGTAGTCACCGTCGCCCCCTTTTCGTTGGGCAATACCCTTCGTGTGACCAGTTGGCACTGCTAATATCTGGCCACTGCGTTGCGAGAGGAAACATCCTAAAGCGTCATCGCTGGGGCCATAGCGCGGCACCCATTACATGTAAATGGCTTTGACAGGCTACCCCACAATCTGAAATTGTGCACTCATACAGTAACTAGTGCTTCGGATGTAACCCTGTAACCTATCTTGGCGGAGCGCTGATGAACAAAGGTGTCATACTTGTGGTCGGGGATGTCCACGACTGGCTGGCCCGGGGCAGAACCCTGCCAGAAGACGATATATTGGTCTTTTGTGACTATGCCGACTTTGATCTCAGGTTGCTGCGGAGTGTCCAGCCCGACGTGATCCTGTCACCGCTGGTCGCGCGCCAGTTCGATGCGCTGGATATTGCAACCGCGCTGGAAGAGGCGCATTTTCCCGGCGACTACCGCGTGCTGACACCCAAGTTGCCGAATCCAGAGCTCATAACGAAAGAACTGAAGAACCTGGCCCCGTCCGTTGATTGCGGAATCATGCAGATCGGCAAGGATATAGTTTCACCCCAGTTCGGATGACTCTTCCGCTGTGGAAGCAGCGATCACAGCTTCGGCAAATTCGCCCTTCAAAAGAGCGACATCCTCAACACCAACGGAAATGCGAAAGAACCCTTCGGTAATGCCAAGTGAAGCGCGCGCCTCTGGCGAAAGCCCCCTGTGAGAGCTGGTCGCCGCATGGCTGAGGGTTGTGCCGATGTCACCAAGTGTCGGGGCAAAGGCTATATTACCTGCCGCGGCAACCAGACGGTTGGCAGCAGCGCGCCCACCTTTGATTTCAAAGCTGACCATATTACCGCCGTGTGCGCCCAGCAAAGCCCCGGCCCTGTTGTGATCAGGATGATCCCGACGCAGCGGGTAGAGCACCCTTTTCACCCCAGGCAAGGTAGCAAGATGATCGGCCAGTGCTGCGGCGTTGGCTTCGGCCCGGTCGTACCGCAGTTCAAAGGAATAGAGCCCGCGTTCCGCCAGCCAGCAGTCAAACGGGCTGGCGGTCAGGCCCCATGTCACAGCAAGCGTTGCAATTTGTTCCTGTAGTTTCCGATCCCTGGCCACGACGTAACCAAGCGTTGCGTCTGAATGACCGGCCAGCAGCTTTGTTACCGAATGGATCACCACGTCCGCGCCGTTTTCGAACGGCAGGAAACCACGTGGCGTGGTGAACGTATTGTCTACGATAAAAAGCAGCCCATGGTCACGGGCAAGCTGCGCCAGCCCCTCCATATCCGCGATCCGCAAGGTCGGGTTTGAAACCACTTCTACCAGAATTGCCTTGGTGTTTGGGCGGATTGCACGCGCTACGGAATCGGCATCTGTAGGGTCCGCGAGGCTGGTTTCAATGCCAAGTCGAGGCAAATCCTCGTTCAGCATCCGCAATACTCGGCCATAAAGCTGATCACCGGCGATGACGTGGTCACCGGCACTCAGCGCGCCAAACAGAGCCGCGGTCACAGCCGCCATGCCAGAGCCGGTCATTATGCCACCAGAAACGCCCTCCATGCTGTCAATCTTGCGTGCCAGCACATCAGCGTTTGGATGACCTTCGCGGGCGTAGGTATACCCAGGCCGGACTCCGCCATATTGAGCGTCAAGGTGGTCGGGGTTGTCTGAAGCATAGACAACCGATGGCTGCAGCGGCGTGCCCACCGCCCGCGATGAGCTCTCCGGCCAGCGCATGCGGCGAACAAGGGATGGTTTGTCAGCCATGTAGTTCTTTCAACCCAGAGGCAAAGCGGCGCGCATTGTTTTGATAGCCTTTTGCGGAGTTCGCAAGCCCTGCAATCGCCGCCGCATCCAGTGACCGGATAACGCGCCCCGGCGTTCCCATCACAAGCGACCCGTCAGGGATATCCTTGCCTTCTGTAATCAGCGCTCCCGCGCCGATCAGACAGTTCCGGCCAATCACCGCACCGTTCAGAACCGTCGCCCCCATACCAATAAGGCTGCCATCTCCGATGGTGCAGCCGTGCAGTATCGCCTTGTGCCCAATAGTGCAGCCCGACCCGATCAGCAGAGGAAACCCCATATCCGTGTGCAACACACAGTTTTCCTGCACGTTGCTGCCTTTGCCCAGGGTGATCATCTCATTATCACCGCGCAGGGTGGCCCCAAACCAGACAGAGG
The DNA here is from genome assembly GCA_964441435.1 of uncultured Rhodobacterales bacterium. Classification (GTDB taxonomy): domain Bacteria; phylum Pseudomonadota; class Alphaproteobacteria; order Rhodobacterales; family Rhodobacteraceae; genus CAYTUW01. The sequence continues at coordinate 38,544 of CAYTUW010000002.1, forward strand.
CATCCGCCTCAACCAGAACCTTTCCGATTACATTTGCATCCGGTGCAATCCAGGCGCTTTCGTCAACTTTCGGCGTGGCACCGTCGAGCATGTAAACCGTCATTTCCGTGCCTCGAATTCCTGATGTAGCGCGCGAACATGATCCGTCAGACCCGGCCGTTGAAGGCGGCGTAGTCGCGTGGCAGTTACAATAGTCTTCAGCTTCTCTTCGGTTGCATCAAGGTCATCGTTGATCAGCACATAGTCATAGCTGTCCCAAAGGCTGATTTCATCCCAGCTTTTCTGCATCCGGCGTGAAATTGTAGCCTCGTCATCCTGGCCGCGTTTCTCAAGGCGTGCTTTGAGTTCGGCAATCGACGGAGGCAGCAAAAAGATTGACAGCGTATGCGCGCCAAGGCTTGAGTTCCTGATCTGCTGCGCCCCTTGCCAATCAATGTCAAACAACACATCACAACCGGCATTAATCGACGTTTCGACCGGTGTTTTCGGCGACCCGTAGAAATTCCCGAAGACATGGGCATGCTCCAGCATCTCGCCTTCCGACGCCATGCGCTTGAAGGCTGCCTCATCAACAAAATGATAATCTTCCCCGTCGGTTTCTCCCTTTCGGATCGTGCGCGTTGTGGCGGAGACCGAAAAACAAATACTGCTGTCCCAGTTGCTCAACCGGCGTGCCAGGGTGGATTTCCCCGCCCCCGACGGTGAAGAAAGGATAATGAGTAGTCCGCGGCGCTTATCCATTGTCACTCCAGATTTTGAACCTGTTCGCGCATTTGATCTATGACGGTTTTCAGATCAAGCCCAATAGCGGTCAGGTCGCTATTTTGCGATTTGGAACAAAGTGTGTTTGCCTCACGCATGAACTCCTGCATCAGAAAATCGAGCTTTCTGCCGACAGGGTCCGTTGCCTGTAACAATTCTCGCGCAGCGACAACATGCGCTGACAGCCTGTCCAGTTCCTCGGTCACATCCGCTTTGACCACCAGGATTGCCAGTTCCTGCGCGACCCGCGCCTCATCTACTGCATCCGCATTTTCCAGAACCCGCGCCAGATTGTGTCGAAGCTGATCGGCCTGCTGGTCGCGACGGGACCTGGCGACATTTCCCGCCTGATCCGTCAGGTTCGAAATGACTTCCAACTGGTCTGAAATAATGCCGCAAAGGGCGGCACCTTCGCGCGCACGGGACGCAAGAAATTCGCTAAGCAGCGCCTCAAAATCCTCACGCAACCGCGCCTTGAGTGGGCCAATACCGTCATCTTCCGAGATAGGTTTCAGCACGCCTTTCTGGGCAAGTATTTCCGCCGCAGAAACCGGTGTGATCTGAAGCCCGGCAGCACGCGCCGCAGCCTCGGCGCTTCGCATGGCTTCTACGGCCTGATGCAGCGCAGCTTCGTCTATGGCGTCGCCCGCCGCGTTGTTTTCCCTGTTGATCCGCAGGGTCAGGTTCACGACGCCGCGGCCAAGGGCCTTGCCCAGGGCCGATCGCAGTTCCGCTTCCAAGCCTGTGATGAAGTCCGGCACACGCAGTCGCAAGTCAAGCCCACGCCCGTTCACACTGCGCAGATCCCATGTCCAGCTCTGGGT
>CAYTUW010000002.1:40229-46587 GCA_964441435.1 uncultured Rhodobacterales bacterium
TCACCGGATATGAGCAAGGCTCCGGTTCCAGCCGCTGCAGCAAAGCGGCCAGAACCGATGGGCTTTGCCGAGACCGGAAATGCATTTTCGACAAAACCGCATCTGCGACTGGTCTATTCTGCCGATGACGTTGAACGATAAGAACAAAAACCCCGACGGCACATCACCGCCGGGAAATCTGTGTTCTACCGCGCGGCGGGGGGCTAGACCGCCTCCGCCCGGCGATCCTTTCGGTCCGATGACAGTTCTTCCGCAATCAAGAAAGCCAGTTCCAGCGCCTGACTTGCGTTCAGCCGAGGATCGCAAGCAGTGTGGTAACGGTCACTGAGGTTTTCATCCGTCACCGCGCGCACGCCTCCGGTGCATTCGGTCACGTCCTGGCCGGTCATTTCGAAATGCACACCGCCGGGGATCGTGCCTTCGCCGCGATGAATTGCAAAGAATTCCTGCACCTCACGCAGCACGCTTTCAAAGGGCCGTGTTTTATAACCGGAGGAGGATTTGATCGTGTTGCCGTGCATCGGGTCACAGGACCAGACGACATTTGCGCCCTCATCGTTCACCGCCTTGATCAATCGTGGCAAATGATCGCCAACGCTGCCCGCCCCGAAGCGCGCAATCAATGTCAGGCGACCGGCCTCGTTTTCGGGGTTCAGTTTCTCCATCAATACCTTGAGGTCGTCCGCTGTAGTTGTCGGCCCACATTTGAGACCAATGGGGTTCAGCACCCCGCGGGCAAATTCCACATGTGCCCCGTCGGGCTGCCGGGTACGGTCGCCAATCCAGATCATATGGCCCGACCCCGCAACATATTTGCCGGAGGTTGAATCGACGCGGCAGAGCGCCTCTTCATACTCCAGAAGCAGGCTTTCGTGGCTGGTATAGAAATCCACCGTCTGCAAGGTATGGGCCCGGTCACTATCCACGCCCGCTGCTTTCATGAAGTCGAGCGTATCGCCAATCCGGTCCGCCATATCACGGTAACGCGCCGCATCATCACTGTCTGTAAAGCCGAGCGTCCAGGCATGAACCTGATGCACATCCGCATAGCCCCCCTGGCTGAACGCCCGCACGAGGTTCAGGGTCGCCGCTGCTTGGGTGTAAGCCTGCAGCATCTTCTTAGGGTTCGGCACACGTGCCTTTTCGGTGAAATCCAGCTCGTTGATAATGTCACCGCGGTAGCTTGGCAGTTCCACCCCGTCCACAACCTCCGTCGGGGCGGAGCGCGGCTTGGCAAACTGCCCGGCAAGGCGACCAACCTTCACCACCGGCACTTTGGCGCCATAGGTCAGCACCATCGCCATCTGCAGCATCACCTTGAAGGTGTCGCGGATGTTATCGGCGGAAAACTCTGCGAAACTCTCTGCGCAATCACCACCCTGAAGCAGAAAAGCATCGCCACGCGATACATCACCAAGGGCTGATTTCAGCTTTCGTGCCTCGCCGGCAAAGACAAGCGGCGGATAAGAGGCAAGCTTCGCCTCGACGGCGTTCAGCTTGGTTTCATCCGTATAGTCGGGCATCTGAATCCGGGGCTTGTTGCGCCAGTCAGACTTGTTCCATACCCGTTTCATGTCCTTGCTCCTGCAAATGGGGTTGTGCGAAAACCTTCTATAAGGTGTCTGGCGCAGCATTGCCAACCGATGAATCCGCAAACTGTTATCGATAACAGCAAAACGCGGCAAAAAATGTCGCATTTGTCTTGATCGTGCGAAAGATTCCTGCTTGGCTCGCTCAGTGTTCTGTCAGGTGGAGTGATTTGCATGGCGACGAACTTCCAGAAAGTTGAGGTCGAACCGGGCGCCAGGCCGCGTCGGTTTGTTTTTGCGTTGCTGGAAGACTTCACCATGCTTTGCTTTGCAGCGGCACTTGAATCGCTGCGCATTGCCAACCGTATGTCGGGGCAGGAACTCTATTCATGGACCCTGGTCGGCGAAGGCGGGGAAAGTGTGACATGTTCTGCGGGGACGGAGTTTCGCGTAAATACCGACCTCGAAGAGGTGCTGCGCGACGACACAATTCTAATCTGCGGTGGCGTCGATGTTCAGAATGCAACCACAAAACGTGTGATCAGCTGGCTTCGGCGCGAAGCACGGCGTGGCCCGGTAATCGGTGGGCTCTGCACGGCGGGCTACACGCTTGCCAAGGCGGGGCTTCTGGATGGCAAACGCGCAACCATCCACTGGGAAAACCAGGACAGCTTCGCCGAGGAGTTTGATGAGGTGGAACTGACCAAGTCGGTCTTTGTGATGGATGGTAACCGCTACACCACTGCGGGCGGCACGTCCTCGATCGACCTGATGCTGAAACTGATTGCCAATGACCACGGCGAGGAACTCGCCAATGCTGTTGCTGATCAGCTGATCTATTCCTCGATCCGCACCGATCAGGACACGCAACGCCTTTCGGTGCCATCGCGCATCGGCGTGCGTCATCCGAAACTTTCCGCCGTCATCCAGATGATGGAGCAGAATATTGAGGAACCTATTTCACCGGCCATCCTGGCCAAAGATGTTGGCATGTCTACACGCCAGCTTGAACGGCTGTTCCGGCGATATCTCAATCGCTCACCCAAGCGATACTACATGGAGCTTCGCCTGCAAAAGGCACGGAACCTGCTGATGCAGACCGATATGAGTGTGATCAATGTCGCCCTTGCCTGTGGGTTCGCCTCGCCTTCACATTTCTCCAAATGTTACAGGGCGCATTACGATACCACCCCTTACCGCGAACGGGGCAGCCAGGCAGTGCGACTGTCGATATGATCCACACAAAGCGGTTGGTCCTGCGGCGTGCGAGACCCGAAGACACAAATGCGCTGCACCCGATCTTTAGCGACCCCCGCGCCATGCGTTACTGGAGCACCCTGCCCCATACGGAAATCGCTCAGACAGAAAATTTTGTCGCTGGAATGATCCATGGAAAGGACGCGGATGAGTTCGTCATTGAATTTGAAGGAAAGGTGATTGGAAAGGCAGGCATCTGGCGCAAAGGCGAGATCGGCTTTATCCTGGCGCCGGATGTCTGGGGGCGGGGGCTTGGCTTTGAAGCGTGTAAAGTATTGCTCGAACACTACTTTGACACACACCCGAACGGCGTATTGATCGCCGATGTCGATCCCCGCAACGAAGCCTCACTCAAGCTGCTGGATAACCTTGGCTTCAGGCGCACCGGATACGAGGAGCGCACGTTTCAGCTTGGCGATGAATGGTGCGATTCTGTCTACCTCGAACTGCGCGGGTCTTAATCGGCTGGCGTTACACGATAGACCGCCCCGTCAATAACGCTTAAAAACCAGATCGACCCATCGGGCGCCTCACGCACATCGCGCACGCGGCCGGTTTCTTCTGATTGAAGCTGTTCCTCGGCCCAGCCCTGGTCGGGATCAAGCCGCGCAATATAGCCAAACTTCAGGCTGCCAACGAAGAAGTGGCCACGCCATTCCGGCCACAGTCGACCGGAGTAGATCATCAACCCCGATGGCGCGATAGAGGGATCCCAGTAGTGTGCGGGCTGTTCCATCCCTTCCTTATGGGTGCCCTCGCCGATCGGAAGATATGAGTAATGGCGCCCATAGGCGATGACGGGCCAGCCGAAGTTCGCACCCGGTTCGATCCGATTGACCTCATCCCCGCCGCGCGCACCGTGCTCGTTGACCCAAAGATTGCCATCCAGATCAAGCGCGGCACCCTGCGGGTTACGGTGGCCAAAGCTCCAGATTTCGGGTTGCCCGCCACCCCCCGCCGCAAACGGGTTGTCAGGTGGAATCGAGCCATCGCGCAGAATCCGAATGACTGACCCATTGTGGCGCAAGCGGTCCTGTGCACTTGGCCGATCACCCCGATCACCGATTGTCAGAAAAATTGTTCCGTCGCGCGCTTCGACGATCCGCCCGCCAAAATGCCGCCCCCCGGAACTGCCGGGTGTCATCTCAAAGATCACGCGGAACGCTTCAAGCCGTTGGTGTTCAAAATTCAACCGCCCAACCCCAAGGGCCGTTCCCGCGCCCTCGGTCTGCGGTATGGCGAAGCTAAGAAAAACCTCATGGCTATCGGCAAAATCCCGCGGCAGCATCACGTCGAGCAAGCCCCCCTGGCCTTCGGCAAAGACCTCAGGAACACCGCTGATCGGATGGATGTCGCCATTCCGCGACCAGAGCAATCGGCCGCCGCGCTCGGTCACCAGGAATTCGTCATCAGAGACAAAAGCGAGCCCCCAGGGCTCTTCGACCCCAGGCAGAACAGTTTCGACACGGAGTGCACCCTGCGATGAGCCAATATCCGCCAGTGCCGGGAATACCAGCAGAACGAAGAAACAGAGGGGACGAATGATCGGCATTGTCCCGCTATTTGAAAGCCTCAGATCGCTCCAGTCAAACCACATGCACAGAAAGCTTTTCTTTTTTGAACAACAGTCATAAGTTTGCGCCAGCAAAAAAAAGTCCAAATAGGGAGAGACTTATGAAGAAGCTGCTACTGGCAACCGCCGCAACATCCGTGATGGCTGCGGGCGCTGCCTCCGCCGAGGATATCAAGCTCGGGGTTCTGTTCGGGTTCACTGGCCCGATTGAATCGCTGACAGGCCACATGGGATCTGGCGTGGACGCTGCAATAGCCGAACTGAATGCGGCAGGTGGTATCCTTGACGGTCAGATGCTGGAAGGCGTGCGCGCCGATACAGGCTGTATCGACAACGGCCTGGCGACCTCCAACGCGGAACGCCTGATCACCGAGGGCATTTCCGGGATCATCGGCGGGGACTGTTCCGGCGTCACCGGTGCGATCCTGCAGAACGTCGCAATTCCGAACGGCATGGTGATGATTTCACCTTCGGCGACCTCACCGGCGCTGACCACGGTCGAAGACCAGGGCCTGTTCTTCCGCACGGCACCGTCTGATGCGCGTGAAGGCCAGGTGATGACAGACATCCTGATGGATCGCGGCATTAACTCCGTTGCGCTGACCTACACCAACAACGACTATGGTAAAGGTCTGGCGGATGCATTTGCCGAATCCTTCACCGCTGCTGGTGGTGAAATCACCATCAACACCAGCCACGAAGACGGCAAGGCAGACTATTCCGCCGAGGTCGGCGCGCTTGCAGCCGCTGGTGGCGACATCCTGGTTGTTGCGGGTTACCTCGACCAGGGTGGTCTTGGCATCATCAACGCATCGCTTGATTCCGGCGCTTACGAACAGTTCGTCCTGCCCGGTGGCATGATCGGCGACAGCCTTCCGGCGAATGTCGGCCCGGCACTTAATGGTTCCTTCGGGCAGATTGCAGGTGTTGGCGGTGCTTCTGCCGAAGCCATCACTGCGATTGGTGATGCGGGTGGCTTTGATGGCACATCGCCCTACACCCCGGAAAGCTATGACGCAGCAGCGCTTTTTGCTTTCGCTATGGAAGCGTCGGGATCCACCGATCCAGCCGTTTACATCGAGAAAATCCTCGAAGTTGCCAACGCACCGGGTGAAGAAATCTATCCGGGTGAACTGGCCAAGGGGTTGGAAATCCTGCGCGCAGGCGGTGACATTGACTATGTTGGCGCCTCCGCTGTGGAACTGATCGGCCCGGGTGAGGCTGGCGGCTCCTACCGCGAGATCGAAGTGCAGGATGGCGCAAACGTCACCGTGCGCTTCCGCTAAGGTGCCCTGCACGTGAAAACGGAACAGCCCGGTTGAAACGACCGGGCTGTTTCTTTAAATGACGGCTCCAATAAAAACAAAAATTGCGGACAGGGGGGACTGCCGCTCATGATCACCGTAGAGGGACTCGCCAAACATTTTGGCGGTTTTCACGCCGTTGATGGTGCCAGCCTGACGATCGGGGAAGGCTCCATCACCGGGTTGATCGGGCCGAATGGCGCCGGCAAGACCACCTTGTTCAACGTCATCGCCGGTGTGCTGAAGCCCACGGCGGGCAAAGTCACGATGAAGGGCGAGGACATCACCGGCCTGCCCCCGCATGAATTGTTTCACAAGGGGCTGCTTCGCACGTTCCAGATCGCGCATGAATTTTCCTCGATGTCCTGCCGCGAAAACCTGATGATGGTACCCGGTGCGCAATCGGGCGAAAAACTCTGGAACACCTGGTTTGGCCGCCGCCGTATCGCGGATGAGGAACGCGCACTGAAGGCCAAGGCCGATGAGGTGCTTGAATTCCTGACCATTGAACATCTGGCGGACCATAAGGCCGGGCAGGTTTCCGGCGGGCAGAAAAAGCTTCTGGAACTTGGCCGCACGATGATGGTTGATGCGAAGATTGTCTTTCTGGATGAGGTCGGCGCCGGGGTGAACCGGACGCTTCTGAACACCATCGGTGACGCGATTATCCGCCTTAACAAGGAACGCGGTTACAC
>CAYTUW010000003.1:0-44321 GCA_964441435.1 uncultured Rhodobacterales bacterium
GTCGACCCGGATACCGGCAAAGTTACGATCGAACGCTTTGCCGCAGCGGATGATTTTGGCAATATCGTGAACCCTATGATCGTTGACGGGCAGGTCCATGGCGGGCTTGGCCAGGGGATCGGGCAGGCGCTGCTTGAAAACTGCGCCTATGACGCGGATGGGCAGCTTTTGTCCGGCAGCTATATGGATTACGCCATGCCGCGCGCCGATGACGTGCCGTTCTACAGCGTGGATCATTCCTGCCAGACGCCCTGCACCCATAACCCGCTTGGGGTGAAAGGCTGCGGGGAGGCCGGTGCCATCGGATCGCCACCCGCCGTGGTCAACGCGGTGGTGGATGCGCTGCAACGGGCCGGCAAGGACGTGACCCATATTGATATGCCGCTCAGCCCCGCGCGGGTCTGGGCCGCGATGAACGCTTAAGGAGGATTGGACATGTATGAATTCGAACTGGAACGGCCAACCTCCCTTGATGCGGCGGTGGCATTGATGTCGGATGTGGGCGCGCAGGCGCTTTCCGGCGGGCAGACGCTGATCCCGACGCTGAAGCAGCGATTGGCGATGCCGGAAACCCTTGTCAGCCTGACGGGTATAAAGGAGTTGCAAGGTGTTGACGATGATGGCCAGACCGTCACGGTGCGCGCGGCGACAACTCACGGATTTGTTGCCGGGGCAGCGGGCGCTTACCCGGCGCTTGCGGCGCTGGCGGGCGGCATTGGCGATCCGGCTGTGCGCAATCGCGGCACAATCGGTGGCAGCCTTGCCAACAATGACCCTTCGGCGGATTACCCGGCGGCGGTTCTGGCGAGTGGCGCGACAATAAAGACCAGCCAACGCGAACTGTCGGCGGATGACTTTTTCCAGGGGCTGTTCACCACAGCGCTTGAAGAGGATGAAATCATCACATCGGTCAGCTTCCCGGTGCCGGAGGCGGCGGCATATGCCAAATTTGACCAGCCGGCCTCTCGCTTTGCGCTTGTTGGGGTGTTTGTTGCCAAATACGCCGATGGCGTGCGGGTCGCGGTCACCGGTGCGTCAGAGGAGGGCGTCTATCGCTGGAATGCGGCGGAGGAGGCGCTGAACGCGGAGTTCTCTGCCAGCGCACTGGATGGTCTGTCGGTCGATCCGGATGGGATGATTTCCGATCTCCACGGCGGGGCGGATTACCGGGCACATCTGGTCAAGGTGATGACCCAGAGGGCGGTTGCGGCGGCTGCTAACTAAATTGCAAGAGGAACCTCCCGAAATTCTGAATATCGGGGGGCGTTGCGTGAATATCCCCGAAGGTGTTCGGCGTTCGCCGCGAACAACATCAGCCAAAGTTTCGGGGGATGGAATATGATCGCCTTGTCACCGTCGGTGCCGATGACATCGCGGGTGCAAAACGGTTCTACTGTGCCTTTCTGCATGCGCTCGGATATGAGCTGGAGGAGGGGGCCGAAGGATTAAGCTTTGCCCTGCCTGTAGAGCCGGGACAATCCCCGACACAACCTGATTTTTACGTTAAACCTCCTTTTAACGGGGAACCGGCCTCTGTCGGCAATGGGGTGATGGTGGCATTTGAAGCCCGTCATCAATAGCAGGTTCGGGATCTTCACGCCGCCGCGCTTGACGCTGGTGGCACCGATGAGGGCGCGCCGGGATTTCGCGCCGACTACGGAGCTCATTTTTATGTTGGTTACCTTCGTGACCCTCAGGGCAACAAGATTGCATTGTTCTCAAGCGATCCAAACGAACCCGGACGCGATATGTGATCGGCGCTTTCGGGGCGATTCCGCCAACCCCCATGTTGGGAAAGCCGAACCAATCAGGCCAATCAAATCCCTTTGCCCGAATAGCCATGGCAAAACAAAACCCGGCGGGTGGTGGCCTGCCGGGTTGTTCTGTGTTGGCCCGTGTTACTTGCTCGCCACTGGCCCGATCATCATGATCATCTGGCGGCCTTCCATCTTCGGCATGTTTTCAACCTTGCCGATCTCCTGCGTATCCTCGGCGACGCGTTCCAGAAGTTCGCGGCCAAGTTGCTGGTGCGCCATTTCACGACCACGGAAGCGCAGGGAAATCTTAACCTTGTCGCCGTTTTCAAGGAATTTCTTCACGTTGCGCATTTTTACGTCATAGTCATGGGTGTCCGTGTTCGGACGGAATTTTACCTCTTTGACCTCGATGACCTTTTGCTTCTTGCGCTGTTCGGATTCGCGTTTCTGCTGTTCATATTTAAACTTACCAAAATCCATAATCTTACAAACAGGGGGGGTGGCGTTTGGCGAAATCTCCACCAGGTCGAGCCCGGCCTCAATCGCCATTTCAAGCCCGCGCGCCGGGCTTACCACCCCAACATTGTCGCCGTTTTCGTCGATGAGCCGGATTTCATTGGCCCTGATGCGATCGTTCACGCGAGGGCCGGTTTCACGCACCGGGGGGGCGTTGTGGGGTCTGCGGGCTATGGTTTTCTTCCTTTTTCCGTTACCATGTAATGCGAGCGGAAGGTAAACGCGGGTTAAAGCTGTTTCAAGGTGAAAACGCGTGGAAAATGAGCGATTTGACGCCAGTTTCCCCTTTGATCACTTTCCATCTGCCGCCACATCTGCCAAGGAAGGCGCAAATTGCGTTACAGAACACCCGGAGGGATGTCCAATGAACAAGAATCTGATTATTGCCGCGATCGTCGTCGTGCTGGCTGGCGGTGGCTATTATTATTACAGCGCCCAGCAAGCGGCAAAGGAAGCTGAAGCCGCTGCTGCTGCGGAGGCCGCCGCCGCAGAAGCTGCTGCCGCAGAAGCCGCCGCTGCCGCAGAAGCGGAAGCTCAGGCCGCTGCTGAGGCTGCTGCCGCTGAGGCTGCCGCCGCTGCAGAAGCTGAGGCCCAGGCTGCTGCCGAAGCCGCTGAGGCCGCCGCTGCCGCAGAAGCAGAAGCGCAGGCTGCTGCCGAAGCCGCTGCCGCAGAAGCAGAAGCCGCCGCTGCTGAGGCCGAAGCTGCAGCAGAAGAGGCTGCAGCCGCAACCGAAGAAGCCGGCGAAGCCATGGCCGATGCCCTTTCAGCCGATAACTTCGACGCGGAAAAAGTCACTGCAATGATTGCTGACTCAAGCCTTGATGACGTGACCAAAACCACGCTGACCACAGCGGTGGAGCAGGCCGCCGAAAACCCTGCGCTGGTTGAGGCTGTGGTCGATCAGGTGAAGGCGGCGCTTGGCCTCTGACACCAGCCATCACAAAACAGAAAAGCCGCGCTTTTGATGCGCGGCTTTTTTTATTTTGATAAAGGGTGTTGTGGCGCGACCTTAATCCACAAACGCTTTTTCCACGACATATTCCTTGGGGTCGGAATTTGCCCCCTCGCGCAGCCCGTATCCTTCGAGCAATTCCTTGATTTCAAGATTGAAGGCCAGATTGCCGCAGACCATCGCACGATCCGTTTCAGGGGTAATCGCGTCTACGCCGAGGTCAGCAAAAACATCGCCTGCCCGCATCAGATCGGTAATGCGCCCCATTTTGGCGCTCTCTTCGCGCGTGGTGGTTGGGTAGTAGCGAATCTTTTTGTGAAACCCGTCGCCCATCAGTTCCGCCAGCAATTCATCCTGGCGGATATCTTCGATCAGCTCACGGCCATATTGCAGTTCGCCCACTTCGCGGCAGGTGTGAGTGATGATGACTTCATCGTAGTCCTCATAGGTCTGCGGATCCCGCAGGAGGGATGCAAAAGGCGCAAACCCCGTGCCGGTGGCAAAGAACCAAAGCCGTTTTCCCGGCAGCAGCGCGTCATGCACCAGCGTGCCCACTGGCTTGGGGCGCAGGATAATTTCATCACCGGGTTTGATGTGCTGCAATCTGGACGTCAGCGGCCCGTCCGGCACTTTGATCGAATAGAATTCCAGTTCTTCGTCCCAGCTGGGTGAGGCTATGGAATAGGCGCGCAGAAGCGGGCGGCCATTGTCGCCCATCAGGCCGATCATCACAAATTCCCCGGACCGGAAACGCAGGCTGGCAGGCCGTGTTACCCGGAAGGAAAACAACCGGTCTGTCCAGTGTTTCACCTCGGTCACGGTTTGCGCGTCCGGTAGCGTCGGAACGGGTTTTACGGTGTTTGTTTCGTTCACTTTGACATGCTCGTTCATATGTGTGCTCAGGGGGGTGCCCTGCCTATTGTTTGTGTCCTAACGAAATTTATGACGCGGGTCTAGGCTCTGAGCCGGGACTGATAGTCATGTGCGCGCCAATTTGCACGGGCTTTCCACTGGGATTCCTGCTGGCGGGATGCAAGATCGCTGTCGATTTCAACTTCATCAAAGCCTGCACGCCGCGCCATCGCATATTGATCCGCAATCACATGGCCGCGTGCGCGCAACCGACCGGTATATCCCATCCGCCGCAGCTGTCGCGCAATGGTGAACCCACGCCCATCAGCAAAGGAAGGGAAGTCAACGCGGATCAAATCGACCTGGTCAAGCCGATCCGCCAGCACAGCGGGGTCGGCGTCAGACGCCAGATCAAACGCCAGCGCAGGGGGTAGATTTGCGGGAATATCTTCTGCCGACACAAAGCCGTGGGCCCAGTCATCGGTGCCAAAGCCGTTATCGGTGACAATTACCGTCATGCTGTCTGTCCTTCTTGTATTGGCCCGCGCACCAGCTTGCCATCAACGAAATGTATACCGCATTCGACTTTTTCCTTGCCGCGCCAGCGTCCGGCGCGGGCGTCCTCTCCGGGTTGGACCTTTGATGTGCACGGCGCACAGCCGATTGACGGGTAGCCACGCGCGATCATTGGGTGGCGCGGTAGATTGTTGTTGTCCATATAGGTGCGGATATCCTCTGGTGCCCAATGGGCAAGCGGGTTGATCTTGATCCGCAGGTCCGCTTCAGCTTCAAAGAACTCCAGCGTTGCACGGCTGCCGGCCTGAAACCGTTTGCGTCCTGTAATCCAGGCGTCAAAAGGGGCAAGTGCATCCTGAAGAGGTTGGGTTTTGCGCAGGGCACAGCAGGCATCGGGGTCACGCTGATGGAGCAGCCCGTCATTGTCCTTCAGGAACACCTGATTCCGATCCGGGTTGATCACCCGCACATCCGTCAGCCGCAGCCGTTCGGCGACCTCCTGTTGGTAATCAAGCGTTTCGGGAAACAGCATTTCCGTATCAAGAAACAGCACCGGAGTCGTGCGGTCCATCGTGGCAATCAGATGCAGCAGAACAATGCTTTCTGCCCCGAAAGAGCTGACCAGCGCCAGCGGCCCGACCAACGGATCGTTCATTGCGTGTTCCAGAACCGAGGTCGCGCCATGGTGGCGGTAGCGGGCGTTCAGCTCCGCCACCCGCTCGGCGACCGGGGCGAGGGGGGCTTCAAGCGGCATGATTCTTCTGTGCCTCCGGGTAGAGCGCAGCCTTGAAAGGGGCGGCCCCAAGACGGCGATAGGTGGCGAGGAATTCTTCCTCCGGGCCGTCGCGCAGGTCGAGATAGGCCATCACCAACCGTTCTATCGCGGGCACGATTTCATCATAGGCAAACCCTGGGCCAGCGCGTTCGCCGATGGCCGCGGTTTCGGTGCCATCCCCGCCAAGGGTGATCTGGTAGTTTTCCACCCCGGCGCGATCCAGGCCAAGAATGCCGATATGGCCGACATGGTGATGGCCGCAGGCATTGATGCAGCCGGAAATCTTTATCTTCAGTGCGCCGATATCATGTTCGAGTTTCAGTTCCTCAAACCGCGTCGCAATTTGCTGGGCAACCGGGATGGAACGGGCGGTTGCAAGCGCGCAATAGTCCATGCCGGGGCAGGCAATGATATCGGAGATCAGGCCGATATTGGCGGTCGCCAGCCCGGCATCCTTCAGGCGTGCGTGAAGTGCTGGAATGTTCGATTTGTGCACATGTGGAAGAATAACATTCTGTTCATGGCTGATGCGTAGTTCGTTATGTGCAAATTCATCAGCGAGGTCAGCCATCACACGCATCTGGCCTGCACCGGCGTCACCAGGCGTTTTGCCATGTGCTTTCAGTGAGATGGTGACAATCGCATAATCGTCCTGCTTGTGTGCCGTGGTGTTGGTATCCACCCAGGAACGCAACACCGGATCAGCGTCATAGGCCGCGTCAAACGCAGCGGTCGACGCCGTTTCAAATGCGGGCGGGGCAAACTGCGCTTCGATCCCGGAAAGCCTGTCCTGATCGACACCGGAAAATTCGCTGCTGAGCTCCGCAAAACGTGCCTCTACCAGGCCGCGGATTTTATCAAGCCCGTTCTCATGGACGGTGATTTTGATCCGTGCTTTGTACTTATTGTCGCGGCGACCGAGCTGATTGTAGACCGACACAATCGCCTCACAATAGGGCAGAAGGTCGGCTTTGGGCAGGAAGTCACGGATGACCTTGCCAACCATGGGAGTGCGGCCAAGCCCGCCACCAACAATGACCTCAAAGCCCGGCTCACCCTGATCGTTGCGCACCATACGTAGCCCGATGTCGTGCGATTTCGTCACGGCACGATCATTGGGGGAGCCGGTCACCGCGATCTTGAACTTGCGCGGCAGGAACTGGAATTCCGGGTGATCGGTGGACCACTGGCGCAGCAGTTCGGCAACCGGGCGCGGGTCTTCGATTTCATCCGCTGCGGCACCGGCGAAATGGTCAGCGGTCACATTGCGGATGGTGTTGCCGGAGGTCTGAATGGCGTGCATTCCGACCTCCCCCAGCGCGTCGAGCATATCGGGGACATCACGCAGTTCCGGCCAGTTATACTGGATATTCTGGCGCGTGGTGAAATGGCCATAGCCCTTGTCCCAGCGCTCCGCGATCATGGCAAGCTGACGCATCTGGACGCTGTTGAGCGTACCATAGGGAATTGCGACGCGCAGCATATAGGCGTGCAGTTGCAGGTAGAGCCCGTTCATCAGACGCAGTGGTTTGAATTCATCCTCCGTGAGGGAGCCGTCGATGCGGCGCGCCACCTGGGCGCGGAACTGGGCGTTGCGTTCAGCAAGAAAGGCTTTGTCGAATTCGTTATAGCTATACATTTTCCTGTGCCTCCTGCTTGCCATGCGCATAGTTCGATGGCCCGCGCGACCGAAAGGTTTCGCGGAAATGAACCGGGGCAGGGCCGCCGTCATCCGCCACAGCATCCGCCAGATATGGCCCAACGATCAGCGGTTTGGTTTCGGCCCGGGCGAGTTCTGTCGCGGCCTGTTCCTGATCCTCAAACAGCAGCGCGTCGCGGTGGGCGCGCGACCAGTCACCTTCAGCGGTAAAATAGATGACATCCCCGGCCAGCAGGTCATTGGCGGTCAGGACTTTGGGTGTGAATGTGCGGCTCATAATGCGTGCTCCAGCGGCAGGGGGGTGGATGTGGCAGCAGGTAGGGTCAGGCCCGGAATGATCCGCCAGGCGATACCGGCTTTCCCGGCTGCGGCGATCAGCGCATCAGGTGTGCCCGCCCCGGGTTTCAGCCGGGCGACGTGACGCCCGCCCGCCGCCAGTGCCAGCAGGTCAACCGGGGTCGTGGTGAGGTCAATGAACCGCGCCTCGCGCCGTGCAAGTTCCAGAATTTCGGTCGGGATGTCGCCGTCATGGGCAATGATATCTGCGCTATCTATGGCTTTGCGCGCCTTCAGTGTCAGCAGCTCCGCATCGCCCGGGCCGGTGCCGATCAGGTCGATCCGGCCCTCTGTTTGATCTGCGTCCTTGTGGCGGCGGAGCAACCGACCGAGCAAGGCAACGACTCCGGCGCTGCCGTCCTGGTGGAGTGCGTCTTCGCCTTCGGCATAGTAGTCGGCCCAGAAATTGCGCCGTTTGCGGCCCATGGGCAAGGTCTCCACCTGTCCACGGAAGGCCTTGCCAATGCGGGCCAACGTCCCGAGCGACGGGGGCAGAGTTTCTTCAAGCTCGGCTTTGATCGTGCGCGCCAGCACCGGGGCCGCCCCTTCGGTGCCAATGGCGACGGTGACGGGATCGCGGTCGACAATAGCCGGGGTGATAAAGGCGCTGTCGGCCAGGTTATCGACGATATTGACCAACACCCCTTCGGCTGTGGCGATTGCAGCGACGCGTGCATCTTCGACGTCATCTTCGGTCGCAGCATAGGCAAGGCGTGCACCTTTTGCGTCGCCCTGGGTCAGCGGATGCAGGTGGAGTGTCAGCAGCCCACGGTTTGCCCAATCACGAACTTCAGGGGCGGGGTCGGTGGCGTAGACATCAATCCGGGCTTCGGTTTTCAACAGCAGGCGCAGCTTGGCCAATGCCGCCTCACCGCCACCGGCCAGCAGAACACGGCTGTCCCTCGTATCGAGAAAGATCGGAAAATGTTGCATGACATCCTCATCAGCTTTGGGGGTTGATATAGGACATTTTCCCGATTAGTGACCAGTAGTAGGATAATTTAAGGACATTTGTTCTTCTGGTGCGGGCTGGTGGGCAAGTTGTTCTGAATCTGTGAGGGAAATGGAATGTCAGTCCGAATAGATGATATCGACCGGAAGATCCTGAAGGAATTGCAGGCGGATGCGGGGCAGAGCCTGGATGAAATTGCTAAAAAAGTGGGGTCATCGAAAACCCCGGTCTGGAACCGCATTCGCAAGCTGAGGGATGCAGGGGTGGTGGGCCAGCAGACAGTATTGCTCGACGCCGAAGCATTGGGGTTTGAGGCCTGCTTTTTCGTGCTGATCCGCACTTCGGAGCATGAGGCGAACTGGCAGAAGTCATTCCTGAAAGCGCTGCGGGAGCGCCCGGAAGTCCTGGAAGCCCACAGGCTGGCGGGCGATATCGACTATATTCTGAAAGTCAGGGTGCGGAACGCGCGTGCCTATGATGAATTCTATCAGGCGCTGATCAAGGAGGTTCGGATTTACAACGTGACCGCTCTGTTGTCGATGGAGGAGCTGAAATCGACTGTGGCCTTGCCACTCTGACGGCGGCGATTGAGCCGACTCAGCGTGTCACCATCAACCCTTCCAACCCGTGAAAATGGTAGAGGTTGGCAAAGCGTGGCGGTTCCGCCAAAGCAAGGGTCGGGCAGCGGTCAAACAGGATTGGCAACGCGGTGTTGAGTTCCAGCCGGGCCAACGGCGCGCCGACACAGAAATGCACCCCAGCGCCAAAGGCCACGTTCGGTTTCACGGGTCGTGAAGGGTCAAACAGGTCAGCGCTTTCCCAGACGGTTGGATCGCGGTTCGCCGCCGCAAGCAGCAGCGCGACCTCATCGCCGCGCCGGAAAGAATGCCCTGCGATTTCAACGTCTTCATAGGCCCAGCGTGTGAACATGTGCAGCGGCGGATCAAAGCGCATGATCTCTTCGGTGGTGCCGGCGATGCGATCTGCTGTGCAGGCGTTTTGCGTACCCTGTTCGAGCAGCAGTTTCACCCCGTTGCCGATCGAATGGACGGTCGCCTCATGGCCTGCATTCAGCAGTAGAATGCAGGTCGTGATCAACTCATCAGTCGACAGTTTTTCACCGTCCTCTTCGGCGGCGATAAGGGCGGTGATCAGATCGTCCGCCGGGGCGTTGCGCCGCGTTTCGACATAGCCGCGCATAAAAGCAACAAAGGCTTCTGTTGCGGCCACGGCGGCGACCTCATCCGCGCGGGTGCGGCGGGCCTGATACATGGTGACCATGGCGTTGGACCAGCGCAGAAGGTCATCCCCCATTTCCTCAGGCACACCAAGAAGTCGGCAGATCACAACCACCGGGATTTTCTGGGCGAAGGCTGGCAGGAGGTCAAAGTCGCCATCTGGAAAACTGTCGATCAACTGGTGGCACAGGGCGGTGATTTCCGGGGCCAGTTCTTTGATCCGGCGTGAGGTGAAGGCGCGCATGACCAACCCGCGCAATCGGGTGTGGCGCGGCGCTTCGAGTTCGAGCATCGAATGCGCCTCAACCGCATAGAAGGGGGCAAGATGTTCCGGAGTCGCCCGTTGTTTTTCTTTGGGAACCTCGCGGCCGAAACGGCGGTCCCGGAGGATTGCAGACACCGCAGCATATGAGGTGGCGCAGGGCAGGGCATAATCGTCCCAATAGGCAATGTCACCACCGGCGCGCAGCCGCTCATAAAAGGGATAGGGGTTCTGAACGAAATTCGGGTCAGTCGGAGATTGGCTGAGGTGAAGCATAGTATTTGATCCCTGAAGCCGCTGGCGTTTGCAACCCCTGATCGCTAGGATTCGGGGCCGGGAGGAATGTAATGCCGCGCCGTCTGTTGATCATAGCCGCTTTCCTGCTGAGCGTCGCCGTCGTTATGGGCGGCGTCTGGTGGGTGACCTATGTCAATGCGCTGGGGCAGGTGGCAGATCGGGGCCGCGCTGACCTTGGGTCTGCGTCGGAACGGCTGGTTGGGCAGTTGCAGCGGTTTCGGCAGGTTGCGGTGCAACTGGCCGATCATCCCGCATTGCTGGCGCTGGAGGCGGAACCGACACGCAGATTGTTGCTGTCCACGGCGGATCAGAGCGGATCGCTCGATATATCGTTTATCAATGCACAAGGGCGGATCGAGGCAAGCTCCAACCCGTCGCTGATCGGTGTCAACAAGGCGGCTGACGCGGAATTTAGCCGCGCCATGACCGGAGCATTAGGCACCGCAAACGGGCTGACCGAAGGGGGTTTGCGGGCGTTTTCCTTCGCCGCGCCGGTATTTGATAACGCCCGCCCCGTCGGCGCGGTTCTGGTCCGTGTGGCCGTTGAGGCGGTCGAGGAAAGTGATTGGCGTGGCGCGGCAGAGGCAGTTTTTTATTCTGATCAGACCGGCCGGGTGTTTGTCACCAACCGGTCAGAGCTATTGATGCGTGATCGCAACGCTGTGCCGTTCCTCGGACACAGTGCCCGGCGTTTGCGTGGCTATGATATCTGGTCGCTCAGCGCCGGACGCTACCTGCCGCATCGGGCGCTGCATCTGGTGGAACCGTTGCCGGTGATTGGCATGACGGGCGAAGCGCTGGTTGATACGGCCCCTGCCGAACGGATCGCAGGCCTGCAGGCGGCGGTGGCTGGCGCGTTGTGCCTGGCGTTTGGGGCGCTGTTGATTCTGGCGACGGAACGGCGGCGGACCCTTGCGGATACCAATCAGAAGCTGGAAGCGCGCGTGGCCGAACGCACGGCCGCACTTGTCAGGGTGAATGACTCTCTTCGTGTTGAAGTGCGCGAACGGCAAGAGGCTGAGGCCGCTCTGAAGAAAGCGCAGGATGATCTGGTGCAGGCCGGAAAGCTGAGCGCGCTAGGTCAGATGTCGGCGGGCATCAGCCACGAGTTGAACCAGCCGTTGATGGCGATCCGTTCCTTTGCTGAAAACGGGGTGGTCTTTCTGGATCGCCAAAAGCCAGAGGCTGCGGCGCAGAATATGGCGCGAATAGGGGAGCTTGCCCGTCGGATGGGCCGCATCATCAAGAACCTGCGCGCCTTTGCCAAACAAGAACATGAGCCGATTGCAGATGTCGATATTGCACAGGTCGTGGAGGCGGTGCTGGAACTGGCTGCGCCGCGCATTCACGCAGAGGAGGTTGTGCTGATCTGGCAGCCTCCCGCAGAACGGGTGATGGTTCGCGGGGGGGAGGTGCGCCTACAGCAGGTGGTGATGAACCTTGTGTCAAACGCGCTTGATGCGATGGCGGGACAGGATGACCGACGACTTGAAATCAGTCTGGACAGCACAGCAAGCGAGATCCTGTTGTCGGTGCATGACAATGGGCCGGGGCTTGCGGATAAGGAAAAGATTTTTGATCCGTTCTATTCCACCAAAGAGGTTGGCCAATCCGAAGGGATGGGGCTGGGCCTGTCCATAAGCTACGGGTTGGTGCAGAGTTTTGGCGGCGCGATCCGCGGGCAGAACCATGCAAAGGGCGGGGCGGTCTTTACCGTGACGCTGCAACGGAGCGGCGTGGAGGCAGCGGCATGAAGGTTCTGTTGGTTGATGATGATGCGCTTGTGCGGGAGGCGCTGGGCCAGACGCTGGAGCTGGCCGAATACGGTTGCCTGGCGGCGGGCAGCTTTGTTGCTGCGAAGGATCACATTACACGCGATTTCGCGGGGGTAATCGTGTCTGATATCCGCATGCCGGGCCGGGACGGGTTTCACCTGCTGGATCACGCCCAGGCTGTGGATGCGGAGCTCCCTGTGATCCTGTTGACCGGGGAAGGCGATATTCCGATGGCGGTGCGTGGCTTGGCCAACGGGGCGTTTGATTTTCTGGAAAAACCCTGTGCGCCCAAGGATTTGCTCGCGGTGATTGACAAGGCCTGGCGCACGCGCCGCCTGGTGCTGGAAAACCGGCAGCTGCGCCAGCAGGTCGAACAGGGCGATGCAGCGGCGCGGCTATTGTTTGGTCAGTCGCAAAAGGCCGAAGAGCTGCGCGCCCGCACGCGTGTGGTGGCGCGCGCCGCCGCAGAAGTTTTGGTGCATGGGGAGCCGGGATCAGGCACTTCGAAGGTTGCCGAGGTGATCCATCTGCTTTCTGCCAACTCGATGCGCGCCTTTCACAAGGTGGCAGCCGCCGGGTTAACCCCGGACGGGTTGATCGCTGCGTTCGACGCTGCTGACGGGGGCAGCCTGTTTCTGGATGAGGTTGCGGGGCTCGCGCCGGCGGTTCAGTTTGCGCTGCTGGAGCGGCTTGAAAACGAACGCGCCGTGCGCCTGATTGCAGGCACCTATCGGGACCTTGCCGCCGAAGTGGCCGCGGGGCGGTTCAATGCCGATCTCTTTTATCGGCTGGAAGTGCTGTCTGTACGCATTCCATCGCTGCGTGAACGGACAGAGGATATCCCGGTGCTGTTCCGACATTATGTTGCGATAGCCTGTGAGCAGGCGAACCTGCCAGCGCCGGACATCAGCGCGGCTGTGATTGCAAGGCTGATGGCGCAGGACTGGCCGGGCAATGCGCGCGCGCTGATGAATGAGGCGATGCGCTTTGCCATGGGGCTGTCCGAAGGCGGTGCAGCGGAGGAGGCCGGGCTGGTTGAACAGCTTGCTCGTGTGGAACGGTCGTTGATCGTGGATGCGCTCAGGCGACATGGGGGGAATGCAACTGAGGCCGCACACGCGCTGAAACTGCCGCGCAAAACATTTTATGACAAGCTGACACGGCATGGGATTCGGGCCGAGGCGTTTCGTCAATAGTGTGCGGATTTCCGCACGCTTTTGACAATCTATGTGCGGTGGCTCGCCGTCTTGGAGTGAATGAGTTGCTTCCGAACTTCAATGACGTATCGCATTTATCAGAAATCAAATAATAATTTAGGGCGTGGCTTCGGCAGTTTTGTTTTTCTTGCGTCAGGCGGTGATCAGTTATCCAATTATGACATATGCGCCCGCTTTCTGAGCGCATGACTGGAATTCGCAAACGCAATCCCTGGGAGGACATCATGAAATTCCTGACACTGACGGCGGCTGCCGTCGCCATGACATTCACAGCAGGCACGGCAATGGCCACCTGTGATGAGGGTGAAATCGTCGTTAAATTCGCCCATGTAACGAACACTGACCGCCACCCCAAAGGCATCGCGGCCAGCCTGCTTGAGGCACGCGTGAACGAAGAAATGAATGGCGTCATGTGTATGGAGGTTTTCCCGAACTCCACACTATATGACGACAACAAGGTGTTGGAAGCGATGCTTCAGGGCGATGTGCAGCTTGCCGCGCCGTCGCTTTCAAAGTTTGAGGCCTTTACCCGTCAGTTCCGTATCTTTGACCTGCCGTTCATGTTCCGCGACATCAACGCTGTGGATGCCTTCCAGGCCTCCGAATCCGGGCAGGCGATGCTTGACAGCATGCAGCGCCGTGGCTTGCAGGGGCTTGCCTTCTGGCACAACGGGATGAAGCAGATGTCAGCCAATGTGCCGCTGGTTCTGCCAACCGATGCCAATGGGCTGAAATTCCGCGTGCAAAGCTCCGACGTGCTGGTGGCTCAGATGGAAGCGATCGGCGGTAGCCCGCAGAAAATGGCCTTCTCCGAAGTTTATGGCGCGCTCCAGCAGGGGGTTGTGGACGGGCAGGAAAACACCTGGTCCAATATCCTTGGTCAAAAGTTCTTTGAGGTTCAGGACGGGATCACCGAAACCAACCACGGGATCATCGACTACCTGGTTGTGACCTCGACCGAATGGCTCGACAGCCTCGACCCTGAGGTGCGGGACCAGTTCCTGACCATCCTTTCCGAGGTCACGGAATCCCGCAACGCCGAATCCTATGCTGTGAATCAGGAAGCACGCCAGGCAATCATTGATGCTGGCGGCACCGTGCGCGAGCTGACCGATGAACAGCGCGCGGCATGGGTTGAGGCGATGAAGCCCGTCTGGGATCAGTTCGCCGAAGACGTCGGTCAGGACAATATCGACGCAGCGCAGGCGATCAACGCCGCGATGTAAGGCAACCAAAACGACGGGCATGGCGACCACCAAACGTGGCCATGCCCGAACTCTATCTGGCGCAGGAGGGGACAGGATGTATGCCGACAGAGGCAGGGGCCGGATCGACCGGATTGAGGAAACCATCATTGCCGTCCTGCTGGGGCTGATGACTCTGATCACCTTCGCCAATGTTGTGGCGCGCTATGTGTTCAACGCCAATATCCTCTGGGCGCTTGAGGCCACTGTGTTTCTGTTTGCCTGGCTTGTCCTTCTTGGGGCGTCTTACGCGGTCAAGAAAAATGCACACCTCGGGGTTGATGCGGTCATCAATATCCTGCCGCCAGCGGGCGCGCGCCTTCTGGGTCTGATTTCTGTTTCGATCTGCATTATCTTTTCCTTTCTGCTGCTGAAAGGGGCCTGGGATTACTGGGCCAATTTCGCCAACCTGCCGCAGACGACGGGGCGTTGGTTCCCGACCGGGTTTGAAGACATGCGCCCGACCTCTTATCGGGCCTGGTACATCACCAACGACCTGCCCATGCCAGGGTTTCTGAAATGGCTGGAAGGCGCGATGAACTTCGGCGACCGCTATGACAAGCTGCCCCGTTTCATTCCCTATGCGGTGCTGCCCCTGTCCATGGCGCTTTTGCTGTTTCGCTTCTGTCAGGCTGGCCTTGCGATGACGCGTGGGCATCTGAACCGTGTGATTGCCAGCCACGAGGCGGAGGATGACATCGAAGAGCTGAGCCAGGGGGGACGTGACTGATGTCTGTTGTGCTTCTCTTTGTGATGGTGATCGGCTTTCTGCTGATCGGGGTGCCGATTGCGGTCGCGCTTGGCATGTCGTCGGTCCTGTTCCTGTTGTGGTTTTCCGACAGTTCCCTGGCTTCTATTGCGCAGACGTTGTTTTCAGCATTCGAAGGCCATTTTACGCTGCTCGCTATCCCATTCTTTATTCTTGCCTCCAGCTTCATGTCGACGGGTGGCGTCGCCCAGCGGATCATCCGGTTTTCGATAGCCTGCGTCGGCCATCTGCGCGGAGGGCTGGCGATTGCCGGGGTCTTTGCCTGTATGATGTTTGCAGCGCTGTCAGGATCTTCGCCTGCAACGGTGGTGGCCATCGGAACCATTGTGATCGCCGCGATGCGGCAGGCCGGCTACACCAAGGAATTTGCTGCGGGCGTCATCTGCAACGCAGGCACGCTTGGCATTCTGATTCCGCCGTCGATCGTGATGGTGGTGTATGCGGCGGCTGTCGAAGTCTCCGTTGGGCGCATGTTTCTTGCAGGTGTTATCCCCGGCATCCTTGCAGGTCTGATGCTGATGGTCGCGATCTACATCATGGCGCGCGTCAAAAATATGCCAGCGGGGGAATTTGCTGGGTTCGGTGAAATCTTTGCCTCTTTCCGCGATGCGGCCTGGGGGTTGTTGCTGATCGTTATCATCATGGTTGGCATCTACGGCATTCCGGGGCTGACCGGGGCGATCTTTACCCCGACAGAGGCGGCGGCGGTTGCCTCTGTCTATGCGTTTATCGTGGCGACCTTCATCTACCGGGACATGGGGCCGCTGGCGGGCGACACAAAGGGAAGCCTGCTCAGGAAACCGCAGGCGTTGATTACCGCATTTTTTCACAAAGACACGCAAAAGACGCTGCTGGACGCCGGGCGGCTGACCATCACCCTGATGTTTGTGATCGCCAATGCGCTGATCCTGAAACATGTGCTGACCGAGGAACAGGTGCCCCAGACCGTTGCCAATGCCATGCTGGCGGCGGGGCTGGGGCCGGTGATGTTCCTGATTGTCGTAAATGTCATTCTGCTGATTGGCGGGCAGTTCATGGAACCGTCGGGGCTTTTGGTTATTGTTGCGCCGCTGGTCTTTCCCATTGCGATAGAGCTTGGCATTGATCCCATTCACCTTGGCATCATCATGGTGGTAAACATGGAAATCGGGATGATTACACCGCCGGTCGGGCTGAACCTTTTCGTGACCTCCGGGGTTGCGGGCATGCCGATGATGCGGGTGGTGCGCGCTGCACTGCCGTTCCTTGGCGTGTTGTTCATCTTTCTGATTATCGTGACCTATGTGCCTTGGATTTCCACCTATCTGCCGAACACGCTGATGGGACCGGAAATCGTGATCAAATAACACGCTCATCAGTCCCTTCCGGGCCTTCTTCGCGATGAAAGCCCGGAAGGGCTTGAAAAGCGGTCAGGGCCGGGTGGCGATATAGCCTGCGCTGACGCGTGCCGGGGGGCCGGAAGGGTAGGCTATGATTTCGATCCGCGTAAACCCGGCCTGGCGCAACATCTCTGTTACGTCCTCAGGTCGGAACGCCCTGTGCCCCCAGCGCCAGCGCACGATTGCCGTGCACCAATGGGGTTTGCTGACCGATAGGATCGCAGTTCCGCCGGGGGCGAGCGCATCATAGATCCGGCCCAGCGTTGCCAGCGGATGATCTGTGTGTTCGATGACATGGGCGGCAAGTGCAATGTCGTGGGGCGGGCCGGGCAGGGGGGCTTCTGCACTGCTGAGGTGGCAAGTTGTTGGGACAGCGAAGCGCGCAAGGTTCTGTTCCGCCAGTGGCAGCATTTCTTTACAGGAATCAAGCAGCGCGACTTCGTGGATGAGTGGGTGTTGATCCAGAAACGCCACAGCCATGGCCCCTGAACCCGTGCCGATATCCAGAATGCGATGTGGCTGCATCGCCCCGGTGGCGGCCTGCCGGGTCTTGAAACGGCTGATGAGATGCCGATAGGCTGCTGGAAAGCCGAGGTTTTCAATCCCGGCCTGCCAACGCTCTGAAAACCGACTGTAAAGCTCGGTCAGCGGGCGGTCACGTTGAAAGAACCTTTGCAACATGTTGGGATCATAGCGTGGCGCGGTGGGGCCGTCAGCCCTGATCCGGTTCGGCTTTCAGAAGAATGCGCAGCAGGCGGCGAAAGTTCCTGGCCTTCTTTTCCCCAAGGTAGGATAAAAGCGTGGCTTCCGCCTGTTCCCGACAGGTCAAATCCGCATCGCGCGCGGCCCGTCCGGTATCGGTTAACCTGATGACCCTGCGGCGGGAATCTTTCTTGTCCGCTATACGCACAATCGCGCCGTCGATTTCCAGCTGATCCAGATGTTGTTGCACCGCTTGTTTTGTCATGCCCGCGCGTTCGACAAGTTTGACCTGCGGGGTTCCGGTGGGCGCGATCTGTGCCAGCAATCCGCCACGTGCTTCGGTAAGAAAGGGAAAGCCGGCAGCCCTGCGCCGGGCGTTCAGCTCTTCGTTCCAGAGCGTTAGCGCTGCTGCCAGTTCCGATCCCAGCTGTCCGATCTGATCGCTCATCAGCCCGCCCGTTCCAATGCGGTGATAATGCCAGAAAAGTCCTGCGCTTTCAGAGAGGCACCACCGACCAGGGCACCGTCCACATTCTTCACCGCAAAGATATCGCTGGCATTGTCAGGTTTCACCGACCCGCCATAAAGAATGCGCACGGCGTTTCCGACCTGTGCCCCAAAACGTCGGATCAAGCGGGCGCGGATGAAATCATGCACCTCTGTGATCTGCACGAGCGTCGGGACGCGGCCGGTGCCGATGGCCCAGATTGGTTCATAAGCCACCACAAGTCTGTCACCGTTTGCGTCATCGGGGATAGATGCAGCCAGTTGCCCGCCGATAATGTCGAGCGTGTTGTCCGCATCGCGCTGGGCCATGCTTTCGCCCATGCAGACAATCGCTGTCAGCCCCGCACGCCAGGCCGCACGCGCCATTTCGCGCACGTCTTCGCTGGCCTCATTATAGGTCTCGCGCCGTTCCGAGTGGCCAAGGATAACGTAGTCAGCACCAGCATCTGCGAGCATTTCTGCAGAAATATCACCGGTATGTGCACCGTTTTCGGCCGCGTGGCAGGCCTGGCCCCCAAGGCGGATGGGTGCCGCTTTGAGTGCCTGATGGGCCCGGGACAGTAGGGGGGCTGGAGGGCAGATCACGATGTCGATATCGGTTTCCCGATGGCTCTCTGCCAGGGTGGAAAGTTCCCCCAGATCATCCGAGGTGCCGTTCATCTTCCAGTTTCCGGCGGCGAGTTTACGGCGCATATAGATCCCCTGTCAGCTGTTGGCGGCCAAAGCCTTTCTTGCCCAATCGCAGGCCAGGTCGGGATCGTCAAGCGCCTTGTCGGGTAGGGTCCAGTATCCCATAGACCCGATGGAGCCATCCTTGCGCGTCATCGAAAATATCTCTGAGCCTTCGGCGGCCAGCGTGTCGGCAAACGCCCCTTTGGCCTTCAGATAGATCACGCTATTGCTTGACAGAATGGCAAATATATCGCCGTCCGCGTAGAAGGTTGCTCCGCCCATCATCTTGCGGGAACTGATGGTGCCGACGTCAGAAAAAAGCTCGGACACGAAGGCAATATCGGCGTCAGAGACGCTCATTTACTGGCGGCGATGCTGTCGTCGAATTTGATGGATTCACCACAGCCACAGGCGTCGACCACATTGGGATTACGGAATTTAAAGCCGCTTTCGAGCAGGCTGACCTCATAATCAATTTCGGTGCCGAAAAGGAACATCTGAGCCATCGGGGCAATCATGACCCGCGCGCCGTTCTGTTCAACAACCTCGTCGTTGGTGTCCGGAGTCTCGACATAATCCATCGTATATTCCATTCCCGCACAGCCGCCCTTTTTGACGCCAATGCGCAGCCCCTCATAGCCTTTTGCCGCCATGAGGCGTGCGATCTGCGCCGCGGCGCGATCGGTCAATGTGACAGCTTGCTTGCCGGGAATGCCAAACATCTGATTTCCTTACATGAATCCGAGTTCAAGCCGGGCTTCGTCGCTCATCATTTCCATACCCCATGGCGGTTCCCATGTGAGGTCGACATCGACGGTTTTTACCCCGGGCAGCGGGGCGATGGCGTCGGCGATCCAGCCTGGCATTTCACCGGCCACGGGGCAGCCCGGTGCGGTCAGGGTCATGATGATCGACACTTCATTTTCTTCAGTGATATCAATCGTATAAACCAATCCCAGGTCATAGATATTAACCGGAATCTCCGGGTCATAGACGCTGCGGCATGCCTCCACAATAGGGTCATAGAGTTCGTGGTCTGTGGTTGATGGCTTGATCAGCGGGGTGCCTTCCATCAGGGTTGTCTGTTCGGCGGTCATGGGCGGCCTTTCGGTATTCCTGAGTGAAGATATAGGGTTTTGCTTGCCCGCCGTCCAGAGGTGGCGCTAGGGCCAGGAGAAATGTCGCAGTTGCAGGGCGCGGTCACCCGGCAGAAGAGAGTGACCGCGCAAGGGCACAGAATCCCTCAATCGGGACTTGTTCAGCGCGTTCGGTCGGGGCGATTCCGGCGGCCTTCAGGTGATCCTGGATATCAGGGTGAACCCCCTTTAGTGCCGCGCGTAGCATCTTGCGCCGCTGGTTGAAAGCGGCTGCAACCACATGAGATAGCATTTTAGCATCCGCCGGGAACAGCGGCGTGGGGCGGTGTTCAAGGTGGACAACAGCCGAATGGACTTTTGGCGGCGGGGTGAAGGCTTCGGGGGGAAGCGACAAAACGATCTGCGCCTTGCATCGCCATTGGGCGAGCACGGCAAGCCTGCCGTAGGCTTTTGATCCGGGTTCGGCAACAATCCGGTTTGCGACTTCGCGCTGGAACATCAGTGTCAGACTTTGCCAGAAAGGCGGCCAGTCTGGCGGTGACAGCCAGCGCGTCAGCAGTTCGGTTCCGACGTTGTAAGGCAGGTTGGATACAATTCGGATCGGGCCCGTTAGATGCGGTGTTACGTCGACATCCAAAGCATCCTCATTCAGCACGCAAAGGCGATTTGGAAAGGCGGCTGCAATCTCTGCCAGGGCCGAGAGGCAGCGTTCGTCCTTTTCCACCGCAACAACCCGGCGCGCACCTTCGGCAAGAAGCCCGCGCGTCAGCCCGCCCGGACCTGGGCCGATTTCCAGCACGTCGTGGTCTGACAGGGAACCAGCCTGGCGGGCAATCTTGGCCGTCAGGTTGAGATCAAGAAGGAAATTCTGGCCCAGAGATTTCCGGGCCGATAGCCCGTGGTTTGCGATCACCTGCCGAAGCGGGGGCAGGGCGTCAATGGTCATGACCGCCGCCCCCTGACGCAGATCGCCGCGTTGCCATTTCTGCGGCCATGCGCAGTGCTGAGATCGTGCTTGTGGGATCGGCCTTTCCCCGACCTGCAATATCAAATCCGGTCCCATGATCAGGCGATGTGCGGATAATCGGAAGCCCCAGCGTGATATTAACCCCGTGATCAAAATCCAGCGCCTTGATCGGGATCAGCGCCTGATCGTGATACATGCAGACCGCAACGTCATAGGTGGCGCGTGCGCGGTCATGAAACATCGTATCTGCGGACAATGGGCCGATCACAGAAAACCCGTCTTGCCTGAGTTGACCTAGCGCGGGTGTGATAATCTCTATTTCTTCCTTGCCCATTGCGCCGCCTTCGCCGGCATGGGGGTTCAGCCCGGCAACGGCGATGCGCGGCGCGGCAACATCGAAATCCCTTTGCAGGGCTTTGGCGGTAATGTGAATGGTGTCGCGGATCAGTTGTCCGGTCAGACGCGCTGGAACCTCTGACAACGCGATATGGATGGTGACAGGGACAACCCGAAGTTTCGGCGCCGCCAACATCATGACCACGCGATCAACCCCGCATAGGGCGGCCAGATATTCGGTATGGCCGGGATAGGCAAACCCAGCTCCATCCATCAGCGCTTTCTTATGAATGGGTAAGGTGCATAAAGCGCTCGCCGTTCCCTGCTGCACCTGTTTCACCCCCCGCGCAATCACGTCGATGACATGGGCGGCGTGGGCGGGGCGGGGGCGGCCCGCACGCGCCGGGCCGCCAAAATCCTGCGCCAGCACAGGAAGGGCGCGGGGCAGGATGCTTTGGGTTTCTTCGGTGGAGGATATAACCTCTACCGGGCCAAAAACGGCCAGGTGATCCGGGTCACCTATGACAAAGAAGGGCAGTTCTTCTTTCAGTTCGGCCCAGGCCTTCATCGCCAGTTCCGGTCCAATCCCGGCCGGTTCGCCGGAGGTGAGCGCAACCGGGGCGATCATTACGGATATATCAGCGTTGCATCCGCCCGCAGTTCGGCGAGGTAGCTGTCAGCATAGGAGGCAATGCGGCGCTGGAACAGCTGCTCGCGTACTTCGTCACGTGACAAATCTTCGGCGATTGCCGTAACCCGGCCACATAGCATCAGGAACACCAGTGCCTCGCCGTCGGCCGTGGTCAGCGCCGTAGAGCTTTCGTTGTCATCGAGTTTTGAAATCTCCAGCGCGATGTCCTGCGGCACCTCTTCGATGGGCAGGACGTCACGGGTCAGCCGTTCCTCCGGCTGGCCAAGGGCGACACCGTAGAGGTCATCGCAGGTATCAACATCATTGCGCACGCGGCGGGCCGTCGCCAATGCGCTTTCGCTGCGGCCGCCGGGGATCAGATACCGTGCATATTCCACGCTGATGACGTTTTCTTCTGGTGTGTCTGTTTCCTCTATCGCGCGGAGCTGAAACAATGCAATCCCGCCTGGAAACTCGATCGGTGTTGTGACGTGCCCAGGGGCAAGTGACAGGACCTGGCTGCGCACCGGCGGGGGCAGTTGGCCGATCGGCACCCAATCCAGCCTGCCGCTGCGTCCGCGCGTGCCGGAGGCTGAATGCTGGCGTGCTGCCGCAGCGAATTCAGGCAGAGTGGTCATGGCGCTGATGCGGTTGGCCAGTACGCGCACTTCCTCCGCGCGTTCCGGCGGTGCCGGCAGGATGATTTCTGACATCAGGACGCGTACGCCTCCCTGTCCGCCGGCAAGGGCGGTGGCGCGATCAACTTCGGCTTCGGTCACCTGAACGCGGTTGGCGAAACGATTGCGCACCACGGCGCGCCAGGCAACACCTGCGCGCACGAAATCGCGGAAAGATTCCACTTCGACGCCTGCCTGGCCAATCGCGGCAACGAATTCATCAATCGACAGATTGGCGCGGCCGGCGAATTCTTCCATGCCGGCGGCGACTTCTTCTTCGGCAGGTTCAATTCCCAGTGCAGTTGCAGCCTGCATGCGAAGCCGGTCATCAATAAGACCGTCAATGGCTTCGGCTTCTATGTCGCCAGGCTGATTGAGCAGGCGCAGGAACTTCAGGCGTTGATCATATTCGAAGCCGGTCACAACGGAGTCGTTGACCCGCACCATCGGGGCAAACAGATTTTGCGCCGCAGCAGGCCCCGTCAGTGCGGCCAGCCCCCAAATCAGACCGACCAGAAGGCCAAAGATCACTTGTTTGCTTTTGTTCGCCATCATTATCACCCGCTGCAACTGTGTCTGACCACGCGCCCGTTTCCACCGCTTCCGAATCCGGTCAGGGATACGCTTAGCCCGAAGTCTGTCGTCGGTTTCACACTTGTGGAGCTTGTAAAGCGGCGTGAAAGAGAAAGGTCAACCGTTATGCACTCCGTTTTATATTCCAACCCAACGCCAATCCGCGCTGCGCGATCAGCAACAAAGTCATACCGCCAGTCTGTGCTGGCCGACCAGCGATCATCAAGCCGGTAACGCGCATCAAGCGACCATTCCGATGTCTGAGGCCGGGATTCAGCCGGGGCAGGGTCCATCCAGACGTATGTCGTTGCAAGCGCCAATCGGTTGTTTTGCCAGTTCAGGCGCGTTTCATTCCGTGTGAAGCGGAATTCATCGTCAAACAACGATCTGTTCAGCAGCGTCAGCCCGTTTACAAGCTGAAGCTGACCAGACAGGAGCCAGTCTGATGAGTTCCCGGTCAATCCCGATCCCGTACTGAACTGACCAGGGTCATCTTGCCGATAGATACGGCCGATGGTCACACCAAAAGACCAGCCGCTGGGGGCATGGCGCGTCCAACTCAGGCCCAGATTCGTGCGCAGCCCGCGTTCGCGCGCATCCGCGCCCGGAAATCGGTTATCGGAAAAAAGGTTGCCCTCATCGAATTCCAGCAATGTACTGTCTTCGTTCACCGGGTCGCCTGAATTGTCAGAATAGTAGATTTGAACCACTGGTTCGAGGATATGGACCGCCCCGCCCGGTGCGGTATTTTGGTGGGGCCAGCGTAATTCAAGCCCGGCACCAGCGCTGTGAAACAGCCCTTCGGTGTCTGTCGGGGCACCCTGTGCGACGCTGTAATAACTTAGATTCATATCCAGAAGTGCGGCCCCGATCATGCCGTTTGAAAACAGATGGTCCCGGCGCCATGTCAGCCCTGCCGAAAGGCGGGAAAGGTCCCTTCCGTCGTCGCCTGCGGTGTTTGACCGGCGGTAGTGACCATGAGCGCCAAGATTTAGTTCGGCCCGTCCCCCCAGGAAGGCGGGTTCGAAGCTGTGGCGGTAGGTTGCGTCACCGATGATCGAAGGGATTGTGTCGTTATCCTCATTGTCACGGAGCGAGTTGATATGCGACAGCGAGGTGCTGAAATAGCGGTCATGCCGCGTGCGGGAGAGGGCGATACGGCTGATGAGGCGGTCATCTGCAGAATAGCCGTAATCCGATAGATAAGCCCGGTCAGATGTCAGTTGAGCGTCAAACTCAAGCACGCGGTCCTGCGGCAGATCGAACCGCCCCGTTGCAAACATATAGCCGCGCATCTGCGTTCTCAGGTCATCATTTGAGACCGCACCCTCCAGCAACAGATCGCCTGTGCGAAAGGCCTGCCGATAGCGCCACTCAAGCGTGGCGGTCGAGCTCGACAAATAGGGCGTGAAGGTCAGATCCCGATGATCCCCCAGGCGCAGAAAATAGGGTGTTTTAATTCCAAATCCAAGGCGTGAATTAGAACGGATGCGGGGGATAAGGAACCCGGTGGCCCGCTTCAGCGTCGGATCGGGCAGACGCAGGCGCGGCAACCAAAGCACCGGGACATCCAGCACCCGGAGCTGGGCATTGCTGAACAGCAACTGGCGTTCCTGACGATCATGAACAACACGCTGCGCCCGGATTTGCCAGAGCGGCGTGGGATTGTGTTCACAGACCTGGCAGGATGACGCTACAGTCCGGTAAAGCTGCGTATAGCGCCCGCCAACCATTTGAATTTCAGCGGCGGCCAACTGTAGCTGCTGGTCAAGCACCATACGTGCACTTTGAATAAGCCCGTTGCGCAGGTCGCCATCAATCATTGCGGAATCGGCAAGGATTGTCACCTGATCCCCCCGCGTCAGGCGAATGGGTCCGTCTATGATCAGCTGTTCGCCCGCGCGGTCATAGGTGACGCGGGTCGCTTCGAGCCGGACCCCATCGGCAAGCACCACAACATTTCCTTCGGCGGTAATTCCGGTTGTGCCGTTCAGACGCATCTCATCTGCGATAAGGCTGGTGACGCCTTGTTGGGCGCTGGCGGCAGGTGCGGTGAGCAGAAACAGGAGGATCAGAAGGAGGTTGCGTAACATCATCCGTCCTCCAGATGCAGGATAAGGCCAAGCGACAGGCAGACTGCGGAAATCGGCGGGGCCCAGGCGGCAAGTGCAATGGGCAATTCGCCGTTTTCCCCCAGTACCTGTGCAAAGTTACGGATGAAGAACAGGGCAAATCCCAGCAGGATTGCCGAAAGCACCATAACCCCGGTACGCCCGAAGCGGACATGTTGCATGGTAAAGCCGGCTCCGATCAGGACCATGGCAACCAGTAGCAGCGGCATCGCCAGTTCAACCTGAAACCAAACCTGATGACTGCGCCCGGAAAACCCGGCGCGTTCGAGTTGGGCAATGAATGCCGGTAGATCCCAGATTGACACAACCGCAGGGCTGCCGAAGCTATCAAGAATCTGTTCCCGTGTCAGGTCGGATGGCAGGTCGTAGATCGGGTGAATCCTGGCCTCAGTTTCGGGGTTCTCTGTGTCGGCCAGGAACCAGGATTTTGCGTTACGCAATCGCCACGCTCCGTTTCTGAGGCGCGCGTTCTCTGCGTCGATCCGGCGTGTAAGCCCCCCTTCGGCAGCAAAGGTTATGAAGCTGACTCCGCGCAACTCCGTCCCGTCCGAATTGGTGGCCTGCGCGTGAATGACGGTTTGGCCGCCGGCGCTGGCCTGGCGCAGCCATAGCCCTTCGCCTGTGACCGAAAGCGTTGACGGCGCACCGTGCCGGTATTCGTTGGAGCGCGCCTCATATTCCTGAATGGTTGCGGCGACTATCGGGTTTAATGCAGCCACCGCAAAACCGCCGATCGCCAGGGCAACGACCACAGGCGCTACAAGCACCCGCACCGCTGAACGGCCGGCTGCACGGGTCACAACCAGTTCGCTGGATCGGGCAAGGCCCAGAAACAGGGCGATTGTCGCCAGAATCATAATCAGCGGTATTATCCGATACAGCGTTTCCGGTACGTTGAGCAGCGACAGGGCGAGCAAATCCCCAAAGCCAACCTCATCAGATCCGAAGCGCCGAATTTGCTCTGCTATGTCGATCAGGAACAATATTCCGAGAAAAACCAGAAATACCGCTGCAAGCGATTGGATGAATTTGCGGGCGAAATAGAGGTGAAGCTTCATCGGGCACCTGCAATGCGGTGGCGGCGAAACAGGCCGGGGGTTTTGGCTAGCCAAAGAAGGAAGGATGTGACGCCAACCCCGACCAGGGCCGGCAGATAAAGCACTGGCCAGAGCTGTGATTGCGACTGCGCAATATCGACCAAACGGTTATCGAGCGCCTTGATTGCTGCCAGCAGGACGACAGCCAGAACAATCTGCCGCCAGACACCGAACCGGCTGAAACTGCCCAGCAGCAGGCAGGAAAAACCGATCAGCGAGGTGACAAGCGCAAGAAATGGTTGCGCGATCCTGTCATGTGCTTCGCTCAGGAAATCGGCCCTGGTTGCCCCAGCCACTGCAAGCGCCGCCGGATCCGGCTGTAGCAGCCGTCTTGTTGACAGCAGGCGTGGCGGCAGGGTTCGAGGATCAGTTTCCTTGACCAGAGCGCTGATGTCATAGACAAAATCGGCGAACCGGGTTGCCGACAGGCTGCGCGACGATGCGGTTACGGTCTGGGCCAGACCGGCAAACATCAACAACTTTGCCCCCCCATCTTCGCGCACCAGGAGGGCGCGTTCTGCCGTATAGATCGTGGGCAGGGCCGGATCGCGCCGATCCGACAGAAAAACATCGCGCAATTCCCCGTTTGGCCGGATTTCGCGGATATAGAAGGTCACGCCGTCGGTTGGATGCAGAAACCGCCCTTCGGTCAGGAAGCGGGCGCTGATATTCCGGGCAATCTCATCCTGGCGTTCGCTTAATGTGCGGCTTGAAAGTGGCACGAGGAAATGGGTTAGAACGGACATGAACAAGGCAACGATAAGCCCAAAGTAAATCACAGGACGTGCAAGCCGGAAGGGGCTGAATCCGGTTGTCTGGACAACCACCAGTTCGCTTTCCGAGGATAAGCGATTTGTCACGTAAACGGTTGCGATAAAGGCCGAAATCGGAAGGACAATGCGAATGACATTTGGCAGGGTCAGGGCCGATAACTCCAGGAACACAACAGCAGACTGGCCATCCCCGATCAGCTGATCAAACAGGCCAACCGCCCGGTTGACCCAATAGACCATCACCAGCACAAGCGAAAAGAAGCCGAAAATTACCATCAGTTGCGACAGCATGTATCTGTCGAATTTGGCCACGCTTCCCCCTGATGCTGAACTGCCTTGCCGCATAACCTAGCCGATCTCTGAGGACGGGAAAACTGCTATCTGGTGTTTCGGCGCAGGACAGCCTAGGAATTGCCTAAACAGAGAGAGGAAAGCAATCATGACCACCCCCGCAGAGATCAGTTTCCATCCTGTCGACCTTGATGAGATCGGGGCCGCTGAGGGGCGGGTTGCCGCTTTTATCGGGGCGGAGGGAAAGCTCGATATCACCGCGCGTCGCCTCAACAGGCTGACCAAAGGCGCATTGGCACGGCTGGCGGAAAGCGATGGTTTTGCCAAGATGAAGCCGGGCGAGGCACGGCTGCTGTCGTTTCCGGCTACTGTTGCGGCTGAGGCGGTGATTGCTGTACGGCTGGACCGGCGCCCAACGGTAGAAGAGTCGCGCAAGGCTGGTGCCGCGATTGCAAAGCTGCGTGGCAAGGGCGATTTGCTGGTATTGGCGGGCAATCTGAACCGGGCAGAGGACCTGGCGCTTGGGATTGCGCTTCGTGATTATGACTTTCAGGATCACAAGACCGGCGAAAAGGCACCGGCCCGTGCAACACGGCTGATGGTTAACAAGCCAGAGGAGATGGAGGCAGGTTTTTCCCCCCTGGCGGCGGTGGCTGATGGTGTCTTCTTCACCCGTGATCTGGTCAATGACCCCTCCAACGTGCTGACCACCACGGAATTTGCCGATCGCCTGAAGGCGATGGAAAAGCTCGGCCTGAAGGTTGAGGTGCTCGAAGAAGCGGAGCTTGAAAAGCTTGGCATGCGGACTCTGCTGGCCGTGGGTCAGGGATCGGAAAGCCCGTCCATGGTTGTGGTGATGCAGTGGAACGGTGGTGCGAAGGGCGACAAGCCCTTTGCGCTCGTTGGCAAGGGCGTGGTGTTTGACACCGGGGGCATCAGCCTTAAACCCGCAGGTGGCATGGAAGATATGACCATGGATATGGGCGGTGCTGGCGTCGTGTCCGGCGTGATGAAAACGCTTGCGTTGCGCAAGGCAAAGGCGAATGTTGTTGGCATTGTCGGTCTGGTGGAAAACATGCCGGATGGCAAGGCGACGCGCCCCGGAGATGTGGTAACCTCGATGAAAGGGGACACCGTTGAAATCATCAATACCGATGCCGAAGGGCGGCTCGTCCTTGCCGATTGCCTGTGGTATGCGCAGGAACGGTTTGAACCCAGCGGCATGATCAACCTTGCAACGCTGACCGGCGCGATCATCATCGGCCTTGGGCATGACAATGCGGGTGCCTTTTCCAACGACGATCAGCTTTGCAAGGACTTTCTGAAGGCGGCAGAGGCCGAAGGCGAAGGGGCCTGGCGTCTGCCGATGGGGGATAGCTATGACAAGCTTCTGAAAAGCCGTATTGCCGACATGAAAAACGTCGGCGGGCGGCCTGCGGGGTCGATTACGGCGGCGCAATTCCTGAAGCGCTTTGTCAAAGATGAAACCCCCTGGATTCATCTGGATATCGCCGGTGTGGCCAGCGTGAAATCAGAAACCATGCTTGCGCCCAAAGGGGCAACGGGCTGGGGGGTGATGGCGCTTAACCGGCTGATTGCCGACACCTGTGAGGATTGATGGGCGCGGTCTATTTTTATCACCTGACCGATAGCCCGCTTGAAAAGGCGCTGCCTATGCTGATTGGCAAGGCGCGCGGGGCGGGCTGGCGGGTGGCGGTGCGGGGCTGCGCGGTTGATCACCTGAAATGGCTCGACGAAAAGCTCTGGCTTGGGCCGGAAGAATCGTTCCTGCCGCACGGGCTGGCCGGGGGAGGGTTTGACGCGGATCAGCCCGTTCTCCTGACCACCAAAGCGGAGATGCCGAATGGTGCGGCCTGCCTGATGTCGGTTGACGGGGCGGATATCACGGCAGAAGAGGCCAGCGCGATGGAACGCGCCTGTGTGATTTTTGACGGCCATGACCCGGATGCGGTGGCCCATGCGCGCAACCAGTGGAAGGGGCTGACAGGGGCCGGGGTGGCTGCGCAATATTGGGCGCAGGACGCCGGGCGCTGGACGATGAAGGCCGAAAGCTAACGCAGCAGAACCAACCGCCCGCGGGCGATTTCGATCCGTTCAAACCGGCGCAGGTAATCCATCCCCAGTAGGGAGCCATCCATCTCCGCCTCGTTGACATAGGCGCGCAGGGGGCCTTCCTCAATCGTACCAAGGCGCACGTTCTCAAGCGTCACCCGCGCGGTGCGTACGATCCCGTTGGCGGTCATCGCTTCGCCAAGATAGTCGAGCGTGGCGGGATCAAGCCCGATCCGTCGTGCATCATCCGGCGACAGCACAACACCGCTTGCCCCGGTATCAACGGTAAAGGTGATGGGCTCGCCCTCAATCTCAAGGGTCAGGTAGTAATGCCCGTCCCGCGACAGCGGCACCTCTATCCGGCCATCCCCGGCAATGGATTGGCGCGGCATCACATCATCGCGGATGTCCTGCCACAGGCCAACAGCGCCAATCACCCCGATAAAGATCAATCCCCAGATCAGCATCTGCTGAGTCGTTTTGCCAAGGCTTTCTCGGTTTTGAGCAAAGAACCACCCGGCCACTGCAAGGCCCAGTACGATCAGGTAAATCAGATGTCCTATTGAAACAGAATCCATAGCTGTTAACTGACCGCCGCCAGCGCGGATTTCAATCCGTCGATCACAAATTGCACCGACAGGGCTGCAAGCAACATCCCCAGAAGCCGGGTCACGACATTGATCCCTGTGTCGCCAAGCAGCCGCTCAATCGGTCCTGCGGCAAGGAACGTAAGAAAGGTGATGATCACAACCGCGCCCATAACGAGGTAAACCGCGATGTTGGCGGCCAGATCATCCCCGGCCTGGCCGGTCAACAGGATTATCGTTGCAATCGCCCCCGGCCCGGCAATCAGCGGGGTCGCCAGCGGGAAAACGGACGGATCATCGGCATTGCTTGATTGCCCCTTGCGGCGTTTGGTACGGCGTTCAAACAGCATGTCGAGCGCGGTCAGAAACAGCAGGATGCCCCCCGCAATGCGAAAGGCGGGCAGCGATATTCCGGCAAACCCCAAAACCGCCTCACCAAAAAGCCCAAACAGCAGCAACAGACCGGCCCCGATCAGACAGGCACGTAAGCCAACAGCGCGGCGGTGCTGATTGTCCATGCCAGAGGTCAGCGCCACAAACAGGGGCGCTAGCCCCGGCGGATCAATAACCACGAAAAGCGTGATGAAGGCCGTCAAGATCACATGAAATTCCATATCTAACCTTCTGCCTTGTCTAGCTTTTCCTGCGCGCGCATCCACAACTCTTCTGCCCGGTCGCGCGCATCGCGCAGCTCGGCGTATTTCTTTTGCCAGACCTCCGCTTCGGACACGCGTTCGCCGTCATATAATGCCGGGTCAGCGAGTTTCTTCGTCAGCTTTTCTTCCATTTCGGCCAGCTTTCCTATTCGATCCTCGCATTTTCGCACCTCAGCGCGCAAGGCGAGCATACGGTCGCGGGACGGGCGCGGACTGGCCTTTTGTTTAGCTGGTTTTTCTGGCGCGTCACGGGTCAGCAGGAATTTCCGGTAAGCTTCCAGATCTTCCTCGTAAGGTGTCACGGTGCCATCCGACACCAGCCACAGCCGATCCGCGACGAGGCCCAGCAGGTGCATGTCGTGGCTGACGAGGATTACCGCCCCGCTATAGGCGGTCAGGGCTTCAACCAGCGCCTCGCGGCTTTCGATATCCAGATGGTTGGTCGGCTCATCCAGGATCAGAAGATGTGGTGCATCCAGCGTGGCCAGCATCAGCGAAAGCCGCGCCTTCTGCCCGCCGGACAGGCGCCCGACCTCGGTTTCAGCTTGCTCCGCCCCAATGCCAAAGCCACCGAGACGGGCGCGCAGCTTGCTTGGCAGCTCATCCGGGCGCAGACGGCGAATGTGATCAATAGGCGTTTCATCAAGGTGGAGTTCGTCAACCTGATGCTGGGCGAAATATCCGATCCGCAGCTTGCCGGACCGGGTAATCCGGCCATCCATCACCTTAAGGCGGTCTGACAAGAGTTTGGAAAGGGTGGATTTTCCTTCGCCGTTTTTACCAAGAAGGGCGATCCGGTCATCCTGATCAATCCGTAGGTTCAGCCGGGATAGAATCGCCGGGCCATCATAGCCGACAGAAGCGTTTTCAAGTGCGATAATGGGCGGGGAAAGCTCCTCCGGCTCAGGGAAGGAAAACCGTTTCAGCGCCGCTTCCTGCGGGGTGGTAATCGGTTTCAGCCGTTCGATCATCTTCAGGCGGCTTTGTGCCTGCACCGCCTTTGACGCCTTGTAGCGGAAGCGGTCAACAAAACTTTGCAGATGCGCCCGGCGGGCGTCCATCTTGCGGTTTTCTGCCTCTGCCACCGCAAGGCGTGCCGCGCGGGTTTCGGCGAATGTATCGTAGTTGCCCTGATAAAGCGTGAGTTTGCGATCCTCCAGATGCAGGATCGCCCCGACCGCGCGATTCAACAACGCGCGGTCGTGGCTGACGATGATGACAGTATGGGGGTAGCGCGCCAGGTAATGTTCAAGCCAGAGCGCGCCTTCCAGATCAAGGTAGTTCGTCGGTTCATCCAGCAACAGCAGATCAGGTGCGGAAAACAGCACCGCCGCCAGGGCAACCCGCATCCGCCAGCCGCCGGAAAAATCCGAACAGGGCCGCAGCTGTTCATCCTTGTCAAACCCCAGGCCGCGCAGGATCGCACTGGCGCGTGCTTCGGCTGACCACGCGTCAATATCGGCTAGCCGGGTCTGGATTTCGGCAATACGCGCAGGGTCCTCTGCGGTTTCGGCCTCAGCCATCAGCGCGCTGCGTTCGGTGTCAGCGGCAAGGACGGTGTTGATCAGGCTGACATTATTTGACGGGACTTCCTGGCTGACGCCGCCAATGCGGGCGCGGGTCGGCAGGGTAATGTCCCCGGTTTCAAGTGCCAGCTCCCCCCGGATCAGGCGAAACAGCGTCGTCTTGCCCGTGCCGTTACGCCCGACCAGCCCAACCTTGTGACCCGTGGGTATCGTGGCAGAGGCCCCTTCGATCAAGGGCCGCCCGGCAACGGAATAGGTGATATTGTCGATCCTCAACATGACAGGCGGTTTGCCGCAGGGCGCGGGCAAGGTCAATCACGGCTTTTCAATCGCCGGACCCCATGCTAGGGGGGCGCCAAAGCAAAACCTTGATATGGGAACTAAGTGAAATGGCCCTTGAACGCACCTTCTCCATCGTGAAACCCGATGCAACCAAACGCAACCTCACCGGCGCGATCTGCGCCAAACTTGAGGCCGCAGGCCTGCGCATCGTCGCTCAAAAACGTATCCACCTGACCAAAGCTCAGGCCGGGGTCTTTTACGAGGTGCACAAGGAGCGCCCCTTTTACGACGAACTTTGCGAATTCATGAGTTCCGAGCCAATCGTCGTGCAGGTTCTGGAGGGTGACAACGCGATTGCCAAAAACCGCGAAGTCATGGGCGCAACCAACCCCGCCGAAGCCGACGAAGGGACTATCCGCAAGGAGTTTGCCCTGTCGATTGGTGAAAATTCCGTCCATGGGTCCGACGCACCGGAAACCGCTGCGGTGGAGATCGCCTATTTCTTCTCCGGGCTGGAGCTGGTTGGTTAACCCAGGCGAACATCTGTTCTGAAAGGCCGCCTTCGGGCGGCTTTTCTATTTCGCATTTATGGACATACTGCGGCTGGTTAACCCTTCTTAACGCACCTGCTTTTCTACAATAGCACTCAATTTGACGCTTGCCGGACATCTCGGCCCTGGTTCAGGATGATGAAATTGCCACTGGCGACATCCCCAGGCGGGGAGGTAAGGAAGGCAACCCAGCCGGCGATTTGTTCCGGGCAAAGATAGCTTTGACGGCTTCTGCATCGGTCAGGTCGACAGGGCAGGGGGTGAAACCTGCTTGGGGGATGGTGTTAGCCCGTCTGTGTCGATATCGAGCCCGTAGACCTGAAAGCCATTACCACCAAGCGCCGCCACGATCATGCGCCCCATTCCGCCAGCAGCCCCGGTTACGGCAGCAATTTTCCCCATCTCATTCCTGTTTGCGGTCGACCACACCGATTGCATTCATCATATGTTCAAAGGCGCTGCGTTCCGTGTCATAGGCCTGTGCTTTGATCTGATCAAAGCGCGCACGCAGCGCCTGTTTTTCCTTGCCCTTACAGTCATTCCATGGCCGACCTTGTAGT
This sequence comes from uncultured Rhodobacterales bacterium, assembly GCA_964441435.1. GTDB lineage: Bacteria > Pseudomonadota > Alphaproteobacteria > Rhodobacterales > Rhodobacteraceae > CAYTUW01. The sequence goes on from CAYTUW010000003.1 coordinate 33,188, forward strand.
CCCATCACGAGCACATAATAGCCGATGAAATGGGGTTTTGCGCCACTTTGCAACAGCCGCCTATAGGTTTCATCCGCGCCGAGGCCGCGCAGCTCTTCGGCGGAGTGAATGCCCGCACGGGCGCAGGCTGCATCCATGGCAGGACCAAGATTCAGGATGGAGGAAACAGGCGCTGGCATCGCCTCTCAGACTAGCGTTCACCGAAGGAAGGGCAATATCAGATCGCGGCCCAATCATTGAAACGAACCGGTTTTTCCGCAGTCGCCGCCTTTTGTGCAGGCGCGGGCGGGGTGGGTTCCTTGGGTTTTTTTGATGCTGGTTGTTGACTGGCCATCAGTTGCTCCTTTCACCAAAAGTCGGCGCGATCCTCCCAGCCGTTTCCTGACGCGCGGTCTGCTTGCATTTGGGCAAAGATTCGTGCCTCCTTGATGGAAATTCCATGCCGGGAATAGGGCGGAAAATGCAGCGAAACTGGATGTTGAGCGACAGGTTGAAGGGGCGCGCAAAGGCACTTTTTGTGTTCGATTTCGGCTTGTTTCAGGTCCATTCAAATGGCCGGATAATAGGGATTGTCGGCTTTCTGATTGAAACTGATATGGGTGAGCGGATCCTTGTCGATACCGGGTTCCCGGCAAAGTATGCAGTTGATTTCGAGGTGGCGAGCGAGGAAGACAACCTTGGTGCCTTTGGTCGAGTGCTCGAACTTGGGCCAGAGAACATGCCAGGTGCGCAACTGGCCCGGATCGGTCTTGCGGCCAGCGACATTGACCTTCTGATTATGACGCATACCCATATCGACCATGTCGGCGGTATTGCTGATTTTCCGGGTGTCCCGGTTCTGATTTCGGCAGCCGAACGCGCACTTGAGAAACCGCTCTATTGGGGCGGTGTTCAACCGATCGACTGGCCGGACAGGGAATATCTGCTGATTGATCAGGATATGGAGATTGCGCCGGGTTTGACCGTTCTCCACGTGCCGGGGCATGCGCCCGGACAGCTTGCCCTGTCGTTTGATTTGCCTGAAACCGGGGCTGTTGTCCTGACAGGGGATGCGATTTCGCGCCCCTCTGAACCGGAAGAGGGCTATGAGGGAAGCTGGGATGCAGCGCAGGGGGCCGAGAGTGCCGCGCGGCTGATGGCGCTGGCAAAGGCGCGCGATGCCTTTGTGATCTGGGGGCATTGTCCGACCCAGTGGCCAGAGCTTCGAAAAGCCCCGGGCGCTTATCGGTAACGCTCTTCAAGCCCTCTTCGGGCTTTCATCGCGAAGAAGGCCCGTAAGGGGCTGATGAACGGGGGTTCAGTTGTTGCTGCGCCCGGTGAACCGGCCTGCTTCCTCTGCTGCCTTGCGGATGGCCTTGGATTTGTTGACGGTTTCCTGAAACTCTGCCTCCGGATCGCTGTCATAGACAACACCACCGCCGGCCTGGATATAGAGTTTTTCATCCTGTAGCACAGCGGTGCGCAGGGCAATACACATATCCATGTCACCATTGGCCGCAAAGTAGCCACAGCCACCGCCGTAGACACCGCGCTTTTCCGGTTCCAGCTCATCAATGATTTCCATCGCCCGGACTTTGGGTGCGCCGCTAACAGTGCCGGCCGGCATCCCGGCGAAAAAGGCCGATAGCGCATCCTGACCTTCGGCAAGTTCGCCAACCACGTTTGAAACGATATGCATCACGTGGCTATAGCGTTCGACTATGAATTCCTCTGTAGGGCGCACCGTTCCAATTTTCGCCACGCGGCCCACATCATTGCGCCCGAGGTCAAGCAGCATCAGATGTTCGGCAAGCTCCTTCTTATCGGCCAGAAGATCAGCCTCCAGCGCTTTGTCTTCTTCCGGTGTGGTGCCGCGGGGGCGGGTGCCGGCAATCGGGCGGATCGTGACCTCTTTGCCAAAGACCCGCACCAGTATTTCCGGGCTTGCACCGACGACCTGAAAGCCGCCGAAGTTGAAAAAGAACATGAATGGTGACGGGTTTGTTCGCCGTAAAGCGCGATAGAGCGCGAAGGGCGGCAGCGGGAAATCCTGTGTCCAGCGCTGGGCCGGAACCACCTGAAAAATATCCCCAGCTCGAATATAGTCTTTGGCCTTTTCGACCGCAGCTTTGTAGCCTTCATGTGTGAAATTGGAGGTCAGAGGCCCGAGTTTCGCCCCACCACCCAGATCACGGCTTTCGCCAACGGCGCTGCGTTCAAGATCGCGCACAGCATCCATCACCCGCTCACCGGCCTGGGCATAGGCCGCACGCGCCGAAAGGCCGGATCCCGCCCAGGCTGGCGATACGACGATCACGTCACCCTTTACCCCGTCAAGCACTGCAACAACCGATGGGCGCATCATCTGGGCATCGGGCAGGCCAAGTGGATCGGGGTTTACACCAGGCAGCTCTTCCACCAGTCGGATCATGTCGTAGCCGAGATAACCAAACAGTCCCGCCGCCGCCGCCGGCAGATCGTCGGGCGTGTCGATGTGGCTTTCGGCGATCAGGGCGCGCAGAGAGTCAAGCGGATCACCGGCAAGCGGTTCATACGCATCAGCATCGTAACGTGCCTGACGGTTTATTTCTGAAGTTTTCCCCCGACACCGCCAGATCAGATCTGGTTTCATGCCGACGATCGAATAGCGCCCGCGCAGTTCCCCTCCGGTCACGCTTTCGAGCATGAAGCTGTCACGCCGTGCACCCGCAAGCTTCAGCATCACGCTGACAGGTGTGTCGAGGTCCGCTGCCAGCCGTGCATAGACGACCTGATTGCGACCGGCATTATAGCCGGCCTCAAAAGTAGCGAAATCCGGGGTGAGTGCCATGGCGATCAGGGAATTTGCGCGTGAACTGCATTCAAAGCTGCCTGGTTCAGTGCCAGACCGGCCCGTGCCTCGGCGTCCCGCGCAAAAGCGATGAAAATGTCCTGCGCCAGCCCCTGGTCAAGGTCATCGGTAAGGGCGGTCTGTAGGGCGCGGGTGTCCTCGTTTTCCATATCCGGGGGCATGACGGCTGCAAGTTGTCCGATCAGAACGGCATCTCCTGCATCAAAGACCCGCACCTCCCCTTCGGCGGCAGCAAAGAGTTCCGCAATAAAGGCACGCGGAACCCCTTCAATGAATAGGTCGCGGGTCTGATCAACAAATGTTTCGGCGGACAATCCCAGTTCATCCGCTGTGACCCCCAGCCTGAGCTGGTCGGCAAGCGCATCTGCCTGTTCAAGCAGAAGATTTTGAATTTCCTGTTTGGTCCAGTCTTCGGTGACGGTTTCGCGCACCTCGTCAAAGGGTTTCAATCTTTCATCGCGCGTTTCGTCAAGCCGGAGGGCAAACAGGCCACCGTCGTCGAGCGTCGCCAACTCGGGGAAATCTTCGGCATCAACTGCACGGGCGATTCGGCGGAAATCATCGTAACCTGCAATCCCCTGGTCGAGCCCTTCTGACCATTCGATCTGGCCAAGTTCCAGCTCGGTTTCGGCGGCGAGTTCTTCAAGCGTAGCGCCCCCCACCAAGAGATTATCGACCTCTTCAGCCATGCCATCGACTACCCGGCGCGCGCGGTCGCGGGCGTGTTCGTCAAGGAGGTCTGCGCGCGCGTCCTCAAACGGGATAGTCTGGGAATCAAGGACAGCATTCACCCGGAACAGCGCGGGGCCAAGCGCGCTTTGCACGACATCTGTGATTCCGGGGCCTTCCAATGTGAACACAGCGGCGGCGGCACCCACTGCAAGCTCGTCAATGGAAACATCGCCCATGTCGATATCATCCAGTGTCAGGCCGCGTTCGGCCACGAGCGCGTCAAAATCTGTTGCCCCTGCGGTCAGCCGTTCGGCGGCGTCGCTGGCGGTTTCCATGTCGGAAAAGACAAGCCGCTCGACCAGGCGTCGTTCGGGGCTGTTGAACTCAGCGCTGCGTTCTTCGTATAGCGACCGGAGGGTTTCTTCATCGACCTCAATCGTATCAAGCAGCATATCGGGTGTGATCCAGGCAAAGGTGATACTTTTGACCGGGGGCGCCGTATAGGGCGCGGGGTTGTTTTCGTAATAGGCTAAAAGTTCTGCCTCGGTCGGGGCGGGCGGCTGCACTGAAAGATCTTCCGCAGAGCGATGTATGACGGAGAAGTTTCTGCGTTGCCCATGATAGCTGACAAAGCTGTCCACCATCTGCGATGGCATCACAAGGCCGCCGATGACAGCGGCCTGCAACATGCCACGCGCGTTGTCTTCCCGGATGCTGGTTTCATAATCCCGTTCGTTCAGGCCGATCTGGCGCAGCGCGTTCCGGTAGGTTTCGCGATCAAAGGCACCGTCAAGCCCCTGAAATGCCGGGTTGTTTACCAACCGATCCCTAAGCTGCTCATCGCCAATCGACAATCCAATCCGGTCAACTTCCCCGTCAAGGGCTGCTGTGGTGATCAACTGCGTCAGCACCCGATCTGTAAGCGGTGCACCAAAGGCGAACTGTGAGAACTGGTTTGCCTGCTCGAACGAAAGGGTTTGCCCGGTTTGGGCACTCATCGCGCGGATTTCCTGCTGAACACCACGAAAATAGTCGTTTGCGCTGATCTCACGATCACCAACGCTGCCTACCGATTGGGCAGAGCCGCCGAAGTTAGAAATGCCAAAGCCACCAAGCCCAACGATCAACAGCAACAGGATTATCCAGACGACACCTTTGGAGAAGGAACCTGATTTATTCGCCATGGGGTACTCCGCTGCGTTATTGTTCAGCGTTTGTTAGACCTTTGATCGTGGCGGGGCAAGGGCTCAGAGTGCGGCGAGGCGCCGGGCCAGTTCCGCAATACCATCGCTGTCGATATTGGCGAATGCTATGCGGGCTTCTTCTGCGGCTTTCGGGTCGCCTGCGGGGCGGAACATTGTGCCGGGTAACAACAGGATTCCTGCGGTGCGCACCAGGTCCTGAGCAAGCCTGTCCGAGTCTGTTTCAAAGGGATGTGCCACATATGCAAAATAGGCACCACACCCCTTGAGCCGCCAGCCGGGCAGGGTGGCAAACGCCTGCTGCATCGCGTCACGCCGCCGCAGGATTTCGGCACGTTCCCCTGCCAGCCATTCTGACAGGTTTCGCATGCCCCAAAGTGCTGCGACCTGGCCAAGCTGGTTGGGGCAGATGGCCACGGTATCCAGGAATTTCTCGGCTTCGGTCAGGCGGGCGTGTGATGCAACGGCCGCGCCGACCCGATGCCCGGTCAGCCGATAGGCTTTGGAAAAGGAATAAAGGTGGATCAGCGTATCGGCCCAGTCAGGATCCTGAAACAGATCATGTGGCGCACCGGTGCGGCTATCAAAGTCGCGGTAGGTTTCATCAAGCAGCAGGGCAATGCCGTGGATGCGGCAAAGCCTTAGAAAGGCCCGTATCAGATCCTGCGGATATTCAACGCCACCGGGATTGTTCGGGCTGACCAGTGCAATGGCCCGTGTCCGGCTATTTATCAGGGTAGCGGCCTGTTCCGGGTCGGGAAGTAGCGTGTCATCCGTCGGCAATGGCTGCACTGTAACGCCTTGCATGTCACACCACATCTTATGATTGAAATACCAGGGGGTTGGGATGATTACCTCATCCCCTTTGGTTGCCAAGATGGCAAGCATGGCCGCAAAGGCCTGATTGCACCCTGATGTAATGGCGACCTGATCGTGGCCAATATCCCCGCCATAGGCCGCGGACCACATCCCGGCGAGTTCGGCCCGCAGGTCGGGCAGGCCAAGAACCGGACCATAAAGATGGGCCTGCGGTTGATGAAGCGCGGCGTCGGCAATGGCCTGGCGCAGCGGCATTGGCGGCGGGGCGACCGGTGCTGCCTGACTGACGTTGATCAGGGGGCGGTCAGCAGGAAAATCCACGCCGTCAAGCCAGCGCCGTGCCTCCATCACCGGGGGGGAATCGGTGCCAGCCATGTCCGGGTTAAGCGGGCGTATCACTTGTCAGTCCGTGCCGCGATAAGGTTCCACATATTGCAGGGCCATATCCCAGGGAAAGAAAATCCAGGTGTCCTGGCTGACGCCGGTGATGAAGGTTTCAACCTGCGCTTCGCCAAGCGGTTTGGCGTAAACCGTGGCGAAATGCGCCTTGGGATAAAGGGCGCGAACCAACTCAAGCGTTTTGCCGGTATCGACCAGATCATCGACAATCAGAATCCCGGTCCCATCCCCCATAAGCGCTGTATCGGGGCTTTTCAGGACTTCGGCATCGCGGCGCTGGTCTGCTGCGCCGCCGCCGGAATGGTAGGATTTGACGCTGATCGTATCCACGGTTCGGATGTCGAGTTCGCGCGCCACAATCATGGCCGGGGCCATGCCACCACGCGTGATCGCAACGACCGCGCGCCAGGCCCCGTCATCAGGCCCTTGCCCGTCAAGCCGCCAGGCCAGCGCACGCGCATCGCGGTGAATCTGATCCCAACTGACGTGAAACCCCTTTTCGTGCGGCAGACGCTCCGTCATTCTATTTTCTCCCGACAACTGCATCAATATCGGGCGCATCCACGGCCTTCATGCCGACCACATGATACCCGCCGTCAACATGCAGGTTTTCACCGGTCACACCGGAGCCAAGGTCCGACAACAGGTAAACCGCTGTTTTTCCCACCTCTTCCTGCGTTATGTTTCGGCGAAGAGGAGAGTTCAGTTCATTCCATTTCAGGATATAACGGAAATCCCCGATGCCGGAGGCCGCAAGCGTCTTGATTGGCCCGGCGGAAATCGCATTGACACGGATATTGTCTTTGCCCAGGTCTTCGGCAAGGTATTTGACGCTCGCCTCAAGTGCGGCCTTGGCTACGCCCATTACGTTGTAATGTGGCATGACCTGTTCCGCGCCGTAGTAGGTCAGCGTGATCATGGAGCCGCCATCGGTCATCAGTTTTTCGGCACGGTTGGCGACAGCAGTAAAGGAATAAACAGAAACGTCCATCGTCATGCGGAAATTTTCGGGGCTTGTGTCGACGTAGCGACCGCGCAGTTCATTCTTGTCAGAAAACCCAATGGCATGAACAAGAAAGTCGATTTTGCCCCAACGCTTTTCGATTTCAGCAAATGCGGCATCTATGGATCCAGCGTCAGAGACGTCGCAATCAATCAGCACATCCACACCAAGTGAATCCGCCAGTGGCGCAACCCGTTTCTTGAATGCATCCCCCAGGTATGTGAACGCCAGTTCCGCCCCTTGTGCGGCGCAGGCCTGCGCAATTCCCCAGGCGATCGACTTATCGTTTGCCAGCCCCATGATCAGGCCGCGTTTCCCCTGCAATAGTCCGGCTGACATCCTGTGCCCCTCGTGATGCGTTCTTGTTAAGAACTGACCTTTAGGCGATTGAAGAAATTGCTTCAACCCTGCGGTGAATGCATTTGCTGTTGACTGATCTGGCAAAGGGTCTTGAAACAGACTATCTAACTAAACTGTGTGGTTCGGTTCCGGAGGTAGGAGTTTGATTGAGCGAAATGGAATATTTGCGGGGGAAGATCCCTTTGTGATTACGGAGCGCTGGCTCAAAGAGGCTGAGGCGACAGAACCCAGTGACGCTAATGCGATAGCGCTGGCTACGGTTGATGACGATGGCCTGCCGAATGTGCGCACCGTTCTCATGAAGGAAATCGAGCCGGATGCCTTCCTATTTTTCACAAATTTTGGTAGCGTGAAGGCTCAGGAATTAAAGGCGAACGGCAAAGCGGCCTTTGTGATGCACTGGAAATCACTGCGACGGCAGGTTCGGGTGCGTGGAATTGTTGAAGAACTGGAGGCAGCAAAGGCTGATGCCTACTACGCTTCGCGGCCGCTCAAAAGTCGGCTTGGGGCCTGGGCCTCGCGGCAGTCTCAGCCCCTGGCGAGCCGCTCGGAGTTGTTGGCAGAAGTCGCAAGGGTGACCGCGCTCCATGGAGTGTCACCCTCACGACCGCCGTTTTGGGGCGGGTTTCGACTACGCCCACTCGAGTTTGAATTTTGGGCCGATGGTAACTTCCGATTGCATGATCGGTTCCGCTGGCGGCGTAACAACATAGGAGAGACGTGGAAGATTCAACGGCTGAACCCCTGAATTTCACGTGTCGTGAAATGCAAAATGCTGTATATAATGAATTTTTGCCTTGAATCTGGGCCGCGCCTATCTCACAAACCACGCAGGTGGTGGTGACGTGATCAGTGATCAGGGAAGCGTTGCGGGTATGACAGAACAAGATTTGGATGCACAGGTCGTAATCGGCCGGGTTAAATGGTTTGATCCGACCAAGGGGTTTGGCTTTGTGCTCGCCGACAGTGGTGGCCCTGATATCCTGCTGCACGCCAATGTGTTGCGGAATTTTGGGCAAAGCTCTGTCGCCGATGGTGCAGAAATAGAAGTGTTGGTGCAGGAAACCGAACGTGGTGTTCAGGCGGTTGAGGTTATCCGTGTGACACCACAGCCAAACGACCAGACCGATTTCATCTTGGATGAGATTGCGAATGAAAACGGCACTTTGGAGGTTGGGCCGCTGGAACCCGCCCGCGTTAAGTGGTTCGATAAATCCAAGGGCTTTGGCTTTGCGAATGTTTTTGGTCGTTCGGATGATGTCTTTGTTCATATCGACATGCTGCGTCGTTCGGGACTGGCTGAACTGCAATCCGGCGAAGCGATCTGCCTACGCATCGCACAGGGGCGGCGCGGTCTGTTGGCAGCCGAAGTGCAGAGTTGGGAAGCATCACTCAACAAAGATACGGAGTGATGCGCCTGCTTGTGATGGTTGGTGGTTGGTTCCTCCTGTTTGTGGGATTGGCCAATGCGGGCTGTTCGCCAACGCTTGCTCCGCTGCGTGGTGATTTCGGGTACCACATTTTCCGCGTTGAGCGCGCAGAAACACCGCAGGAACGAAGCCGCGGCTTGATGTTCCGCACCGCGCTGGCACCAGATAATGGCATGCTGTTTCTTTATCCTCAGCCACATCACGCGACCTTCTGGATGAAGAACACTTATATTCCGCTCGACATATTATTTTTTGACAGCACTGGAACGCTGACGCTGGTGCACCCGAATGCGGTGCCGGAAGACCTGACAACGATTGATGGCGGTCCAGGTGTTACGGCCGTGCTGGAAATTCCGGGGGGCCGGGCGGCGGAGTTGGGAATCGAAGTGGGGGCAGTGCTTCGCCACAATCATTTCGATGCTGAGACCGCCGCTTGGCCCTGCCGCTGAATCTTTCTCTTTTCATCCGCTTCACCAATGTGTAGAGAGGCGCCGTTCGGGGCGTAGCGCAGCCTGGTAGCGCGACGGTTTTGGGTACCGTAGGTCGCAAGTTCGAATCTTGCCGTCCCGACCATTCACCACATTGAGAAGATAGCCTGTGGCAGGAATGCCATGTCGTGGCCGCTGCGCCCGGAACCTGTCATAATTGAGCCGATGGATAAGAAGATCGGCATAAACCCGCCGGGTCCAACAATAAATCGAAATGCGTTCACAAATGTGAATCATGGAGCATGGGCGGGCTTCACAAACCATTCGGAGCGTCAACAAAAAGTTTTGGCGAAAAGTTCAAAATTTGCGTTGACGATATGGGTGGCAATACGTCAGGTTGTATTGGCCGGAGGATACGCCACAACATATAGTGGCGACAACGACGGCCTGGGACAGACCTCTTAAGAACAACCGCTTCCGTTTCTGGGGTGGATTAAGGCTGGACATCTTTCATGTCCGGCAGCGGGTTAGCTTTCCCCGGCGACATGTCGCTCCGCATTGGAAGTGGTTTTGGGCATCAACGAATGTCCGAAGGCCGGGGAAGTTAAAAGACCGCACACGAGGCAGCGAAAATGAAAATTGAACGCAAGTTTACTGAAGCCGGAAAAGATGCCTATGCCGCGCTTGAGTTTACAAAGACGTCATCTGAAATTCGGAACCCCGACGGAACCATCGTGTTTCGTCTGGATGATGTGGAGGTGCCGGCCAGCTGGTCGCAGGTTGCCTCTGATGTAATCGCGCAGAAATATTTCCGTAAGGCCGGTGTCCCTGCCGCGCTCAGGAAAAAGCGCGAAAAGGACGTGCCCGAATTCCTGTGGCGCTCCGTCGCTGATGAAGCGGCATTGGAAAAATTGCCGGAAGAGGAACGCATTGGCGGCGAAACATCTGCCAAGCAGGTTTTTGACCGCCTCGCGGGTGCCTGGGCCTATTGGGGCTGGAAGGGCGGCTATTTCACCAAGGAATCCGACGCGCGCGCTTATTACGACGAGATGCGCTACATGTTGGCGACGCAACGCGCGGCGCCGAACTCCCCACAGTGGTTTAACACCGGGCTGCACTGGGCTTACGGAATCGACGGACCGGGACAGGGCCACTACTATGTCGATTACAAAAGCGGCAAGCTGACGCGCTCGGGCTCCGCCTATGAACATCCCCAGCCACACGCCTGCTTCATCCAGTCGATCAAAGATGACCTGGTCAGCGATGGGGGCATCATGGACCTCTGGGTGCGCGAGGCGCGGCTGTTCAAATACGGTTCCGGCACGGGCACGAACTTCTCTTCCCTGCGTGCGGCCGAAGAGCCACTGTCAGGCGGTGGCAAATCTTCGGGCCTGATGGGGTTCCTCAAGATCGGGGATCGTGCGGCGGGCGCGATCAAATCCGGCGGCACCACACGCCGCGCGGCCAAGATGGTGATTGTCGATGCGGATCACCCGGATATCGAGGAATTCATCAACTGGAAGGTGCTGGAGGAACAGAAGGTTGCCTCCATCGTGGCCGGGTCCAAACTGCATGAACGCCATCTCAATGAAATTTTTGCGGCGATCAAATCCTGGGATGGCAAAGAAGATGATGCCTATGACCCCAAGGTCAACGAGACCCTGAAGGCAGCAATCCGCGCAGGCAAAAAATCTGCCATTCCAGAGGCTTACATTAAACGCGTTCTGGATTATGCCCGCCAGGGATACGACTCGATTGAATTCCCGACCTATAACACGGATTGGGACAGCGACGCTTACGCCACGGTATCGGGACAGAACTCCAACAACTCGATCCGTGTCACAGATGCCTTCCTGAAGGCCGTGAAAGAGGACGCCGATTGGGAACTCATCCGCCGCACCGATGGCAAGGTCGAAAAGACGTTGAAAGCGCGCGAGCTGTGGGAACAGATCGGCCATGCCGCCTGGGCCTGTGCGGACCCCGGTATTCAG
>CAYTUW010000004.1:0-37698 GCA_964441435.1 uncultured Rhodobacterales bacterium
AGGCTTCGTTTTCGTCAAAACTGCTCATGGGAAGAGAGATTAACGGGGTTGAATAGAAAGTTAAAGATGTGTTCCGGGAATGTTCTGCATCCCGCCTCCCAGGGCGCGTACCCGTCCGCGGTGGGCGCAATGAACTCTGTGCCGTGCGCTTTATTTCACCCACCCGAACGACTTCTGTGCTCACCCACAGGGTGCCAAAGCGCCCGCCCATTGGGGCGGACGGGCGCTTGCCCGGCGGTGCTGCGCACCTTGATTCCGGGCGTGTGGAAAATGCTTCGCCTTCTGCGCCCAATTCCCTAAGAAGAGCATATGACGCTCGCCACCACCCACCCTGCCCTTTCCGATCTTGCGCGCCGTGCGCGGCGGCGCGTGCCGAGGTTCGTCTGGGAATTCCTCGACAGCGGTACCGGGGTGGATGCGGCGAAGGCGCGAAGCCGCGTCGCCCTGGATCAGGTGCTGTTCCGGCCAGCAATTCTGGAAGGGGCATTTGACGTTGATCTGACGACCACATTTCTGGGGCGCGACTACCCGCTGCCCTTTGGCATTGCGCCGATTGGCATGTCCGGTCTGATCTGGCCCAATGCAGAATGCCACCTCGCCCGGCTTGGGGCGACGGCGGGTATTCCCTATTGCCTGTCCACCGTCGCCGCACAGACGCCGGAAACCGTTGGTCCCCTCGCCGGGGCACAGGGGTGGTTTCAGCTTTATCCACCCAAGGACAAAGGCATTCTGAAAGACCTGCTCAAGAGGGCAAAAACCGCTGGGTTTCACACGCTGGTGCTGACCGCGGATGTGCCGGTTGCCTCGCGCCGGGAACGGCAACGCCGCGCCGGGTTGCAGGTGCCGATGAAAATCACGCCAAAACACCTTTATCAGGCGGCGATCCGGCCAACCTGGGCGGTTGGCACCATCCGCCATGGCATTCCGCACCTCAGAACGCTTGAAAGCTACGCGGATACGGCGCGGACGCATGGGGTGACGGAACATATCGGCTATCAACTGCGCGCTGCGCCGGATTGGGACGATCTGGCCCATCTGCGCGACCTATGGGACGGGCCACTTATCGTCAAAGGGGTGCTGGCGGGCGATCAGGCGTCCCGGCTCATTACCGAAGGGGTCGATGCGATCTGGGTCAGCAACCATGGCGGGCGACAATTTGACGGTGCCCCGGCGTCACTGGACGGTTTGCACGCGGTGCGGGCGGCCGCTGGTGACAGCTTTCCACTGATCTATGACGGCGGGATCGAAGGCGGGCTTGATATTATGCGGGCGCTGGCAATGGGTGCGGATTTCGTCATGCTCGGGCGCGCTTTTCATCACGGGCTTGCCGCCTTCGGTGCGCGTGGCGCACAGCATGTCGTCGATATTCTACGCGAAGATATGATGGCCAATATGGGCCAGATCGGCGCGCGCCGCCTGCGCGACCTTGGGGCACGGCTGTTGGCGGGTTGATGCCTTACCTCTTTACGTAACGGCGGTGTAACGGCTACTAATGCTGCAACTGCAAAATGCATCTGCAGCAAAAAGGGGAGCGCGCGTGCCTGAATTCCAGAAAATCCTCATCGCAAATCGTGGTGAAATTGCCATCCGCATCATGCGGGCCGCCAATGAGCTGGGCAAGAAAACCGTCGCCGTCTTTGCCGAGGAGGACAAGCTGGGCCTGCACCGTTTCAAGGCGGATGAGGCATACCGGATCGGCGAAGGCATGGGGCCGGTGGCCGCCTATCTGTCGATTGAGGAAATCATTCGCGTGGCCAAGATGTCCGGTGCGGATGCGATCCACCCCGGTTATGGTCTGCTGAGTGAAAACCCGGATTTCGTTGATGCCTGCGCGGCCAACGGCATTACTTTCATCGGCCCAAAGGCGGAGACGATGCGCGCGCTTGGCGACAAGGCATCGGCGCGGCGCGTGGCGATTGAGGCGGGTGTGCCCGTGATCCCGGCGACCGAAGTGCTGGGCGACGATATGGCCGCAATCAAGCGGGAGGCCGCAGAAATTGGCTACCCGCTGATGCTGAAAGCGTCCTGGGGCGGCGGAGGGCGCGGGATGCGCCCCATCGCGGGCGAGGATGAGGTCGAGGAAAAGGTGCTCGAAGGGCGGCGCGAGGCCGAAGCCGCCTTTGGCAATGGCGAGGGCTACCTCGAAAAGATGATTGAGCGCGCACGTCATGTGGAGGTGCAGATCCTCGGCGATTCACACGGCGGAATGTACCACCTGTTTGAACGTGACTGTTCCGTTCAGCGGCGCAACCAGAAGGTCGTCGAACGCGCCCCTGCCCCCTATTTATCCGACGCCCAGCGCGCCGAAATCTGCGCCTTGGGCTACAAGATCTGCAAACATGTGAATTACGAATGCGCGGGCACCGTTGAATTCCTGATGGATATGGACACGGGCCAGTTCTATTTCATCGAGGTCAACCCGCGCGTTCAGGTCGAACATACGGTGACCGAAGAAGTCACAGGAATCGATATTGTGCAGGCGCAGATCCGCATTGCCGAGGGCGCGACGATTGCTGAGGCGACAGGCAAGCCCAGCCAGGAGGATGTGCGCCTCAACGGTCATGCGCTGCAAACGCGGATCACAACCGAGGACCCGCAGAACAACTTTATCCCCGACTACGGGCGTATCACCGCCTATCGCTCTGCCACGGGCATGGGCATCCGGCTGGATGGGGGCACGGCCTATTCCGGCGGGGTCATCACGCGCTACTATGACAGCCTGCTGGTGAAACTGACCGCCCACGCCCAGACACCGGAACAGGCGATTGCGCGGATGGACCGGGCCTTGCGCGAATTCCGCATCCGTGGCGTCAGCACCAATATCGCCTTTGTCGAGAACCTGCTGAAGCACCCGACCTTCCTTGACATGAGCTACACAACCAGGTTCATCGACGAAACGCCGGACCTTTTCACCTTCAAGAAGCGCCGTGACCGGGCAACCAAGATCCTGACCTATGTCGCGGATATCACCGTTAACGGCCACCCGGAGGTGCAGGGCCGCGCGCGGCCAGCGGCGGAAGTGAAGGCACCGAAAGTGCCGCACGTGTCAACTGATGCGCCCCCCAGCGGCAGCCGCTCCCTGCTGGACACCAGGGGCGCAAAGGCCGTTGCCGACTGGATGAAGGCTGAACAACAGCTTTTGATCACCGACACGACAATGCGTGACGGGCATCAGAGCCTGCTGGCCACGCGTATGCGCAGCCTTGATATGGTCCGCGCGGCCCCCGCCTATGCGCATAAGCTGCCGCAACTGTTCAGCGTCGAATGCTGGGGCGGGGCGACATTTGATGTCGCCTATCGATTCTTGCAGGAATGCCCCTGGCAGCGGCTGCGCGACATCCGCGCGGGCATGCCCAATATCCTGACCCAGATGCTGCTGCGCGCCTCAAACGGTGTCGGCTACACCAACTACCCGGACAATGTGGTGCAATCCTTTGTCGCCCAGGCCGCAGAAACCGGCGTGGACGTCTTTCGTGTGTTTGACAGCCTCAACTGGGTCGAAAACATGCGCGTTGCAATGGACGCGGTGATTGAAAGCGGCAAGATCTGCGAAGGCACCGTATGCTATACCGGAGATGCGCTTGATCCCGCGCGCAGCAAATACGACATCGCCTATTACGTTGATATGGCAAAGGAAATGGAGGACGCAGGGGCCCATATCCTGGGCATCAAAGACATGGCCGGGCTGATGAAAGTGCCAACCGCAGAGGTGCTGGTCCCCGCCCTGAAGGACGCTGTCGACATCCCGATCCATTTCCACACGCATGACACATCAGGGGCTGCCATTGCCACCGTTCTGGCCGCAGCGCGTGCCGGGGTGGACTGCGTGGATGCCGCGATGGACAGTTTTTCCGGCAACACCTCGCAGCCGACGCTGGGTTCGATCCTCGAAGCGCTGCGCTTTTCGGACCGTGAAAGCGCGCTTAACATTGCCGCGGTGCGCGAGATCAGCAACTACTGGGAAGCCGTGCGAGCGCAATACCTGGCCTTTGAAAGCGGCCTTCAGGCCCCGGCGAGCGAAGTTTACCTGCATGAAATGCCCGGCGGGCAGTTCACCAATTTGAAGGCGCAGGCGCGCAGCCTGGGGCTTGAGGACCGCTGGCACGAGGTTGCCCAGACCTATGCCGATGTGAACCAGATGTTCGGCGATATCGTGAAGGTCACGCCGTCCTCCAAGGTTGTTGGCGACATGGCGCTGATGATGGTCAGCCAGAACCTGACCCGCGCGGATGTTGAGAGCCCCGAAACCGATGTCGCCTTTCCCGACTCTGTCATCGACATGATGCGCGGCAATCTTGGCCAGCCGCCGGGCGGGTTCCCGGAGGTGATCGTCAAAAAGGCGCTGAAGGGCGAAGCCCCCTCTACCGCGCGGCCCGGTGCCGGGATGGCCCCGGTCGATCTGGAGGCAACGCGGATCGAACTGTCACAGGAGCTGGAAGGGTTCGATGTCGATAATGAGGATCTGAACGGCTATCTGATGTATCCCAAGGTTTTCCTCGACTATATGGGCCGCCACCGCCGCTATGGTCCGGTCAGAACCCTGCCGACCAAGACCTTCTTTTACGGCATGGAACCGGGCGAGGAAATCACCGCAGAAATCGACCCCGGCAAAACGCTGGAAATCCGCCTGCAGGCACTTGGCGAAACCGATGAGAATGGCGAGGTCAAAGTCTTTTTTGAACTCAATGGCCAGCCGCGCGTGATCCGGGTTGCAAATCGGTTGGTGGCAGCCGGAACCGTGCAACGGCCAAAGGCAGAGGCTGGAAACGCCAGCCATATCGGCGCGCCGATGCCGGGTGTTGTCGCCTCCGTCGCCGTTCAGGCCGGGCAGGAGGTTCAGGAAGGGGATCTGCTGCTGACCATCGAAGCCATGAAGATGGAAACCGGTATTCACGCGGAACGCAACGCGGTTGTGAAAGCCGTGCATGTGCACCCCGGCGGGCAGATTGACGCAAAGGATTTGCTGATCGAACTGGACTAGGGTTGCGCCGCGCTATCGCGCGTCGCCCTGCGCGCGGCCCCTTCGGGACCGCGCGCGAATTCCGAGTATTTTTGGCAAAATGAAGCAGATATAGTGTAGGGAACGCCCACCCCTTCACAACATGTGAACCACAAGGACCCTTCGCCATGCCCCTTACCGTCACCCCCATCTACGCGGCGCTGCTGGCGGCGTTGTTGCTGATCCTGTCCATCCGCGTCGTGCTTGGCCGTTTTGGCGAACGGATTTCGGTTGGTGATGGGGATAGCAAGCCCTTAATCAAACGGATGCGGGTGCAGGCCAATTTCGTGGAATATACGCCGATGGCGCTGATCCTGCTTCTGCTGATCGAATTACAGGGGGCGCCGGGCTGGTTTCTGCATATTCTGGGACTGACCCTTTTGGGTGGGCGCATCCTCCATGCCTGGGGGCTTGGCCATACACCGCAGATCGTGCCGCTGCGGCGGCTCGGCATGTATCTGACTGCCGGGATGATTGCATCGGGGATCGTAGCGAACCTCTGGCTTGCGCTCGGGTGAAAATTTCACGCTGAGGTGCATTTTCCACTTGCAGGCTGAGGCCAGAGTTTATATCTGACGCCTCACCCAAGGATGCGGGCGTAGCTCAGGGGTAGAGCATAACCTTGCCAAGGTTAGGGTCGTGAGTTCGAATCTCATCGCCCGCTCCAAAAACTCCCATTTCGGGATCATGAAAACCGCCCTCGGGCGGTTTTTTCACGTGGAATACATGGGTGTGAAACGATTCCTCATTTGGCGTCGGCCACAATATCGTTCACTGTGGCACTATGAAAAACCTCTGGCAATCAACGGCGCGTAACGCCCCCGAAACCCGCCCCTTGATGGGCGAAACGACAGCCGATGTCGCCATTGTCGGCGCTGGGTTTACTGGCCTGTCTGCGGCGCTGCACCTTGCGGAACGCGGCGCAAGCGTCGCTGTGCTTGAGGCAGAAACCATTGGCCATGGCGGATCAGGACGCAATGCAGGGCTGGTCAATGCCGGGCTTTGGACACCACCCGATGAGGTGGAGCAGATCCTGGGCCAATCGGCAGGGGCACGGCTCAACGCGGCGCTGGCAGATGCCCCGGCGCTGGTTTTTGATCTGATCGAGACCCACGGGATAGATTGCGAAGCAACCAGGAACGGCACGCTCCACTGCGCGGCGGGACGCATCGGGCTGCGCGACCTTGAAAACCGCTTGAGGCAGCAGCAATCCCGCAACGCGCCGGTAGAATTGCTGGATGCGCAGGAAACCGCATCACGCACGGGAACCAAAACCTACCGTGCCGCTTTGCTTGACCACCGCGCCGGCACAATCCAGCCGCTGTCATACGCGCGCGGGCTGGCCCGGGCCGCGCAAAAGGCCGGGGCCACGATCCATGAACAAACGGCGGCGCTGGACTGGACACGTCAGAATAGCGGCTGGCGCATCCAAACGGCCAAAGGCAGCCTCTGCGCCGACAGGTTGATCGAGGCCACCAATGCCTACCCCATACACGCCCCCCCTGCCCGTTTTACCAATGTCCACTTCTTCCACTGCGCAACCGCCCCCCTTCCTGCGGATATTCCGCTTCTTGAGGGTCGAGAAGGTTGCTGGGACACCGGCCGGGTGATGACCGCCTTCCGGCGTGATGCTGCCGGTCGCCTGCTGATCGGGGCCATCGGGCGGCTGAGCGGGTTCGGCAACGCGTTGCATCAGGGCTGGGCGCGGCGCAAATTCGCCGCGCTGTTTCCCCATCTACGCGATCACCCATTCGAACACGAATGGCACGGGCGCATTGCCATGACCCGTGACCACCTGCCCAAAGTGGTCGAAACAGGGCCGGGGGCCGTGGCGATTTTTGGCTACTCGGGGCGCGGTATCGGCCCTGGAACCTGCTTTGGCAAGGCTGCCGCTGATTGGGCGCTTGGGTCGCCGGATGCTTTCCCGATCCCCCTGATCCGATCCTATCGCGAAACCTTCACCGGGCTGCGCGCCCGCTATTTCGAAACCGGTGCCCGCCTGATCCACGGGGCAGACGCACGCTTCTGACTTGCGATTTCCCCATCAATCCATGCGTTAACAAAAGGTAAATGCGCCCTTCTTTTCTGCAAAAACACTCAAACCCAGCCCTGCGACCTGTCACAGTTTCGAAGAAATGATCCCGGTGTTGAAACCGCCTTTGCGCAATTCACCGAACAGGCGCTGATGTTCGATCTTGGGACAGCGATCCTCAATCACCGTAAGCCCCGCGCGCTCCGCCGTGTCGCGCGCACCGGCATGCATCACGCCAATCTGCATCCAGACTGTGCGCAGCGCCGGAAGATGCGTCATTGCTTCACCAACAATCGCGGGCACCGCATCGGAGCGGCGGAAGATATCAACCATGTCAACCTCAGCCTCCGCCGGAATGTCAGCCAGCGTTCCATAGGCCAACTCTCCGTATACCAACTGGCCCGCAAGCCCCGGATTGACCGGAATCACCCGATAACCACGCAGACCCAGGTAGCGGCCCACATAATTGCTGGGGCGCACGGGATTCGCGCTCATCCCGACGCAGGCAATCACCTTTGTGCGTTCCAGAACGGCTTTCAGATGGGCATCCGTGTAGGTCATCTTTTCCTCATATCATTCTGTGGAATAAGAAAAAAGCGCCCGAATCAAAGATCCGGGCGCCAGTCACGGAACGAGGGACAGTGAAGAGAAACGCAATGTTCCGTCGTTGCGCTTCACATCTCAGATAGGGTGCGAGTCGGAGGATAAAAAGAGTTTGTAAAACACTTGTGAACACCCCCTAATTCAGCACATCGGGCCAGTTGGCATCCGCCTTTGTGACATTGCCGGGGATATCCTCGGACCAGATATCACGCACATTGAGGTTGTTATTAAGGTAAAGCCTGCCCTCGTGGATGGTCCAGGCCTCCGGCTCCGTCGTGGCGATGGCCCCCAGCGACACCGCATAGGCACAGTAGCCGCCATATTGCGGCGCATAAGCAGCAGGATCCGCGTCAAAGGTGGCTTTATTCGCGGCGCTGGCAAAACGGAAACTTGCCCCCATGTAATCGGACTGATGGGCGTCGCTGCCTTCGACCGGGCGCCCTTCGGTGAAATAGGCCACCGGGTCATAGCCGTTGATGGCGATGCCATCAGTGCTGAAGACTTCGGGTTGTGCGGCAAGGGCGCGAGTCGCAATTATGGCCGGGAGTGCGGCACTGAGAGCAATAAGTCTGCGGCGGGTGAGCATACTGTAATCCTTTCTCGGGTCTGCGCCGTCAAGATACCCCAGCCGTGCGCGGCGAACAGCCCGGTTCAAGCGGTTGTGATGCCCCGTGCGCTCTTCAAGCCCTGCCGGGCTTTAATCGCGAAGAAGACCGAAAGGACTGATGAGCGTCAGCTTCGGGTGGCGTATAGAGCAACAGCCGCCGCGTTGGACACGTTGAGCGATCCAAACCCGCCCGCATAGTCGATACGCACCAGATGATCACAGGTTTCGCGGGTTTTCTGGCGCAGCCCCGGCCCTTCGGCCCCAAGGACCAACGCCAGTGGCCGCCCTGCCGCCTCTGCCGCCACCTCATCAATCGTCGCCTCCCCCGTGCCATCCAGCCCGACCAGAACATAACCCATGCTGCGCAACTCCTCCATCGCGGCGGCGAGGTTACGGACCCGCAGGTAAGGCTGGCGTTCCAGTGCGCCTGAGGCGGTTTTCGCCAGCGCCCCGGTTTCCGGTGCCGCATGACGCGCCGTTGCAATCACCGCGCGCGCGCCGAACACCTCTGCCGACCGCAGGATCGCGCCGACATTATGCGGATCCGTCACCTGATCAAGCAGCACCACCCGCGGCACCTGCCCGTCCGCGGCGAGGCAGCGATCCTGAACTCCGCCCCAGTCAAGCGGCTTGACCTCAAGCGCCGCCCCCTGGTGCACGCTCTGCGGATCAAGCGGCGCTGCAAATTTGCGCGGATCGGAAATTTCCGGCTCAATTCCCGAGGCGTCAATATCCTCCGCCAGCTTGTCATGGGCGTTCTTTGTCACCACCAGACGCAGTTTTTCGCGCGCCGGATTGCGCAACGCATCACGTACTGCATGAAGCCCGAACAGCCACAGGGTTTCAGCCGCGGCGGCGCGCCGTGCCTGTTCTTTTTCAATGATCCACTGCGGTTTCTTTGCCACGAGCCCGTCCTTTTCAACTTTGCCGAGCCTATCACCCGCAATCGCCACACATGCAAGGGATTTTCCGGTTGACGCAATGCACGGCTACGGCTATCTCACCCGCTGTTGGGCGACAGGCCGCAAGGTGTGGCAGGGGACTGTAACTCCCTCGCGGAGACGCACGCCTGGTTCGATTCCAGGGTCGCCCACCAAACAACTTTCGCAAGTAAGTTGACAGCCTTTCCCGCAGCAAAACAGCGTGATCCCGGATCGCGCGATAGCCATTACCGCCGAACCTGCCGGCATCGGGTCGATCACCGTTCACCTCCGAAGGCAGAGATGTTGGGTCGCCCAGGCATCGCGGCGTGCCAAAGCCCCCGAAAGGCGATTGAATATCCGCTCAAAAAAAACGCGCCACCTGGTCACACATTCCCCTCTTGCCTTGTCTAACGAAGTATCGGCAGCATGACGCGAGGACTGACATGACACATACCGAACATCTGATCGACGACGCCCTTGCCGGGGATGCCAAAGCGCTGGAGGCATTGGTCCGGCGGGTCGAAGACCGTATCTACAGGCTTTCCATGCGGATGCTGGTGAACCCCGAAGATGCGCGGGATGCCTGTCAGGAAATCCTGATCCGCGTGGTCACGAAACTGTCGACCTTCAAAAGGCAAAGCCGTTTTGAAACATGGGCTTATAGGATTGCGGTCAACTATCTCCTGACCGCGCGCAAACTGCGTGATCGTGACCCGAAGCTGAGTTTTGAAAGCTTCGGCGCCGATCTGCTCGACGGGCTGGCCGATGAAGCGCCCGCGGTTGAGGATCAGATCGCGCTGAATGAACTGCGTGTCAGTTGCACGATGGCGATGCTGCTCTGTCTCGATCCGGTCCACCGCGTGGCTTATGTGCTGGGCGATATCCTCGACCTCGAACACCGTGAGGCGGCAGAGGCAATGGAGGTTTCGCCGGCAACCTTTCGCAAACGGCTCAGCCGGGCCCGCGCCCGTGTCGAAGGTTTCACCCGATCCCATTGTGGGCTGGCGGGGGCAGATGCCTGTTCCTGCGCGCGTCGCCTGCCGGCTGCCCGGGCCCTTGGGCGTGTGCCGCCCGGTACCGCAAATGGTGCCCCTGCCTATGATGTGGTGGTGGCACGCGCAAAACAGGTGGAGGCAGAGCTTGTCACCCTGACCCTCCAACGCGCCATGCCACCGCTTCACGGCCCTGGCCTGTCAGCGGAAATCGCCCGGATCACCGCGCCGGGCTGACTTCCCACACCAACCCGTTTTCACGCCGCCCTTTGCCATCGGCAAAGGTATGGCACCCCTCACCCAGAAGAAAGGAAATTACATGAAATTCAGACCCTTATACGCCTGTGTTACGGCAGCAAGCTTACTCACCACACCTCTTTTTGCAACGGAAGGAACCCAAATGTCACCTGATGCCAAAGCCGCCCAAACCCTTGTTGAAACCATGACCGCTGCCTTTCACGCCGGTGATATAGAGGGGGTAATGAGCACCTATGAACCCGGTGCGACAATCCTCTTTGAACCCGGCAAACCTGAAAGTGATGCGGATGCGGTCCGTGCTGCGTTTTTCGAATTCTTCGCAGTCCAGCCCAATTTCACCTATGCCGGACATGAGGTGATTGTCTCCGGAGATATTGCCGTGCATTTTGCCCCCTGGAACATGACCGGCACGCTGCCAAACGGCACCCCGATCAGCGACAGCGGCCTGTCGGTCGCAGTGCTGCGCAAACAGGCGGATGGTCGTTGGCTGATGGTTCTCGACAATCCCTATGGCGCAAGATTGTTGCAACAGTAACCACACAGCAAGGCCCCGTGGAGAATTCATGGTATACGGGGCCTTTGCATCAGGCGGCGTGGGGTTCCGCGCCCTCAGAGACAGTCAAGAAAGCGATCTATTTCAGCCTCAGTATTAAAAAAGTTCGGGCTGACGCGCAGCGATCCATGACGCAGCGAAATCTGCACGCCAGAGGCTTTGAGGCGATCATAAATCCTGCTGTTGTCCGCAGGATCACCTGCGGTAAACGCAAGAATGGCAGAGCGTTCGGAAATCGATTCCACCGGAGACAGAAGCCGATGGGCGGTCTCGCTCAGCCCGGCGATAATGCGGTCCGTCAGCGCCAGGTTGCGCGCCGCAATATTGGCGATCCCGATGTCCTGAAGCAACGACAAGCCCGCAGCCCAACCATGCAGCAAACTATAGGCGACGGTGCCGGTTTCATACCGGCGCCCATCCGTGTGGAAGCTCAGCCGGTCAAAGTGATGTTCTGCGGCAAACATCCCCGGTGCCACCGGCGAAATGCATTCGCGGGCGCGTTCATTGGTATAAAGAAACCCGGTGCCCGCAAGACCCAGAAGCCATTTAAAACCAGCACCCGCCAACACATCAATACCATCCGCAACAACGTCTATCGGACTGGCACCTGCACATTGCGTGCCATCCACCACAAGCAGCGCCCCATGCGCATGGGCAAGGTCCGCGAGTGCCCTGAGATCAGACCTGAGCCCCGTGTCAAAACGAACCGCAGTGACCGATATAATCCGCGTGCGGTCATCCACCACCGCAGCCAGAGACTCTATCGGAACCCGGTTATCAGCATTGGGCTTCACCACGCGGGTTTCCACCCCCTTTGAGGCGAGATTGAGCCATGGAAAGGTGGAATTCCAATGTTCCCCGGCAGGCAGCACGACATTATCCCCCGCCTGCCAGGAAAACCCGGCGGCGACCATGCTCATCCCATGACCGGTGCTGGTTGTAATGGCATAATCCTCAGCCTGCCCACCAAGCAGCCGCGCAAGCAGGGCACGCACGGGTTCCCGCACCGATGGACGGGCATCAAGTTCGCATGCCGCCATATCAAGGTAGCTATCAAGTGCGGCGCGGCTTTTCGTGTTCAACGGTGACTGCCCGGCATTGAGAAGATAAGTGCAATGCTCAGTGATCGGGAACAAAGCGCGCAGCGCGTCCAGCTTGTCCTTTGGGGTGAGCCTTCCCTTGGTCATGTCATTCGCCATGTCTGCTCCGCCTGCTGATGCTTTACGCAGGGCTAAAAATTGCCGTGGCCGGGTCACAACGATAGTTGCATATGTGTTCCCCTGCCCGATCCGCCAGTTCCAACACGGATTTCAGGATCAGGTCGACCTCATCATCAGAGGCAAGATAGCTGAAGTTCAACCGTGTAAACCCCGGTTTTTCAATTTCTTTGCCGTTCAGGATATCCCGCCGCATCTTATCCGATGCTTTCGCGTCAATCCCCAGAATGCGATGCACATAAGGCCCGGCGCAGGCACAGCCGCCGCGCGCCTGAATGCCGTAGCAATCCGATAAAAGCCGCGTCACCAGTTGCTGATGCACATACCCCCCCTCCCCGTCGCGCAGACGGAAGGAAAGGATAGGCAGGCGCTTGCATCCCGTCTTCCCCAGGATTTCAATATGCGGATGATTTCCCCAGGCCGCTATGGCGCGGGCACAGGTTTCCGTATTGCGCGCCGTGATATAATCCTGCCCGACCGCCGCCTTTACCAGAAAACACATCGCCGCGCGAATGTCGCCAATAACATTCGGTGTGCCGCCTTCTTCCCGTGCTTCTAGGTTGCCGGAATAGTCATGAGCGGTTGGCGACACAAAGCGCACGGTCCCACCGCCCGGCAGGGTCGGCTTGGTGGCCCTGGCGGCGTCCCGCCGAACCACCAAAACCCCTGACGCCTGCGGACCGCCCACAAATTTATGCGGTGAAATTACCACAGCGTCGATCAACGCATCCTCCGCCGGGCACAGGTCCACTGGCAGGTAAGGTGCGCCCCCCGCGTAATCCCAGATCACCGTGGCCCCGGCTTTTTTTAACAGGCGGGTCACCGCGACGACATCGGTCTGAATGCCGGTCACATTGGACGCCGCGGAAAAAGCCCCAAAAACCGGGCGTCCCGTAAGCCGCGCGAGAGTCTTTTCAAGCGTATCCACACAGGGGCCACCGCTGTCGGCTTCGGGCAGTTCAATGACCTCGGCACCACATTCACGCCAGGGCAGGATATTGGAGTGATGTTCATAGGGGCCGATCAGCACGACAGGCTTCGCGCCCTCGCTGACAAGATCAGCCACCCCAAGGATATGCACAAGCCGATTGATCCCCGCAGTCGCCCCGGACCCGGCAAAGACCACCGCATGATCATCAGACGCATTGCATTCCGCCCGGATGATATCCCGTGCCTCGCGGCGCAGCCGGGTCATCACACCGCCAACATGCGAGGCTTCGGTGTGGCTGTTGGCATAGAATGGCAGCAGGTCAGACAGCACAAAGGATTCGATCTGCTTCAACGCCCGGCCAGAGGCCACATAATCCGCGTAAATCAGTTTTTTGCGTCCCAGCGGCCCGTCAAACCAAGCATCATGCCCGATCACCCCATCAGATAAGACCTTCACCACATCCGGGGCACTTAGGGCATTGCGAAATTTCTGAAAGAACGTCTGATCGGTTCTTTGGGTCATGGTGTGTTGCCTCCGCTTTGGTTCCTCACAATAACCCGCACAAAGGTAAAAATATCACTTGATTCCTATGATAAATGGCAAATATTGGGTCATATGATCGAAGTTGATACGATAGACAGAAAAATAATTGCAACCATACAGCGCGATGGCTCCTTGTCGCAGCGCGATGTTGCCGAAACGGTTGGCCTGTCCCAGAATGCCTGCTGGCGGCGTATCAGGCGGCTGACGGATGCAGGCATCATCAAAGGCTATCATGCGCGCCTTGATGCTGCTGCCGTCGGGCTTGACCTGACCGTGTTCATCATGATCCGCACCCGCCACCATAACGAAGAATGGTCAAAACGCTTTCGCCGGCAGGTGGAAACCATACCGGAGATCACCGATGTGCACCGTATCGGCGGGGACTGGGACTATATGATCAAGGTCGTGACCACCTCCATGGCGGGGTATGATGCAGTTTACAAGCAACTGACTGCAAAACTGGACCTCGACACGGTGACCGGCCTGTTTTCGATGGAAACCATTCTCGAAAACCGCCCGCTTCATCTGCCCTGAAGCAAACCCTCAGCCTTCCTGCGCGACCAGATGCCCCGCACCGATGTCATTAAGGCGCACAAGCTCCACCGCGGCATCAAGCGCACGCACGGGGCTTGGCACCTCCCCTGTCAAACGCTCAAGGGCGGGGCGTTCTCGGTTGGGTTCCGGTGTTGGCACCGCTGATATCAAACGCTTGGTGTAGCTGTGTTGCGGCGCGCCGAATATCTGTGCAACGCCCCCCATCTCCACAATCTGGCCAAGATACATGACCCCGACGCGGTCAGAGATGTTTTCGACCACCGCCATGTCATGAGAGATGAACAGAAAGGACACGCCAAGCTCCTTGACCAGTTCCTTCAGCAGCGCGAGCACTTTAGCCTGAACGGTCACATCAAGCGCCGAAACGCTTTCATCCGCGATAATAAGCTTTGGATTGAGGGCGAGCGCGCGGGCAATGCAAATCCGCTGCCGCTGCCCGCCGGAAAATTCATGCGGGTAGCGATCAATCTGATCCCTGGACAGCCCCACCCGGTCAAACAGGTATTCGACACGTTTGCGCTGTTCCTCCACTGTGCCGACCCCGTGGATGACCAGAGGTTCCCGCACCAGTTCGCCAACCCGCATGCGCGGATCGAGCGAAGCCATGGGATCCTGAAACACCATCTGGATATCGCGCCGCACCGCATTGGTCATTTCACCATATTGCGGGCTGATATCGCGGCCGTTGACACGGATACGCCCGGAATGCCCCACAAGCCCGACCATCGCCTTGGCAATGGTTGACTTGCCACAGCCGCTTTCACCAACGAGCGAAAAAATCTCGCCCTGCCCTATGGAGAAGCTCACCCTTTCAACCGCATGCACGCGATGGGTCACGCGTCCGAACATGCCGCTGCGTACGTTGAAACGGACGACGACATCCTCAAGCTGCACCAGCGGCGACGCGGCCTTTTCGCCCTGCGCCGCTTGCTTGCCGGACCCATCCCCAAGCCGTGGCACAGCCGCAAGAAGATCACGGGTATATTGTTCTTTCGGCGCTTCGAACAGTGAATGAACGTCATTTTCCTCGACAAAGCTGCCACCCTTCATCACCAGCACCCGATCTGCCATTTCGGCCACCACCCCCATGTCATGGGTGATCAGGATCAGGGCGGTGCCCAGCTCTTTTTGCAGATCGCGCAAAAGGTCGAGCACTTCGCGTTGCACTGTCACATCCAGCGCCGTGGTCGGTTCATCGGCAATCAGCAAATCGGGCTTCAGCGCAATCGCCATGGCGATCATGACGCGCTGGCGCATGCCGCCGGATAATTCATGTGGAAACTGATCCAGCCGTTTTTCCGGTTCCGACAGGCGCACGGAGCGCAGGGCCTCAAGCGCGCGGGCGCGGGCCACCTTCATCGAAATCACCTCATGTGCGCGGATTGCTTCGACAAGCTGGGTGCCAATGGTCATCACCGGGTTGAGCGAGGTCATCGGCTCCTGAAAAATCATCGCAATCCGATTGCCGCGAATGTGGCGCAGGCTGGGTTCATCAAGCCCGGTCAGTTCCTTGCCGCCAAAGTGAATCGCCCCGCCGCTGACGCGCACCGCAGGCGGCGGCAACAACCCCATGATCGCCAGTGATGTCAGGGATTTCCCCGACCCGCTTTCGCCTGCAATGGCCAGCGTTTCGCCGGGGGCCAAATCAAAACTCAAAGACCGCACAAGCGGCTTTAGCCCGGCTTCTGTATTCACAGAAATCGACAGGTCATCAACGCGCAGCACAGGGTTTGCACGCTGGGCTTTCCCCGGGGCCGAAGCCCCGGAGATTTTTTCTGATGGCAGGTTCATTCGAACACACACCTCGGGAAGTAAAAGGACACGATCCAGTTCGGCATATCAACGATTTCCGAAATCCGCAGATCGCCGCAGGTCGACACCAGCATATAGGCATCCACCGCCGACAGGCCGCGCGTGGCGCACAGATGGTCGACCATCGACGCCACCGCATCGCGCGCACCGGTCATAAGGTCCGGGCCAACGCCGGTTGTGACCTCATAGCCTTTGGTATCGAGATGCCGTGTCACCGGCCCCGGCGTTGTGAAACGAGGCATTTTCAGCCCCGCGCCCTTCACCAGATCAATGGTCATAACGGCGTCCATCGGCGATTCAATCGCCGTGCCGCAGACCTCCCCGTCACCCTGTGCCGCATGGGTATCCCCCACCGAAAGCAAGGCGCCCGCGACCTCTACCGGCAGGTAAAGCGTGGTGCCCGCTGCCAGATCGCGGATATCCATATTGCCGCCAACATTGCGCGGCGGCACCACGGTATGCAGCCCCGGTTCCGCCAAAGCATTGCCGATGGTCCCGGCAAAGGGTTTTAACGGCACCCGGCCGTTTTCGCCAAACAAGGCCGGCTCCAGCGTGTCGGGGTCATACTTCCACAGCGTCAGCGCCGGATCGGTGAACTGATCCGCCAAGAGGCCAAAGCCCGGAATATTCGCCGTCCAGCCAAAGCCCGAGGGTTTGAAGCTGTCGATGGTGATCTTCAGCGCATCCCCCGGCTCTGCCCCGTCGACAAAGATCGGCCCGTTCACCGGGTTGATCTTGCCGAAATCCAGCGTTTCGACATCTTTCACCATGCTGTCAGCGGTCAGTTGCCCGGCCGAACTGTCAACACAGTGAAATTCGATGGTCGATCCCGGTGCGACCGTCTCGACCGGGACAAGCGAATTGTCCCAGCCGAAATGGTGCTGGTGGTTGTGGATCGTATAGGAACAAGCGTTACACATCAGTCCGTCACATATACGTAGTCATAGTTGACAGGGATGGAGACCGGATCGACGTAAAGCGCATCCGCGCCGCCCATACGTTCCGATTTCATCGTGTAGCGCTGTTCATTGAACACCGGCACCCAAGGTGCGTCTTCCATGATCGCCATATAGATGTCGCTCCACATCTCAAGGCGTTCGCCCGCGCGTTCCGGCGCGGTGATCGCATCCGCTTCGGCGGATTTGGCGTCCAGATCCTCGTTACAATACCAGGACCAGTTCCAGCCGCCCTGCACAGCACCTGCACAGCCCAGGATCGGGCCGTAGAAGTTCGCCGCATCCGGGAAGTCGGCAATCCATGCCATACCACCGGACCAGATCATCGGTGCCTGGTCGGATTCGCCACCGGCGGCGATCACATTGGCCTGGGCCAGCGATTTGATCGCAGCGGTGATGCCAACCCCGGCCAGATCCTGCTGGATCGCCTGGGCAATCCGCGGGTTGGGGTCGGTGTTCATCACATAGAGCTCAGTCTCGAACCCATCGGCGAATCCAGCCTCCGCAAGCAGCGCCTTGGCTGCTTCCTGGTCAAACGGGTAGCCTTCGTAACCTTCGGTATAGCCCGGCATCGTGGGGGGCAGTGGTTGCGTCGCAGGCACAGCGCGCCCATTGATGATCTGGGTGATACGCTGCTTGTTGATCGCCATATTCACGGCCTGACGCACCTGAACATTATCAAACGGCGCCATTTGCGTGTTCAGCGTTATGTAGCCGGTGTGAAGCTGGCCACCTTCAACAACGCGCGCGGCCTGCGCAGGATCACCCATCACTTCCTGGAATTTCGCTGGCGGGATACCATCACCCGGCACGTCGACCTCACCATTCTGAAGCCGCAGCAGCGCTACGATTGGCTCCTGCCCTACCTCGAAAGTGACCTGATCAAGGTAAGGGATACCATCGCGCCAGTAGTCTTCGTTCTTAGCAAAGACGAGCCGCTGGCCAATCGTCCATTCCGCCAGCGAAAACGCGCCCGTGCCAACCGGGTGTTTGCCGAAATCATCTCCGGCGGCCTCTACCGCTTCCTGCGGGACGACAGACGCAAAGTTCAGCGCCATGACATGCAGGAATGTCGCATCCGGGCGGCTAAGCTCGATCCGCACGGTCTGGGCATCCGGTGCAGAAACACCTTCGAGCGCATCCGCGCTGCCATCGGCCATCGCGTCATAGCCCTTGATCGACCAGAAGAAGCCCGCGCCGGGGCTTTGGGTGGTGGGATTGGTTACACGGTTCAGCGAATAGACCACATCCTCGGCTGTCATTTCCCGGCCATTGTGGAATTTCACGCCCGTGCGCAAGGTAAAGGTAAACACCGTGCCATCGTCAGAGATGGTGTAGCTTTCAGCCAGGCCTGGACGCAGATCAGTTGTACCGGGCGCATAATCCATCAGCCCGTCAAACAGCGATTTGATCATTGACCAGTTCTGCCAGTCATACCCGATCGCCGGGTCAAGGGTCGCAACGTCATCCTTGTAAGTGATGACGATATTGCCGCCGTGCTGGGCATTTGGATCAGGCTGATAGCCGTCGGCAGCAGCCGGGAACGCCAGGCACAATGCCATGGCGGTAGATGTTACAAACTTCTTCATGGTTTTCTCCCTTTGAAGTTTCTCTCTCTCACTCTCTTCACTCTCTCAATTCGAATTTCGCATCATCGGTCATTTCAACCGGATGCGCGGGTCAACCATCAGGCTGATCACATCCGCCAAAAGGTTGCCGATAACAATCGCAGCAGCAGAAACCAGCGTGACCCCCATGATGATCGGAATGTCGACGCGCTGGATCGCCTGCCAGGCAAGCTGACCGATCCCCGGCCAGCCAAAGACGCTTTCGACAACCACGATGCCGCCCATGAAAATCCCGATGTCGATCCCGATCATTGCAATGATCGGCAGGATCGCATTAGGCAGCGCATGGCGCAGCACGACCCGCGCCCGTGTCAGCCCCTTGGCCCGCGCGGTGCGCACGTAATCCTGCCGCAAAACATCAATCATCGAGGACCGCATCATCCGGCTGTACCAGCCCGAGCCGAGTATCCCGAGCGTAAGCGCCGGAAGCACCAGATGCGAAAATGTCCCGTAGCCTCCGATCGGGAACCAGCCAAGCTGCACCGCAAAGACGTAAAGCAGCAGCAGACCGACGACGAATTGCGGGGCCGACACGCCAATGAAAGAAATGATCATCAGCGTCTGGTCGGCCATGGTGCCGCGACGCAGGGCGGCAATCACCCCCATGCTGAGGCCGATCAGCAATTCGGCAAAAATCGCCCCTGCCATCAGCAGCAACGACGCCGGAAGGCGCGAGGCAATCAGAGTGCTGACCTCGGTTTTCTGCAGGTAGGATCGGCCCAGATCGCCCTGCACAAGCCCGCTGAGATAACGCCAGTATTGCACCCAGAGCGGCTGATCCAGCCCCAGTTGCTGGCGGATGTTTTCCACGGTCTGCGCCGTCGCAGACCGCCCGGCAATCTGGCGCACGGGGTCCGCTGGCAGCCAGTAGAGCAGCACAAAGGTGATGACCGACACCCCAAGCAGGATCAACAGGGATTGCACGATGCGGCGCAACAGAAATCCGATCATCAGTCACGCCCCCGCTGCGTCGGGTCAAGGATTTCGCGCAGCGCATCCCCCACCAGGTTGAAGGCAAGTGCCAGGATCACAATGGCGAGGCCAGGAAAGAAAACCAGCCAGGGGGCGGCCTGAAAATAGGTCTGGTTTTCAAAGATGATATTGCCCCAGCTAGGCGTTGGTGGCTGAACCCCGACCCCCAGAAAACTGAGCGTTGCCTCTAGCAGCACGGTTGTCGAAATCCCGAGCGTGCCCCAGACAATGATCGTCGGCACAAGATGGGGCAGGATATGTTTGAACAGGATACGTAGGTGACCCGCACCAAGTGTCCGCTCTGCGGCGATGAATTCCCGCTGCGCGAGTGAGGCGGTTTCGGAGTAAAGCACCCGCGCCGTCTGCACCCAGTACACAATGGCAATCACCATCGCCACAATCCAGAGCGAAGGTTGAAAAATCGCCGCGAGGCAAATCGCCAGCAGCAGCGCCGGAAAGGCCATCATCAGGTCCGTCAGACGCATCAGCGCCCCACCGATCCAGCCGCGGAAATACCCCGCCGTCACCCCGACACATGTCCCAATTAACAACGCCAGACCATTGGCTGCGACACCGATAATCAGCGATGTCCGCGCGCCATAAAGGATGCGGGTCAAAAGATCGCGGCCCAAGAGGTCCGTGCCCAGAACAAATTGACCACCCGGCGGCATTGGCGCGCCTTCGATTGTCAGCCCGTCAAACATCTGCTGATCCGGTTCAAACGCGGTCAACCAAGGCGCAAACACTGCGCCGAATACGGTCAGCAAAACCAGAAACAACCCCAGCAGAGCCAGCTTGCGCTGAAACAAGCGCGACAACACGCCCCGTTCAACGATCGCGCCTTCGGGCATGGGGTCAGTAGTCGTTGTATTGCCCACCGGATTTTCCCTTTTGCTCACGTGCATCGCTGACGACACGTCGCGCGGCCTCTTCGATGGTTTCGCGCCGGGACATCGCCAGATGCCGCAGAAGCGCATAGGCTTCATCTTCGCTCTTGCCGCTGACGGCAAGGATGGTCACCGCCTGCACAACCGTCTGACGTTCAGACAGGCGGCCACGCAGCACCCCGATTTCGTCACGCATCGACTGGCGCACCTCAAAGGCCCGCCGCGCAATCAGCAGCGCACTAAAGACACCGCCATCGCCAACGGGTTTCAGGATCTGCGCATCCGCCCCCTGCGACAGTGACCATTCGATCCGCCCCGGTGCCTCTGATCCGATCAGCGCAATCATTGGCATCGGCGCCTCGCCCGGTTTCCAGGGAAACTGGCTGTCATAGCCCATGTCGGCGTCAAAAAAGACAAAATCCGCCGCCAGCGCCTTGGGTGGCAGATCAGGCCAGCAGTCAAACACATCCAGCCCGATCGCATTACATTGCCGCCGCAACGCGTGAATCGTCGCGTGAGGGCGATGCAGGATTGCAGCGCGCAGCTTGCTGAGATCGGGGATATGCAGCCGGATGCTCATTTCACCAGCCGCAATCCGGGCGGGCGCAACGCAGGGCGGCGTTCGGCATGCGAAAGATAAGGATCGGCCGGAACATCCACCCATTGTTCCAAAATCTGAAATACCCCACCCCGAACCTGACCAATCAGCACCGGCAGCGCGGTGTGATGAGTTTCAGGATCAATGACAGAAGGTGTCGCAGCGGAATTCAACAGGGTGGAGATTGGTGCCTTCTCAAGTCCGGGATTGGCCTGCAGCAGGCGGGCAAGCTCCATCACTGAAGCCCAGGACGCGGCCTCCAGCGAAGAGCCGAATTCAACCGCTCCATCGCAGGGCCAGCCGTTGGAGCCGCAGAAATACGGCCCGGCGGAAATCAACCCCTCAGCCGCCGTTCCGATATTTTCAAACTCACTTTCTGTCAGATTGCATGACAAAACCGGGCAGGTATCAGGGGTGAAATGCCGGTCTGTTTCCGCCAGTTCGGCAAACGCCTTGAGGAAGGCATAGGAGGAAGCACCAACCAGTGAATTCAACACAAAATCCGGCCGTGTGGCGCGGATTTCCTCGATCATCCGGCCAATATCCGTATCATCGAGCCCAAGATATCTTTCGCCGAGGATTTCTCCGCCTGCTTCCAGGGTGACTTCGCGGGCCACGCGATTGATTTCCCACCCCCAGATGTAGTTGGACCCGGTCAGATAGCCGCGGCGGCCAAAACGCGGAAACACCCAGTTGAGCAAGGGCAACAGATGCTGGTTTGGGCAGGCGTGGGTGTAGACCACGTGGTCGGATGCCTCAAACCCTTCATATGGCAGGCTATACCAGAGCGTGGCCCCGTATTTCTCCACCACAGGGATTGCCTCTTTCCGGCTCCAGCTGGTGACGCAACCGATGATGTGGGACACATCGTTATCCCGCAGAATTTCCGCACAGAGCGGTGCGTAGGCGTCGATATTGCCCTGTGGATCGCGCTCAACCGGGTCAAAGCTGAAGTCAAACGCCGGGTCGGCATTGATACGCTCCACCGCGCGCAGCGCCCCACGCCTGCTTGCCTGGGACAGCTTTCCATAGCTACCGCTCTGCGAGTAGAGCACACCCAGTTTTAGCCTCTTCCTGACCAGCTTTTGTTCCCCCAAACAAAAAAACCCTGCATCAAAAAACCCAAAAAGATGGGTAGATACAGGGCGCGAATGCCATCCGACTCGTGTCGGTATTTGAGTGCAGCCTATCCTTGCGGTTTCTTCACTGTCAAGGCCGCCTCATAAGGGCGGACCAGGAAGGCAGAGGGTTAAATCTATCTAAGGCCAAGTAAAATATCAGAAAACCTTGAACGTCAGAGTGGTTAGGGATCGGTCTATTCCCGCGATATCCAAAAGTTGCTCATTGATGAAATGGCCGATGTCCTCCTCATCCGGTATGTAAAGCTTCAGCAGCAGGTCATATTCGCCGGAGGTCGAATAAAGCTCTGAATGGAACTCTCTCAGCGCGATCTGATCCGCAACCCGATAGGTCTGCCCGGGGCGGCAGCGCAACTGCACAAAGACAAGCGTTGACATAGTGATCCTCCTTCGGCCTCTTGCCACAGGCTTGGCACAGATGACGCAGGTTTCACAATGCTGAAATGCCGGGATTGGAAATTCCCCGCCCCGCCCCTATAAGCGCCTCAACACAGATGGAGAGCCCAATGCGGACCGCCAAAATCACGCGCAAAACCGCCGAAACCGATATTTCGGTCGAGCTGAACCTCGACGGAACCGGCACCTATGACATGGC
This sequence comes from uncultured Rhodobacterales bacterium, assembly GCA_964441435.1. Classification (GTDB taxonomy): domain Bacteria; phylum Pseudomonadota; class Alphaproteobacteria; order Rhodobacterales; family Rhodobacteraceae; genus CAYTUW01. The sequence continues at coordinate 22,801 of CAYTUW010000004.1, forward strand.
AACCGGGGTCGGGTTCTTTGACCATATGCTTGACCAGCTGGCGCGCCATTCGCTGATTGACATGACAGTGAACGCCACGGGTGATCTGCATATCGACGATCACCACACGGTAGAGGATGTGGGCATCGCCATAGGCCAGGCGTTGAACGAAGCCCTTGGTGACAAACGCGGTATTCGCCGTTACGGCGAATGCCGCCTGCCCATGGATGACGCGCAGGTGGCTTGCGCGCTTGACCTGTCCGCCCGGCCCTTCCTGATCTGGAACGTCGATCTGCCAACCGCCAAGATCGGCAATTTCGATACAGAACTTGTGCGGGAATTCTTTCAGGCACTGGCAACCCACGGCGGCATCACGCTGCATCTTGACATGATCCATGGCGTGAACAGCCATCATATTGCCGAAGCCGCCTTCAAAGCCGTGGCCCGCGCCCTCCGTCAGGCCGTTGAGCCGGACCCGCGCAAAGCGGATGCGATTCCTTCGACCAAAGGGGCGCTCTGAACTGTGCTGACGGCGATTATTGACTATGGCTCCGGCAATCTTCATTCGGCGGAGAAGGCCTTTCAGCGCATGGCGAAGGACGTCGATGCGGGCGACGTCTGTGTCACCTCAGACGCCGATCTGATCGCCCGCGCCGACCGTCTTGTCCTGCCCGGTGACGGCGCCTTTCCCGCCTGCCGCAAGGCACTGTTTGACCACACCGCGATCCATCAGGCCATGGCAGAAGCGGTGCAGGACAGGGGCCGCCCCTTCCTTGGCATCTGCGTTGGCATGCAGTTGATGGCGAGTTGGGGCCGCGAATATGAAGATGTCAAAGGGCTTGACTGGATCAGCGGCGAAGTCGTTGAAATCACCCCGTCAGACAGGGCGCTAAAAGTCCCGCATATGGGCTGGAACGATCTGGTCTTGCACGGCGAACACCCGGTTCTGGATGGCGTAACCAGTGGAAACCACTGCTATTTCGTGCATTCCTACCACTTCAGAGTGGACAACAGCTCTGACCTGCTCGCTCATGTCGAATACGGCGGCGACATCACCGCGATCATAGCCCGTGACACTATGATCGGCATGCAATTCCACCCGGAAAAAAGCCAGGCCACCGGCCTTAGCATGATCGGCAATTTCCTGAGTTGGGCACCCTAGTCCCGGGGCGATCAGTTCACGCGCGTCCAGACCCCGCCGGACCGGCAGATGCCTAACACGCAGCCTTTGACATTCAACTGATCGCCGGAAAGCTCCATCTCACCGTGATAGGTCTTGTCCCGATCCGGTGAATAGACCTTGCCATTGTCATATTCACCACCGCCGACATTTTCCATGTCCCAAACAAGGGCACGGCCGACATTTTCGCTTTCGATCTGCTCACCAGCCCCGTTATAGGCCCGCACCAGAACGCCGCAGATCTTGTCTGCGCAGGCCCCGATCTGAATATGACCGTAGTTCCCGTTATCGTCCGGGATCGTTTGCCAGGTGCCAAAGATTGCATCCTGCGCCGATGCCACCCCGGCGATCCCGAAGGTCAACGCCGCAATCAAACCAAATCTCTTCATAACAACCTCCTCCAGGTTTTTCGGGGTCATTCTGCCGCCCCGCCACGCGCCCTGTCCAGATTGACGTTGGGTCTTTGCATCTTTTCGCCCGTTGTGCCAAAAGCCCGTGAATGCTCAAAAAGGGACGCCACCCCATGATCCTCTATCCCGCGATTGACCTCAAAGATGGCCAATGTGTGCGCCTTTACAAAGGCGAAATGGATCAGGCCACCGTGTTCAACGACAACCCGGCCGCCCAGGCCAGAGCGTTTGAGGATGCAGGCTGCGAATACCTGCATCTTGTTGATCTCAATGGTGCTTTTGCGGGCACCCCGGTCAATGGTGCAGCGGTGGAGGCGATCCTTGCGACCTGTTCTGTCCCCGCCCAGCTTGGCGGCGGCATCCGTGACATGGGCACGATTGAGGCCTGGCTCGGCAAGGGGCTGGCCCGTGTCATCCTCGGCACTGTGGCGGTCGAAAACCCCGATCTTGTACGCGAGGCGGCGCACACCTTCCCCGGTCAGGTCGCCGTCGGCATCGACGCGCGCAATGGCCGCGTGGCGACCAAGGGTTGGGCCGAGGACACCGACGTCATGGTCACCGACCTCGCCCGCAGCTTTGAAGACGCCGGAGTCGCCGCGATCATCTACACCGATATCAACCGCGATGGCGCAATGCAGGGGCCGAATATCGACGCCACCGCAGCGCTCGCCCATGCGGTTACCATTCCCGTGATTGCCTCCGGCGGCGTCAGCTCGCTTGACGACCTTTGCGCGCTCAAATCCTGCGGCGCCCCCCTCAACGGCGCGATCTCAGGCCGCGCACTTTATGATGGGGCGATTGATCTGGGTGAGGCGCTGAAAGCGTTGAAATGAAACATTTTTGTTCCAAAAATATCCTCGGGGGGGGAATTGGCCAAAGGCCAAGGGGGGGGCAGACAGCCCCCCCGCCCCGGGCGACATCCACAGGATGGCGCAAATGCTGAAAACCCGCATCATCCCTTGCCTCGACGTTGCCGAGGGCCGCGTTGTCAAAGGTGTGAACTTCGTGGATCTCGTCGACGCTGGCGACCCGGTCGAAAGCGCGCGCGCCTATGACCGCGCAGGCGCCGATGAAATCTGCTTTCTCGACATCAAAGCCACGCATGAAAACCGCGGCACGATGTTTGATGTGGCGCGGCGCACGGCGGAGCAATGTTACGTCCCCCTCACCATCGGTGGCGGTGTGCGCAGCAAGGAAGACGTGCGTGATCTGCTTTTGGCGGGGGCCGACAAGGTGTCCTTCAACTCCGCCGCCGTTGCGAACCCAGATGTCATTGCTGAAAGTGCTGACCAATTCGGCAGCCAGTGTATTGTTGTTGCCATAGACGCAAAAACCGTCAGCGCCGGCAAATGGGAGATTTTCACCCACGGTGGGCGACGCGGCACCGGGATTGATGCGGTGGATTTTGCCCGCACCGTGGTCGCCAAAGGCGCGGGCGAAATTCTGCTGACCAGCATGGACCGCGACGGCACACGCGCGGGGTTCAACCTGCCGCTGACCCGTGCGATAACGGACGCGGTCAACGTGCCGGTCATTGCCTCGGGTGGAGTCGGGACATTGGATCACCTTGTTGAGGGCGTCACAAAAGGCGGCGCCTCTGCCGTGCTCGCCGCCTCGATCTTTCACTTCGGCGATTACACCATCCGCGAGGCCAAGGAACACATGGCCGAAGCCGGCATACCGATGAGGCTCTGACGTTGGACTGGCAGGCTATCACTCTGGAAGAAACTGAAACAGAGTCGGTTTTGTGCGATTGCTGCCGCATGACAACTACAATCGCCAATGGTGATCTATCCCTCGGCGAGGCCTTCATCGGTTGGTATTCGGTTCGCTTTTCTAAGAACAGCTCGGACCACCAACCGATTATATCCATTTACGTTGGTGACTGGAGCGAAGGGGCCGCCAAAGATACTCGGTGGGGAATGCGCGTCCTTTGGCACCCGGAGGGTTGCGAGTTGCTGGATTGGCAATCGAATGAATTGGAGCAGATCGCAACATACACCCCTCTCGGACGCGAGGCAATTCTTGGCACGCCATATGCGGAAGAGATGTGGGCGAAAATAGACGCGATCATCATGAAAGACAGCCGACTAAAGGAGCTTCACGAGTCATGACACCGCTCGAAAAACTCAGCGAAACGATTGCCGCCCGGAAGGGTGCTGATCCGGAGACAAGCTGGACCGCGAAGCTGCTCGCCCAGGGCCCGGAGAAATGCGCGGAGAAATTCGGTGAAGAAGCCGTAGAGGCGATCATCGCAGCGGTGAAGGGGGACCGGGATAATCTCAAGGCAGAGGCCGCAGATGTGCTCTACCACCTGCTGGTGATGCTTGCGGCCCGGGATGTTGCGCTGGCGGATGTTCTGGCGGAGCTTGAGCGGCGCGAGGGCACATCGGGGATTGCAGAGAAAGCGGCGCGCTAAGCTCTTTCCGGTATTTTCGCGCCGATATCATCCAGGCGATCTTGCAGGCTCAGCCGGTCAAGCTGCCCCATCGGAAGGTTCACAAAAACCGAAATCCGCCGCGCCATCATTCTATAGGTCTCAGAAAACGCGAGAGCCTTTTCAATATCCGTACCGCCAATCGCTGCCGGATCCGGCATACCCCAATGGGCGCTCATCGGTTGACCAGGCAAAAAGGGGCACTCCTCCGCTGCGGCGCGGTCACACACGGTAAAGACGAAATCCATTTCCGGTGCGCCTTCCCCCGAGAATTCATCCCAGCTTTTTGAACGAACACCTGTCACATCGTGGTTCAGACGGGCCAGCAGTTCCAGCGTCAATGGATGCGGCGTATCCTTGGGCTGCGACCCGGCAGAATAGGCTTTGAAGCGGCCCCGCCCCTCGCGGTTCAGAATCGCCTCCGCCATCAGGGAGCGGGCTGAATTTCCAGTGCAGATGAAAAGGACATTATACGGGCGATCAGACATCATAAACTCCTCCGGGGCGATGCCAATCAATATATCATGATTTTATGATGTATAAAGCCTATTCTGCGCTTTCGCCACCAAAACCTATGGCGTCGATGGCTGGCTGGCAGATTTCGGGCCTGCCACCGCAGCAATCTTCCATCAGATATGCCAACAGCCCGCCTACCCCGTCCAAATCCGCAAAGTAACGCACGTTGCGCCCGTCGCGGCTATTCCGGATCAACCCGGCATTCAGCAGAATCGACAGATTGGCTGATGCGGTGTTCTGCTTCAGGCCCAGTGCCTCCCCGATTTCGCCGGACAGCATGCCGTCCTGCCCTGCCTCAATGAGCTTGCGAAACAGATCAAGGCGCACTTCCTGGCTGAGGGCGGCAAAGGCGGTGAGGGCGGCAGATTTGTCCATGCGGTCATTCATAGATCATCACACCGTCTTGGCAATGCCAGCCATCACAGGATGGTCAGCGCCCTGTAACAGAGATGGACTTGTGACCACCCTGCCCCCATATTCCCGATGAACAGGACAAGGGGGATACGATGACCCGCTATCAGAAAACCGACGACGCGATTGCCCGGCTTTCGCCCGAAGAATACCGTGTCACGCAACAAAACGGCACAGAACGCCCCTTTACCGGCGCGTTGAATGACAACAAAGCCGACGGGCTTTATGTTGACATCGTTTCGGGGGAGCCGCTGTTTACCTCTCACGACAAGTTCGATTCCGGCTGCGGCTGGCCGAGCTTTACCCGGCCTGTGGAGGATGCCCATGTGACAGAGCTGCGCGACACAACCCTAGGCATGATCCGCACGGAAGTGCGATCGACCCATGGCGATAGCCACCTTGGCCACGTCTTTCCCGACGGGCCGCGCGAACATGGCGGGCTGCGCTATTGCATCAACTCCGCAAGCCTGCGGTTCGTGCCAGCCGAAGATCTGGAAGAAGAAGGCTACGGCGATTACAAACATTTATTCAAAGAGAGGAAAGACTGATGGCCGAGGAACGTGCAGTTCTGGCAGGTGGCTGTTTCTGGGGGATGCAGGATCTGATCCGCAAACTTCCAGGAGTGAAGGCCACTCGCGTTGGCTACACCGGGGGGGACGTTCAAGACGCAACCTACCGCAATCATGGCACCCATGCAGAAGGGATCGAGATTCTGTTTGACCCCGTGCAGATCAGCTATCGGCAGCTTTTGGAGTTCTTCTTTCAGATCCATGACCCGACGACGGTTAATCGCCAGGGCAACGACATCGGGATGAGCTACCGCAGCGCGATCTATTATACGGATGCAGCGCAGAAAACCGTGGCAGAGGATACCATCGGTGATGTGAATGCCTCCGGGCTCTGGCCCGGTTCCGTGGTGACCGAAGTTGAACCCGTGGGCGACTTCTGGGAAGCCGAGCCAGAGCATCAGGACTATCTGGAACGTATCCCCAACGGATACACCTGCCATTTTCCACGGCCCGACTGGGTGCTGCCAAAGCGCAACGCGGCGCAATAGCCACCTGATACGGCAACAAGGACGTGGCAGACGCCCGTAAACACCCAAGGTCCATCCCCTGATGCGCCTTAATTAACTGCTCACATTGAAGTGGTGCCCCCACACGGACTCGAACCGCGGACCTACTGATTACAAATCAGTTGCTCTACCAGCTGAGCTATAGGGGCACTTGGCGCGATTTAGGGGGTTTTGACTGGTTATGCAAGTGTGGAAAACGCTTTAGCCATCGGGGCTTGATCGGGCCAGAAACGCAACGGCAACCAACCCCACCACGGTAATCAGCAATGCAGCCGGGGCCGCGTCACGTATGTTTTCGAGCGAGGCCTGTTCATAGACGCGTGTGGACAGAGTATTGAAGTTGAAAGGTCGGAGCAGAAGGGTCGCGGGGAGTTCTTTGACACTATCGACAAACACCAGCAGCAAAGCCACAAGGATGGAGCGACGCATAAGCGGGACATGCACCTGCCTGAGAACACCCGCAGGGCTGCGCCCCAGGGATCGGGCCGCCATTGGCAGGCTGGGGGAAATCCGGCCCAGCGCCGTGTCAGCCGCCCCCTGCGCGATGGCAAAGAAACGCACCATGTAAGCATAAGCAAGCGCCGCCGCCGACCCGGTCAGGATCAGCCCCGGATCCCAGCCTGTCAGCATCTCTACCGTGTCTGCCACCGAATGATCCAGTGCGGCGAGCGGAATAAGTATACCCACGGCAAGAACTGCCCCGGGTGTTGCATACCCAAGGCTGGTCAGCGGCAATAAAAAGCGTGACAGCCCGCGCCCGGTTAACCTGGCCCCGAACGCAAAGACCAAGGCAACACCAACGGTCAAAACAGCCGCGCTGGCGCAGACAATCAGGGTATTTGTAAAGGCACGGAACAGCCCCGGATCAACCCAGTGTTCCGAAGCCATCGCATGATTGAGGATCACACTTAAGGGTAACACAAAGCCGATTGAAATCGGCACCAGGCAAGCCAGGCACGCCAGGCCTGCGTTGGGTCCGGTCAGAGTAACCCGGCTCAGGGGGCGCGTATTGCGGGCCCAGTTGTGGTAACGCTTGGTCCGGCGGCTGAACTTTTCAACGCCAAGCAGCATAAACACAATAACCAGCAACACCCCAGCAATCTGCGCCGCGCCGCCTACGTTGTTGGCTTCTAGCCAGGTCGTAAATATTCCGGTCGTCAGTGTCTGTACCCCGAAATATTCCACCACGCCGAAATCAGCGGCTGTTTCCATCATGACAATCGCGACACCTGCGGCCATGGCCGGTCGGGCCAATGGCAGCCCCAGCCCCCAGAAGCGCCGCCACGGCCCGGCACCAAGCGCTCTTGCCACCTCATAGCTTGCCGCGCCCTGTTCCTGAAAGGCGGCGCGGGCCAGCAGATAGACATATGGGAACAGGGCCCCGGACAAAACCACCACGGCCATCCCCATGGAGCGCACATCAAAGAACCAATAATCCCGGCTGCTCTGCCATCCAAATACGGACCGCAATCCGGTTTGCACGGGCCCCGCATATTCCAGAAAATCAACAAGCGCATAGGCGCTCACATAGGCCGGCAACGCCAGTGGCATCAGCATGGCCCATCTGAACAGGTTCGCCAAAGGGAACCGATACATCGTCAGAAGCCATGCCGCGCCAACGCCAACAGCACCCGAAAGCACCCCAACCGAAAGCATCAGAACAATAGTATTCCCAAGATACCGCGGAAGGGTCGTCGCCAATAGGTGCGGCCAGATGTTCTCTGTCGGCGTCAGCGCCAGAACCACCACTGCCAGAAGAGGCAACAGGATGAACCCGGCAACAAGGGCCGCTATGACAAACCAACCCGCCCTTCCTTGCAGCCACATTAACACTTCCCTGCCCCGTCTCATGTCCGTTCCTGCATGCGTCATTGTGGTTTCATCGGCACAAATTGGGCTTATAGTGGCGATCATACGTCAAAACCAGCCATGGAATGCAGGACACAACCGGATGCAGATCGTCTATCACCTTGGGGCCCATGTTACCGACGAAGATCGTCTGCTGCGCTGTCTGCTTGTCAATCAGGATCGGCTGCTGGCAGCAGGCATCGCTGTGCCTGGCCCCGGTCGCTATCGAAACCAGATACGCGAAGCACAAAACAACAGCGATACAGAAACCCCGACGCCGGACATGCAGCGCGATCTGCTTGCAAAAATCACCAGCGGGAACGTGGCCGAACGCCTGGTGCTTTCCGCTTCAAACTTCATCTGCATTCCGCAACGGGCGCTGCAATCTGATCGGTTCTATGGCCTCGCTGATCGTCGCCTTCCGGAACTGGCACGCTTGTTGCCGGCCAGCGGGCTGGAATTTCATATCGGCTTACGCAACCCCGCAACATTCATTCCGGCGCTCGCCAAATCGGCCAAGAATGCATCGCCAGAAGAAATGCTTAACGGGACCAATCCCGCCGATCTTTTCTGGTCAGAACTGCTGCGCAGAATGCGCAACCTTTGCCCTGAGGCCCGAATCGTCACCTGGGCGAATGAAGACACGCCCCTGATCTGGTCAAAAATCCTGTTCAACCTGGCCGGATTACCAGAAGACAGCAAGCCGCTGGCGGATGATGACAGCTTCTTCCTCGACCTGATCTCTGACGAAGGGAAGGCGAAATACAAGGCCTATATGGCGTCACACCCGGCACTCAGCGCGTCTGACCGAGTCAAGGTCATACAGGCATTCCTGGATCGGTTCGCCCGCACCGAAGCGGTAGAGGAAGAGCTTGACTTCAGCGGCTGGAGCCAGCCCTGGCAAGCCGAAACCATTGATGCGCTGACCCGCGCCTACGAAGAAGACCTGGAGCGCATCGCAGCCATGCCGGACATTGAGTTCCTTCGCCCCTAACAACAGTGGGCAATCCACCGGCGCGCAACCAAAGCGGTCAGCGCATTCCCAGCGCTTCCTTATACATGTCTAGCACAGCCTCTTCTTCGGCTATGTCATCCGCATCCCTCTTGCGCAGCGCAACAACCTTCCGAAGGATTTTGGTATCGTAGCCACGGGATTTTGCCTCTGCCATCAGCTCTTTCTGTTGTTCGGCGATGTCCTTTTTCTCCGCTTCAAGCCGTTCGAACCGTTCTATGAACTGCCGCAGCTCATCCGCGGTTACACGATAGCTTTCCGGTGATTCCATTTTTCCACTCCCTGCCATTTGGACAGTCTGAGTATCGCCGGAACCGGAACACCGCAAGCCTTGTTGCCGCCCTCCGGACAGGCTAGGACTGCGCCAGGCAAGAGAGGTCAAAATGACTTATATGATCTGGATCGGGGCGGTGCTGTCGCTGACTGGCGTGCTTGGGCTTGTTATCTGCATCCGGCGTGTTGCCGCCGCCCGACGCGAAGAAGCAGATGATGAACGGCTGCGCGCACGCCTGCAAAGCGTGGTTGCCCTTAATTTGCTGGCGTTGCTGGTTTCTGCCATTGGCCTGATGATGGTCGTCATCGGCATCCTGTTGGGCAGCGGTTAGTTTTCCTGGCTCACCGGTAGAGGTGGCAGGTCGGGCAGTTCCGGCAGGCCCGATAAATCGGTTGATACATCCGGGCCACTGCCCGAAGCAGCGGTTGGCGGCTCCGGCAACGGGGGCATATCGGCAATCAGCTCAGAATTCGGCGCATCAGGGGTATCAGCAGCGTCTGGAAACGGGGCTGCCTCCTCCTCCAGGGGGGGCAGCGGATCGGGCATCGCCAGGGACACAGCCTCATCGGCATCAGCAGCGCCTACTGAGATCGCAGAATAGCCACCCGTCACCGGCTCCCCGGTCGTCCCGTTTATCCGCACAGCTTTCCGGCCTGTCACCTGCCCAAGCCGCGCCGTTGCAACCCGTCCGCCGTCGCTGCCTGTCACCTCTACAGAGGCGATCGCCGCAATAGGAATATCCAGACGATCCCCGATTTTGAGATCATAAATTTCGGACAAGGGCATCCGCTTGCGATGCAAGATCATATTGCAGCGTATTTCGCTATCATCGAGGGCACCTTTCAGCCGCGCTGACCAGGTTAAAGAACCCGCCCGTCCCACATTCGCCGCGGTTCCACCCCGTTGCCTATCACCCGGAAGGCACAGCAGCATTCGCCCGCTTTTCGCCCCCTCCCCAAGCCCCAGTTCCAGATCAAACAACCGGTAGTTAGTGGCCGTCAGCCGAAACAGCATCTTGCGCTGGTCAGTGATTGCATCTTCCAACTGGAACCCGTGAAACAGCTTTAGCATCTCATCTGGTTGCGATTCTTCGGAAAATGCGAGCACCGCATTGATGAAACCCTCACACATGTAGATGTCGGTACGTGTGGCCGGGCGCGCTTCTGCCGGGGTGGTTCGAACGGTTCCCATGGTCTGGATTTCGATCAGCGCCGCCAGCAACTGTGCATCCACCGCAACCACCCCGATGTCCCCATCGGCGGCAGCAAGAAACGCAAGCAGCCCATCGCCCGGCAAGTGGTCACCAAATACGGCTGGGGCGACTGCATGTTGCGTGCAGCTGTCAACAACCAAAGGTAAGGCAGAGGTCGCCTCCGCCGCCGCTGCCAGCGCACGCGCCAGAAAAGAGGTTGCCGCCACGCCTTGCTGGCCCTCCCCTGCCTGTGCAATTTTTCGTTGCAATGCCGACAGTGCGGAATCATCCGACATGTATAGGTATGCTCCTGCATTTTTGCCAAATCTGCAGATATAAGGTTGCGAAACCGTTACTCTATGCGGCGTGCGCCCGGCGCGCCTGTGGCAAGGACACCCGGAACCCTGCCCCGCCCTGGCCCGGCAGATAGATGATACTGCCGCCAAGACTGGCCATGATTTCCTTGCATATCGCCAGGCCTAGCCCTGCCCCGCCAGCCCGCGACTGATCGGCCAGGCGCGAAAACTTTTCAAATATGAGTGATTGGCTGCGCAGCGGAATTCCTTCGCCGTTATCAACGAAATCAATATCCACTCTGTCCGATTTGACCCGTACCGTTATCCGCAGCTGCGGCACCTCTGCCACGCAATATTTCTGCGTATTACGGATGAGGTTGATAAAGACCTGTGCCAACCGATCGCCATCCGTCACAAGGCTGACCTCTTCGGTTTCAGAGTCCCGTTCAATGATCAAGCCGGTGGCTTCCTTGGTTGCAAGGACAGCCTGATCGAGGATCAACCCCAGGCGCGTATTCGTAAGGTTGAGATCAACCTGGCCGTTCTCCAGGACCGAAAGGTCCAGCAGATCGTCCAGCAACCGCGTTAACCTGAGGGTTTCGGTGTGCATGATCGTGGCATAGCGTTTCTGTTCATCAAGATCGCTTTCCTCCATATCACGCAGGATTTCAGCAAAAGCACGAATCGAGGTCATGGGAGTCCGAAGCTCATGGCTGATCTGGCTCAGAAACGCATCTTTCTGGACACTGAGATCGCGGAGTTTATCGTTGGCCTCGGCAAGTTGGCGGGCAGTGCGACCGAGTTCAGTCGATTTGGCCTCCAACTGACTGGAATATTCCATGATCTGTGCGGTTTCATCCGCCACTGCCAGCAGATCCTCGACCGATAGGCTGGTGTCGCCGGTGATCTGGCCGATCATCGCATGCGCAGTTGCAGCCCCGACCGAACCGGCAAGTTCACGTTCAAGCTTTTCCAGAAACGCCGGGCTGGTATCAGGCAGATAGCCCGCCTTACCCTGGTCTGATGCTTCTTTCTGGAACAGATCCTGCGCCTGTTCCGCCCCAAGGAGACGCTGAGACATAACCAGCAGTTCCTCTGCACCGGCGTCCCCGCCGGCATACCCGTGTGGTCCGCTGCTTTGCTCAAACACATTGACGAACTGCGCACCCTGCAACCGCTCGATCGGGGATGGAAAGCTCAACAGGGACAGGATGCAGAAGGTCGAGATATTCAGCGCCATGGACCAGACAATCGCATGCACCACGGGATCAAGCCTGTTCAGCCCGAACAGCGCCTGTGGCCGCAGCCAGCCAATCCCCCAGGGGCCGTGCTGCATCAGCGTTTCAGGCAGGATACCGCCAATAGAAGGCAGAAACAGCGTATAGGCCCAGATGACAAAACCTACGAGCACCCCGCCCGCCGCTCCCCAGCGAGTTGCACGCCGCCAGAATATGCCCCCGATCATCGCTGGCAGAACCTGCGTAACTCCGACAAAAGAAATCAGCCCGATCGCAGCCAGTGCCGCTCCGCCACCGGAATAGACGTAGTAGGTATATCCCAGCAACAAAACAGCACCAATCGACACCCGCCGCGCTGTCAGGACCATTTGGCGTACGTCGCCGGAAACCGACGCGCCCGCCTTGCGCCATTGGAGCCATAGAGGCATGACAATGTGATTTGACACCATCGTCGACAGCGCAATCGCCGCCACGATAACCATGGAGGTTGCAGAGCTGAACCCACCAAGAAACGATAGTAGTGCAAGGCTTTCCTGACCGAATGCAAGCGGCAGGGTCAGGACAAAAAGATCCGGGTTGGCTCCTTCGGGCATGACATCAAGCCCGGTTACCGCGATTGGCACGACAAACAGGCTCATCAGCATCAGGTAAAGCGGAAAAGCCCAGCTTGCGGTGGCCACATTGCGTTCATCGACACTTTCGACGACGAGCACCTGAAACATACGCGGCAAACACAGGAAAGCCGCTGCTGACAGAAAGATCAGGCCGCTCCAACGTCCTGGCTGCAGGGACCATTCCGCGATTTCCGACGATCCGATCCTGGAAAACATTTCTGCCGAGCCGCCGGCCACACCCCAGACGATAAAAACCCCAACAGCAAGCAATGCGACAAGCTTGACAATCGCCTCAAAGGCGATTGCGGTGACAACGCCGTGATGCCGTTCGTTTGCATCCAGATTCCGGGTGCCGAACAGCACCGTGAACAGCGCCAGCCCTGCCGCGACCCACAGCGCAGAGGTCCTGAAATCCGCCTGCTCCCACCCCCCTGGTGTATCCTCTGCAAAAACAGACAGGGACAAGGTAACAGATTGAAGTTGCAGCGCGATATAGGGTGTTGTTCCAGCCACAGCGAGCAATGTGACCAGAACCCCCAGGTAATTCGATTTGCCGTATCTCGATGACAGCAGATCAGCAATCGACGTGATACGATGGACCCGGCCAATCCGCACGAGTTTTCGTACAAGCCCCCACCAACCGATCATCACCAGGGTCGGACCAAGATAGATGGTCACAAACTCCAGACCGGATCGCGCCGCGTATCCAACCGCGCCGTAAAACGTCCAGGCGGTACAATAAACCGAAAGGGACAACGTATAGACTATCGGCGATCGCAGCCAGCCCAATTTGCCCTCTGCGGCACGCCTGTCCGCGAAAAAGGCGATCAGAAACAGCAGCGCTACATACATCAGACAGACTGAAATCAGCAGGTTAAAGCCAACCATCACCCACCGCTTTCATCCGGGGAGGTATCCTCTTCTGCGGAATTCTTCAGGCTCCTGGACAGCCATGCCGCAAGCCCGATCAGAACGGTCCATACCACAAAGAGAAAAACCATACCCCCGGCGGTTTCATGTTCCGGTGTACTTGCCGGGGCACGTAATATGGGCAGTAAAAACAGCAAGGCCCCTGCAAAAGGCAATAAACGCGCCGCATCCATTGACCGGCGCCTCCGGTAGCTTTTGTCTTCCAGAAACAGCCTTTGCGGCTTAGGTGCCATTGGTGCCTGTCTCCGTCTCCATGAGTTCGCGCACCGTCTGAAGCACATCGGTATTTGAGAAAGGCTTCGTCATAAACCGGGAGACACCATAACGTTCCGCCAATTCACGATCCTGAGCCATGCCGCGCGCGGTCAGCATCAGCACCGGAAGATCACGCGTTCCGGGCTGTGCCCGAATATCCTGAAGAATATCGAACCCCGATTTGTTCGGCAGCATCACATCCAGAATAACGAGGTCAGGTTGATGTCGTGCCACGGCGTCGATTGCGGACTTCCCGTCCTCATGGGCGTCAACGCGCCACCCGTCACGTGACAATATGAAACGGATCGCTTCCAGTATGTTCGGCTCATCTTCAATCACGAGCACTTTGCGGTTGTTTGCTTCCGTCACTGTGCCTTCCTCCCCCCATGCGATGCTGTTCCGGCATCGGCTGGCAGACTATCCCTGTTTCCAACCGCTGCGTCAAATGCCCGCGTCACCGCCCGATTTCACCAAGCAGAGAAACCTCTCGGCGGGCGGGGCAGTCAGCCAAAGAACAAATGCGACAGTTACTCCCGACAAGGCGGTCATTTTCCGCTCGTTCCGCCGGAAACACCAACATTTCAGCGCGATACAGCACCGGACCAGTGCTGCCCCCCGGGAACATTGCATCCGCATACGCTATCGCGCGAAAGGATCGGCCGTCCCGCCCATCCTGTACGATCTTTGCCACAACGGGGCGTGCGGGGCTGTGCAGCGCATCAAACAACGGCCATAGCGAGCAGGCCGCACCCAGACGCGGTATCTCAAAACCTGGTATCGGTTTTCGAAATAACAGCGCTCCCGATCCGTCACAGCTGACCCTACCGATTTCCCGCCCTGGCATTGTCGCCAGTCGGCGCATCACCACATGCACCGGCAGATTTGCACTATGGGCAATGGCAAAAGGTTCTTCGCCGTGTCGATCTACAGCTTGCTCCAGCTCTGCCAGCGGCAGGGCCTCCGCATCCGAAGCATACAGCCGAAAATAGGCTGCGGCCTGTTCCGAGGCATCGGCGGAGTTCATGGATATATCATCCGGACTGCCACCCGCTTCCACAGCTGCAAGATGATACTCTCGTTCCGCGAGATAATGTTCCAGCTCCTCCTGCGGGCTGGTCAGACCACGGTCCTGCGTCCCGGCCTGGTCAAAATATTCGACAAGAGCCTGTACGCTGCCTGAAAGTTTTTCCGCGTCCTCATGCAGGTTTTTCTGAAACCGTTTGTGCCAGTT
>CAYTUW010000005.1:0-37135 GCA_964441435.1 uncultured Rhodobacterales bacterium
CTGGTCGGCGAGCATCATGCCCTTGTAGATGCTCGACCGGCAGGACAGGCTCGCCAGATACAGCTCCGGCACCTGCGCCGCTGCTGCGGCTTTTTCGATGCGGCGGCGGATGACGTAAAGTTCGCGTTCGAAGGTTTCCTCATCCACACCCTTGGAATTGGAAATCAGGATTTGCTCAATCTCCGGCCGGGTGGCATTTGCCTTGTCACCAAGGCAGGTCACATCCACCGGCACATGGCGCCAGCCATAGATGTAATAACCCATGCGCAGCACTTCGGTTTCGACAATCGTGCGGCAGGTTTCCTGCGCCCCGAAATTCGTGCGCGGCAGAAACACCTGCCCGACCGCCACCAGTTCATCCTCACGCGGTTCATGGCCGGTGCGTTTGATCTGGTCATAAAAAAACGGCACCGGAATCTGCACGTGAATACCCGCGCCATCCCCCGTCTTGCCATCGGCATCGACAGCCCCGCGGTGCCAGATCGCCTTCAGCGCATCAATCCCCGCATCCACCACGCGGCGGGAGGGTTTGCCATCAATCGACACCACAAGCCCCACCCCGCAGGAGGAATGCTCCTCACTCTCGTGATAAAGCCCGTTTTCCGCCATCCACTTGCGCTTGGCGTCCTCGGCAGCGGCCCAGTTCTGGTCATAGATGGTCATGGTTGTCATCCTTTATTCGCTGTCGAGAAGTTCAAACTTCTCCACACATTCCGCGCGCGTCAGCACCTTCCGCCCCTCGCCCGCATAGGCAAAGCTGTCGGGCTTGTGGTCGATGTAGATCTCGCTCGACATCTGAAATCCGTTTGGGTCGTCAAACAGGCCAATCGGTATTTCGTAATTCCCCGCCCATTCATTGTCCGCCGTGACGCGGTAATAAAGCGGCGTGCCGCAGGTCGGGCAATGGGCGCGTTCGGCCCAGCTGGAACTTTGATAGGTGGCGATGTCGCCCGTCCATGTGACCTTGCCCTCCGGCACCGACACCCCCAACAAGGCAGAGCCATAGTTCCGGCGGCATTGCTCACAGTGGCAGGCGCCGAATTTCTGCGGCACATCTGTCGCGTGAAAGCTGACCGCCCCGCAAAGGCATTTGCCCGTCCGTTTGCTCATTGCCTTAACCTTCCGTTCATCTGACGGGGCAGTATCGCTGACCCGCTAACCTTATTTCCAACTTCGGCGCGCTGCGCGCGTATGCACGCAATATGCACAGCCTGTGCACGCCCTGTGCACATCTATTCCGCCGCCATTTCCGCTGCACCATTCAGATGGTCCAGCATCGCATCCGCCGCCTCGCGCCCATCGCGGATTGCCCAGACAACAAGGCTCGCGCCACGCACGATATCACCCACTGCATAGACACCGGGCAGGCTTGTCGCATGGGTGGCAAAATCCGCCTTGATCGTGCCCCAGCGCGTGACCTCAAGCGCCGCCTCGCCCCAGAGCTTTGGCAGATCCTCTGCCTCAAAGCCCAGCGCCTTGATGACAAGATCAGCCTCTTCGACGTAATCCGCACCCTCAATCACCTCGGGCACCTGACGCCCGGTGACATCCGGTGCGCCAAGCCGCATCTTCTGCACCATCACACCTGTAACCGGGTCACCCACAAACCCTTTGGGTGCCGCGAGCCAGACGAACTCGACGCCCTCTTCCTCTGCGTTCTGCACTTCTCGCTGGCTGCCCGGCATATTGGCCCGGTCCCGGCGGTAGAGGCATTTGACGCTGGTTGCCCCCTGCCGGATCGCCGTGCGCACACAGTCCATTGCCGTGTCACCACCGCCAATCACCACGACCCGTTTGCCTGAAGCGTTAAGCTCGCCTGAATCATATTCCGGCACATCGTCGCCAAAGCTCTTGCGGTTGCTTGCCGTCAGGTAATCAATCGCCCGAACAATGCCCTCCGCACCACTGCCCGGCCCCTGCAAATCCCTTGATTTATAGACCCCGGTGGCAATCAGAACCGCGTCGTGCTTTCCACGAATTGCATCAAAGCTAATATCGCTGCCGACATCGCAATTCAGCACAAAATCCACGCCCGCCGCCGCAAGCTGATCATTGCGGCGCATGACGATGTCTTTTTCAAGTTTGAACCCCGGAATGCCGTAGGTCATCAGCCCGCCCGCCCGGTCATAGCGGTCATAAACCGTGACCTGAACGCCCGCGCGACGCAGCCGATCCGCCGCCGCAAGCCCCCCCGGCCCTGCGCCGATGATGGCGACGGAGTCTTCGCGGTCCTGAACCGGGGTGCCAGGGGTGACCCAGCCCTCCTCCCAGGCGGTATCGGTGATGTATTTCTCAATCGCCCCGATGGTCACAGTGCCATGGCCGGATTGCTCGATCACGCAGTTACCCTCGCAAAGCCGATCCTGTGGGCAGATGCGACCACAGATTTCGGGGAAAGTGTTGGTCGCCTGGCTAAGTTCATAGGCCTCTTTCAGGCGCCCCTCGGCGGTCAGGCGCAGCCAGTCCGGAATGTTATTGTGCAGCGGGCAATGGCTCTGACAGAAAGGCACACCACATTGGCTACACCGGCTGGCCTGCTCGGCCGCCTTTTCCGCCGCGTACTCTGCATAAATCTCCCGGAAATCCGCACGTCGTATGTCTGATTCACGCTTTTCAGGCATATCACGCCCGACATCGACAAATTTCAGCATGGGGTCTTTGGCCATTTTGCTATCTCCACTGCGGACCGCCTGTGTACGGGAGTGGTTGATGGATTAAAAGTAAGTATTACTGACTTATTTTGGAAAAACACCGTTCTAAGCGTTTCATTTTCACCTTTATTGCTAAATTTTAGGTAAGCATTAATGACTCATAATAGAGCTTCCCATTCAAAACAAGGTGTTTAGGGTCCAGAAAACGAATCACACAGGGCGGTTTCATGGCGCTATTTCACCTCATTCTGGTGGCCATTGTGCAGGGAATTACGGAGTTCCTGCCGATTTCTTCCTCCGGTCATCTTGTCCTGCTGCCTGCGCTGACCGGCGCTGAGGATCAGGGACAGTTCGTTGATGTGGCAGTGCATGTCGGCACATTGTTTGCGGTTATGATCTACTTCCGGCGCGATGTGGCAGCGGCGGTGACCGGCATCCCGCGCCTGCTGCGCGGCAAAGCGGACACGGCCGGGTCCAAGCTTGCGCTGCTTCTGATTATCGCCACGATCCCAGCGGTGATCTTCGGCCTGTTTCTGAAACTCACCGGTCTCAATGACGCGATGCGGTCCGTCACGGTTATCGGTTGGACGATGCTGCTCTTTGGGATCGTGCTGTACTGGGCCGACCGAACCGGCGGGGGCACGAAAGCAGCATCAGACTGGTGTTTGCGTGATGCGCTGATGATGGGACTGTGGCAGGCGATTGCGCTTATCCCCGGAACCTCCCGCTCGGGCGCGACGATCACCGGCGCGCGCGCACTTGGTTACGCCCGGGAAGACGCGGCCAGACTCGCAATGCTGATGTCGATCCCCACGATCATTGCAGCAGGCAGCCTGTTGATGATCGACGCTGCGGCCAAAGCGGATTTGGCCGCACTCCGGGATGGGGCAATCGCCGCTGGCTTTGCCTTTGTCGCGGCGCTTCTGGCGCTCAGCCTGATGATGCGCCTGCTGCGCAGCGTCAGCTTTACGCCCTACGTGATCTACCGGGTGATCCTTGGAGTCGGGCTTCTGATCTGGGCCTATGCCTAAACCTTCAGGTTCCGTGCAGACTCCTTAATGGCATCATACTGCCCTGACGGGCGGAACCGCCACAGGTAATCCGGCAAAATATCCTCAGCAGATGTTGGCTGGATACCCAGTTCGGCAAACCCGTCGACATCAGAAGCAACCACATTGTCATGCGCCAGCGCCCTCAACTGATCCCGCGTGACCAGGCTGTTACGAAACAGGCCAAGTGTGATCCCCTGCGCAGCATCAAGCAGTGTTGCAATGATCCGGCCGACAAACATCGGCATGCCGAGGATCATCCGGCGGCGATGAATATGGCCAAGCATGTCCTGCATCCAGTTGCGAAAACTTTTGACCTCTGGCCCACCGAGTTCATACAACCCGCTGGCCCGTCCTTCGACCCCGATCACCGCAGCCTGAGCGACGTCATCGACATAGACCGGCTGCATCAGACTATCCGCAGTAAACAGCGGCAGGACAGGCCCAAAGCGAGAAAGCCCGGCGAATTTGTTGAAGAAGCCATCCTCCGGCCCAAAAATGAACGATGGGCGCAGGATCATCGCATTTGGAAAACGGGAAAGCACACCCGCCTCACCCAGTGCTTTGGACTGCATATAGCGGCTGTCGCTGTTTTCATCCGCACCGATGGAAGAAATGTGCACAAGCGTATGAACACCATGCGCCGCCGCAAGCCGCGCGATGCGTTCGGCCCCTTCGTGCTGCACGGCGTCGAATTTCTGACGGCTGGTTTCCGCAAGGATGCCAACGCAGTTCACTACTGCATCAGCCCCCTCCATCACCGCGGCAACGGATGCATCATCACGGATATTGCAGAAGACAGGTTCAACCTGACCCGGTACACCGTAGGGTTTCACATGCATCGCCTCATTCGGGCGACGTACCGCGACACGAACGCGCCAGCCACCCTTTGCGAGCCGTCGCGCAATGTAACGCCCGACAAAGCCGGAACCGCCGTAGATCGTGACGAGTTTTGCCATGGTGAACCCCTATGTCGTCATCCGCGTGTTTCACATGACTGCATAGCCACTGCGGGGCACTTGAGCAAGGTGGCAATATGATCTGAAATCGACGTTGACACCGCGCTGCGCCAAGGCTACATCGCCCCTCACGACACCTGCCCAGGTGGCGGAATTGGTAGACGCGCTGGCTTCAGGTGCCAGTGTCCGTATGGACGTGGAGGTTCGAGTCCTCTCCTGGGCACCAGTTTCTCCGTGAACAAGCGCCCCTGAAGTTACTGCCCGGCAAGTGTCGAGTACTATTACTACGCTTGCCTGACCTGCGCGTTCCTGATTACTCCGGCAGGTAGAGTCGTTCTGTCGTTGAGGCCGTGCGCCTCTGATACCATTCTTTGCCACCAAACTCCTTGCCGAACTGGGTTTTGTAGCGCCTTACTGCTTCCAGTTTATCATCTACGTCGGGTTCAATCTTGATCGTCTGAAAGCGCGGGCCCAGACAGTGCGCAGCCAACGCCGTCAGTTCACCCCTGGAATTTGCGCATTGATACGGAATTTCCGCATAATAGCCCAGCGTCATGCCACCTGGCTCCAGTGTTTTTCGGAACATATCCCTGACCCAGACATGCTCCCCGTGATACACGGACCCAAATGGGCGACGGAGTGCCCGGTGCAGAATCCGTTGCAAGTGTGATAATTCCGCGCCAGCCCCTAGGGGAAGTAATATCAGCATCGGTCGGCCGCCGGCATTGCTTAGGATTTTGGTGGCGCTGCGGGCAACATCACCATCACCAAACCCAACAGCAGGCGCGTTCAGATGCAGGCATCCGGCGCCAAGTGACTGTAAGGCCAGGATATCCTCCTGACGCCGTTCAGCATATTCACCGCCGCCCTGCGCCGGGTTGTTTCCAGAGCAATCCTGTTGCTCGGCTTCATCGCCCGCTTTGGTGATGAAAGTTACAACCTGGATCGGCGGCAGCCCCTGTAATGCCATGAAAGCGGCAAGTGAAAACACAGCGTCATCCAGATGCGGCGACACGATTACGATGTTTGCTATCTTGTTTTTTTGCATCCAGGATTCAAACCCCGGATGACGTTTTCGGGCAGCGTTATTCATTACGCGACCCTATTGCAAAGCTTCTCAACACGGTCAATGATCCGCTCTCTTTTCTTGTATCCTCCGTCCGGCAGAAAAACTAAGCTAAGGCCGCAGCACTTGTCACCCGGATTTCCAATCAAATGAAAACGCTTCTCGTTATTTCCTCAGCGCCGGTTTCAGTGTCAGGCGAAACAGTTACTATGGATGACAAGTTTCAGTCTGGAATGACGTTGTACTGTGATAGCTGGGATGGCCCGGTTGTTGTGTGCGCCCCGATGACAGAGGCCGCAATACCGTTTTCTTCTGAGTTTGGCATCGGTGATCTGCCCTTTGCGCTGAAAATGCTGCCCTCAAACAGGTCGCTAACCGATGAAGATGTCAGAGAGGCGGATGTTATTCTGTGCAGCGGTGATAGCTTTGATCATTTTCACCTCGCCGAAATCTGTCGGGCCATGCAACTCCCGTTGTTTTATATGATTGAAAACACGCTACAAACTCGCCAGCAGATCGCCTTTCTCGACCGCCAACGCAGTCTGGTCCGTCGTCTGCGAACCTGGCTATGGCTTGCGGCGAAGGAACGGGCGCGCAAGAAGGCATTTCGTCTGGCCGCAGGAATTCAAGCCAATGGGTACCCCGCGTTTGGTGCCTATCGCGGCCTGAACCGGAACGCAATTCTTTACCTCGACAGCCGAATGGGGCGGAACGAACTTGCAGATGACGCTGATCAACAGGCTCGTTTTCGACATCTTGAGGCGGGCGGGGCAATCAGATTGGTTCACTCTGGCCGACTGGAACCCCTGAAGGGCTCTCTCGATCTGGTTGCATTGTGCCAGGAACTCAGCCGGCTTAACGTGCGGTTCGAACTTGACATATTCGGGGATGGCACACTTGAGGCACCACTACGCAGCACGTTCGAACAACTGGGGCTGACCGATCAGGTTCGGCTCCATGGCAGTGTTGGTTTTCAGGCGGAACTGGTGCCGCATATGCGCCGGAAATCCGATATCTTCGTCAGTTGCCACCGTCAGGGCGATCCATCCTGCACCTATCTGGAGGCTATGGGATGTGGCACACCTATTGTCGGATATAGAAATGCCATGTGGACTGAAATGCAAACCCAGAGCAACGGCGGCTGGGCGGGCCCAATGGCCAGGCCCGCGTCGATGGCATCCATGCTCAAGCAGTTGGATACAAACCGGGATGAAATCCTGGTAGCCAGCAAGGCCGCCCTGTCTTTTGCCCGGGCCCACACATTCGATGCTGAATTTGCAAAACGCATCAGCCATCTTGCCGGTAGATACCCGCTTGCTTAGCGGGTTATGCATGTCTTTGCGGTGGTCCATTCCGACAATTAAGACTCTGCATTTACTGTAATTCTTGCTACGATCCGTCGGGGTTTGGTAGTGGGGCCAGGGATTATGTGTTTTAGAATGGTGAAAACGGTTGTTTTGGTTCTGGCGCTTGCGGCATGTCAGGTTATTGCCCCGCAGGCCCAAGGATCCGACCCCAACCAGGGGCGGGAACAGCAAGGTGCGGGCCTGCCGCTAACAACACGCGTTATCCAATCTGGACATAGCCTTACCGATCCGCTGTTCACGCCGCTACACGGTATGTTGCGGGTTTCCGGTGTTCGCGGCGCAGTTATGGACAAGTCCACGATCCCCGGCAGTCCGATGAGCTGGCGATGGGACAATGAACCAGGCTACGGCCAGCCCGATGCCAAATCCGATATCGGCGACTATGAACTTCTTGTCATTACCGAAGGGGTGTCTATGGCCGTCACGCTCGACAGCCATTCATCCGATGAATATGCGCTGCGCTGGTTTAACAACAGCTGGTCAAGGGGCAATCATGGCCGTGGCGCTCAGACAATACTCTATGCAAGCTGGATCTGGGTGGATAGCGGCCCTGATTTTGTATCCCATCCCTACGACCCGGACCACCCGGAAGACAAGATTCCCTTCCGCCAGCGGCTTGAACTGGAAATGGCCCGCTGGGAACAGGTCGCCGACTATGTGAATGCCAATCGTCCAGCCGGTTCCCCACCGATGCGGATAATTCCCGGCCCCCTGATAATGGCTGCGGCATATGACGGGATTGCAGCAGGTCAGGCGCCGGGACTCCGCCGGATTGAGGATTTGTTCGCAGATACGATCCATGTCAACGACCTTGGTGCATATCTGATCGCCCTGGCGCATTACGCAGTGATTTACGGCCGTGATCCCAGAGGGTTGCCGGCAAATGTCGGGCTCGCGCAATCCCCCAGTCAGGCCACCGCGGACTGGATGCAGGAAATCGTCTGGCAGGTGGTGCGTGGCTACGAGCGTTCCTGGGGTGCGCGCTGAGTCGCGAGACAGCATCAGACGGGGATGGTGCATATTCCGCACGGCATTAGCGAATTTGTTTCCCAACGACAGACAATAGCCCATATTTCACCGCAATTTTTTTACAGAACCGCGAGGAAAGAAATAAATTGATCGCCTAATATGACACAGAGCTCACAAAATACCGCTGTCCGGGATGGGGATATAGCCATCGTCGGGATGTCCTGCCGCTTTCCGGGGGCCGCAGGGCATGAAGCCTACTGGCAAAACTTGCGCAACGGTGTTGAATCCATAACGCGACTGGATGAGGCGACGCTGCGCGATAGCGGTGAACCGGCCCATGTCATCAACCACCCGGATTATGTGCCCCACGCGGCGGTTCTGGACCGGTTTGAATATTTTGACGCGGAGTTTTTCGGGTTTTCCCCCAAAGAAGCCGCCATTATGGACCCCCAGCATCGGCTTTTCCTTGAAGCATCCTGGGAGGCGTTGGAAAACTCTGGTCATCCACCAGAAAAATTTCCCGGCCCGGTCGGTGTCTATGCCGGTTGTGGGATGGGCAGCTATTTCTATTTCAACCTGTGTTCCAATCCCGAACTGGTTTCCGATGTCGGGATGTTTCTTTTGCGCCATACCGGAAACGACAAGGATTTCCTTGCGACACGCCTGAGCCATGTTCTCGATCTGAGGGGGCCAAGCGTCAACATCCAAACTGCATGTTCAACCTCGCTTGTCGCCACACACTATGCCTGTCAGGCGCTGTTGACCGGGGAATGCGACATGGCCCTTGCGGGCGGCGTTACGGTCGAACTCCCCCATGCCCGCGGTTATCTATTCAAAGAGGGGGAAATTCTGTCCCCGGATGGACATTGCCACGCTTTCGATCACCGTGCTGAGGGGACGGTGTTCGGGTCCGGCACGGGAGTCGTCGTATTGCGTCGGCTCTCTGACGCGATTGCGGACAGGGATCATATCTGGGCCGTCATTCGCGGCTCTGCGATCAACAACGATGGCGCGGAAAAGGCGGGCTATCTTGCCCCTTCGGTCGAAGGGCAGGCGCGTGCGGTGGCTGACGCGCTGCATATGGCAGAGGCAAATGCAGAAACCATCAGCTATGTTGAATGCCACGGAACAGGAACTTACCTCGGCGATCCGATAGAAGTAGAGGCCCTAAGCCAGGCGTTTTCTGAAAGCACTGACAAATCCGGGTTCTGTCGTATCGGATCGGTGAAAACCAACATCGGCCATCTTGATACCGCTGCCGGGGCCGCCAGCCTGATCAAAACAGCGCTGTCGCTTCATCACCGCGAACTACCGCCCAGCCTTGGCTATGAAAAACCCAATCCGGCGATAGATTTCGAAACCAGCCCGTTTCGGGTCAATAACGAGCTGACCAGATGGGACGGCGGCGCGACGCCGCTGCGGGCCGGGGTCAATTCGCTGGGTGTCGGTGGGACAAATGCACACATCATCCTGGAAGAGGCCCCACGCCAACCCGCCTCTGACGCTTCCGACTGGCCGTTTCAGCTGCTGACCATATCGGGGCGCAGCAAAGCGGCACTTGATGCGAATGCAAAGGCTTTGGCGGATCACTTGCGCAGCCACCCGGAACAACCGCTCGCCGATATCGCCTGGACACTGAAAGAAGGCCGCAGAGAATTTGAGAAGCGGCGCGTTGTCGTTGCCGAAACCCATGAAGAAGCCGCCAACCTGTTGGAAGAAAACGACCCGCGCCGCGTATTCACCCATTCGGTGCTTGGCGATGCGCCGGAAGTCGCCTTCATGTTTCCTGGCGGTGGGGCACAATACGCTGGTATGGCACGGGATCTTTATGAAACCGAACCGGTCTTTGCGGATTGGATGGACCGTGGATTTGCGGTTCTTTCCCCCCGGATTGACTACGATCTACGCGCCCTGTGGCTGATCGAGGATGGCGATGCGGATGCCGCAAACCAGCGGCTGCAGCAACCTTCGATACAGCTTCCGCTGATCATGATCGTCGAATATGCACTGGCACAGCTCTGGATCAGCTGGGGGATCAAACCCGCAGCACTGGTTGGCCATTCGATGGGCGAAAATACCGCTGCTTGCCTCGCCGGCGTGCTGAGCTTTGAGGATTGCATCGGCCTTGTCCATCTGCGCGGCCGGCTGTTTGACACGGTTCCCGCTGGTGGCATGCTGTCAGTTGCATTACCCGCAGAGGAGCTGCGCACCCATTTGGGTGACGATTTGGACCTCGCAGCGGTCAACGCACCGCTGTTAAGTGTCGCGACAGGCCCGCAGGCAGCACTTGACGCGCTGGCAAAAAAACTCGGCGCCCTGGACGTGGATTGCCAGCGGATCCCGATCGACATCGCAGCCCACTCCCGGATGCTGGAACCCATTCTTGATGACTTCCGCAGCTATCTGCGCTCGATTGAACTTTCGCCGCCGCAGATACCCTTTGTTTCCAACCGCAGCGGTCAGTGGATCACCAACGAAGAGGCAACAGACCCGGATTACTGGGTTTCGCACCTGCGCGGAACGGTCCAATTTTCCGATTGCATCGGCACCTTGGCCGAAACACACGGCAGGCTCCTGATAGAGGTAGGGCCGGGCAAAGCGCTATCATCGCTCGCCACGCAACACCCTGCGGTTTCGCCGGATCAGGTTCTTGGATCGCTTCGCCACCCGGATGACACCACGGCTGATGACGCCTATTTCCTTGCCATGCTGGGCCGTGTCTGGGCCGCCGGTGGCACATTTGACTGGCAACAGATCTGGGGTGATGCCCAAAGGAACCGTGTCGTCCTGCCGACATATCGCTTTCAGCAGTCCCCCTATTTCATTGAGCCGGGGACCGCCTTGGCGCAATCGGCCGATGAATGGCTGACGCGGATCGCCCCCGCCGAAGAACGTGGCTGGAAACCCGTCTGGGTACCAAAATACGCCGCTTGTGAATTTGACGTAGAGGCCGATCTGACAACAGCGCCTAAGGAACGCTGGCTCATTTTTGCAGACGACGCCGGCCTGTGTGACAGGCTTGGCACACAGCTGAAAAACGCTGGGCAAGAAGTGACTTTTGTTACCCCCGGTGATCGTTTTGCCCGCCTCTCCAGCGGGGACTACCAGCTTCCGCCGGAACGTGGGCGCGAACCCTACGACCGGCTGGTTGCCGACCTGTTGCACCGCGATCAATTTCCCACCCGGATTGTTCACGGCTGGCTGGTGACACGGGACAACACCGCACGCCCCGGCAGCAGCTATTTCCACCGGGTACAGGAACAGGGATTTTACAGCCTGCTGTTTTTCACCCAGGCCTTCGCCAATGAGGATATGCCGACGCCACCACATATGACCATTCTGACATCCGGTTCAATGCAGGTCCGTGATGAGGCGCTTCTTTTCCCTGAAAAGTCAACTGTACTTGGCCCTGCGCGCCTTATTCCGCGCGAAATCAACGGCGTGACAGCCAACCTTGTTGATATTGATCTGCCCCTGAACACCGGACGATCAGATGCGGCATCGCACCGGGATAAACGCAACCAGCTTGTGCCACTCCTGCTTGAGGAATTGCTTGCAGAACCCGGGAACGCCATTGCCGCCCTGCGTAACGGTAGGCGTTATGAACAGACATTCAGACCCCACGAACTTGTCGCCAGTGAGCACGCAGACCTGCCCCTGACCGACCGGGGCACCTATCTGATCACCGGCGGATTCGGCGGTATCGGGCTTACCCTCGCAGCCGCATTGGTTGCCCGGTGTAACGCCAGAATCGTACTGCTGTCTCGAACGGAACTGCCACCCCGCGCGCGTTGGGACAGCCTGGTGCGCACGGCCCCCAACCACGACAAGATGGCCCGCCGAATACGCGCCATCCGTGACATAGAAGCAGCGGGAGGGGAGGTGCTGTGCCTGGTAGCCGATGTCAGCAATATTGAGGAAATGCAGCAGGTTCGTCAGACCATCGAAACAAGGTTTGGCCGGGTATCCGGCGTTATCCACGCGGCGGGGCTAATCGACGACGCGCCGCTGCTGACGAAAACCACCTTTGACATTGAAAACGTCATGGCACCAAAGGTGCATGGTACCAATGTGCTTGATCAGGTGTTTGCGGATGGCGATCTGGATTGGCTTGCGCTGTTTTCCTCAACATCAACCATAACTGCACCCGTCGGCCAGATTGACTATGTTGCCGCAAATGAGTTCCTGAACGCCTACGCCAAAGCCCGTGCGGCTGATAAAACCCAAGTATTTGCGATAAACTGGGGCATCTGGGCGGATGCGGGTATGGCGCTTGAGGCGATGGAAGAACGCCTTTCAACAACATCTGATCCCGAAAGGCTTCCGCCGGGCACGCCGCTTCTGGAAACGATTGGGTATGACGAACTGAAAAACCGCCAGTTCACAGCAAACTACGCGGCTAACACTCACTGGGTGTTTGATGAACATCGCATTGCAACCGGAACCGCCCTTATGCCTGGCACCGGGTATATTGAACTCGTTGCTGAAGCACTGCATGCGCAGGGGGAAAGTACAGCATTTGAGATTCGGAATCTCTATTTCCTAAGGCCACTGAGCGTTTCTGAAACTACGCCTATACCGGTTCAGGTCAATCTGCCCCGCACCAACGCAGGTTATGATTTCGAGGTACAGAGCACAGATGACAGCGGGTCGAGCACCAATGCCGAAGCGGAGATTGTTCTGCTGCCCGTGCCGGCAAAACCCGCGCTCGACCTCGTGGCGATCGCTTCGCGCTGCGGGGCACCTGACACTCCGGAGGGTGACGGAACCCTGGCCTCGGTCCAGGAAAAGCACCTGAGATTTGGCCCGCGGTGGCAGGTTTTGAAGTCGGCCGCTCTGGGCGCGGGCGAAGGGCTGGCCTATCTTGCCCTGCCCGAAAGTGCCCGCCGTGACCTCGAACAGGGTTTCCAACTGCACCCTGCCCTCCTGGACATTGCAACCGGCTGGGCAATGAAACTGATTGATGGCTATGACGGAGCAAACCTGTGGGTTCCGGCTACCTACCAAAGCATCAGCGTTTATCGGTCGCTTCCTGATCGCATAGCCAGTTGGGTGCGCCTGCCCAAAGCTACACATGCCAATGACGCAACCGCGCGGTTTGACATCACGATCACCGACATGGATGGAAATATCTGCATGGATATCCATGGGTTTGTGATACGCCGCATGGATACAGTAACCGATTTCGCGGCACCCAAGGTGACATCTATTTCACCCAGCACCCTGGGAAAACAGGCCACACGTCCCCTTTCCCCAGCAGAAGAACGCCTTCGCCATAATCTGAGCCAGGGTATTCGCACCGATGAAGGCCCTGAATTGTTTTTCCGGGCCATGGCCACCGGGCTGCCACAGGTTGTTGTTTCTTCCCTTGATCTTGATGGTCTGATGGCACAGGCTGCCGAAAACCAGCGTGAGAGCAGCGGGCTAGATCAGAAGTTCGAGCGCCCAGAACTCGATTCGAACTTCACCCCACCGGAAACCGAAGGTGAAAAGCGCCTGGCGCTGATCTGGCAGGATCTTCTTGGCATTTCAGAAATCGGAATCGACGATAGTTTCTTTGATCTTGGCGGGCATTCTCTGATTGCCGTACGCCTGTTCGCTCAGGTTCAAAAAATATTCCAGGTTGAGTTGCCGATTTCAGTCTTATTTGAGGCCCCGACAATTCGCAAATGTGCGGCCCTGATCGAAGCAGAAGGTGGCGTGACCGACGCCGCAACGAACGACGGGCTCAATCAGCCTGATGGCAAGGCCGTAGCCGCCCCGGCCCGGAGATTCACACACCTAGTCCCGATGCACAGCGGCGAAGGCGGGCCCAAAACACCGTTCTTCCTGGTGGCCGGTATGTTTGGGAATGTGCTGAATCTGCGCCACCTGGCACAGCTGATCGGTACGGAACGCCCGTTTTATGGGCTTCAGGCCAAGGGGCTGTATGGTGATGCTGAACCTCATAATTCCCTGGTTGATGCTGCCGCAAGCTGCATCGAGGAAATTCGCCAAGTCCAGCCTCACGGCCCCTATATGGTCGGTGGTTTTTCCGGCGGCGGGCTAACCGCACTTGAAATAGCCCGGCAGTTGCGCGCCAATGGCGAAGAGGTTTCAGCCCTGATTATGCTGGATACGCCACTGCCACAGCAACCTGCTCTATCCCTCCGCGACAGGCTTATGATCCATTGGCTTGAGCTTCGCGCTAAGGGATTGGCCTACCCGGTGACATGGCTGAAAAATCGGCGCGAGTGGAAACGAAAGCTGCAGGAACGTCATGAAAATGACATTGCCAACGATGACACCCATTTCCATGACGCCGAAATCGAAGGTGCGTTCCTTGAAAGCATCGCAAAATACGAACTGCAGGTATGGGATGGCCCCCTCGTGCTGTTTCGCCCGCCGCTTTCCGGGCGCTGGCAGGTGGCGAAGGATCGCATGGTAAACGACGAGCGCGACTATATTTATTCAGATAACGACTGGACCCGATGGGCACCGGCCGTTGAGGTGTTCGAAGTTCCGGGCGACCACGATTCCATGGTGCTGGTACCCAATGTCCGGGTTTTGGCCAAACATATGCGCGAGATCATCCTCGCCGCAGAAAAGAATAATCAGATAGACACCCTGACCGCTCCATATGATAGCGGTCAAAGAGCAGCGGAATAATCAAGGCAAGACAATCAATGTCATCAACATCATCCCCCCAAATCCTCGTCATTATCCTGAATTATCGAACAGCGGAGATGACATTACGTTCCGCCGCCGCCGCACGCCAGGCGATGGCCTCCCTCAGAGGGGAAATTCTGATCGTGGACAATGATTCCGGAGATGGCTCCTTTGAAGCCCTGCAAACCGGGATCGAAGCAAACGGATGGGCGGATGCCCCTGTCCCTGTGAGCGTTGTCCAATCCGGGCACAACGGTGGCTTCGGTGCCGGAAACAACGTCGGGTTCCGGGCCGGACTGGCTGATGGCACAAGGCCGGACTACTATTACATTCTGAATTCCGATGCCTTCCCCGAGCCTTCGGCAATTCAAGAACTGCTGGAGTATATGGTATCCTCACCGACTGTTGGGCTTGCTGGCAGCCAGGTCATTGGCGATGACGGGGAGCCACATCAGTCAGCATTTCGGTTTCCATCCCTTCTGAGCGAAATTGAAGGCGGGCTGAAGTTTGGCCCGGTAAGTCGCCGGTTGGCCGAACACATCGTAGCGATGCCAATTCCCGAAGAAACCTGTGAGGTAGATTGGGCCATGGGTGCGAGCCTTCTGATCCGCGCGAAGGTTTTGGATAAAATCGGGGGCTTTGATGAATGTTTCTTTCTCTATTTTGACGAAACCGATCTTTGCCTTCGGGCAAAGCGTCAAGGTTTCACCACCGGTTTTGTTAAGGAAAGCATCGTCACACACATCGGCTCTGTCTCTACCGGCATGAAGGCTTGGAAAAGAGTGCCCGACTACTGGTATGAATCACGTCGATACTACTTCGGTAAGAACCATGGCTGGCTCTATGCCTTTGCTGCTACCCTGCTGCATCTTCTCGCCGGTGGGCTTCATTGGTTTCGCTGTGTCGTGACTGGCAAAGACCGGGGTGAACCGCGCTGGTATCTTCTGCGCATGATGAAATGTGAACTGCGGGCGCTGTTAAGGGTGCCTTTTGTGTGGTTCAGGCATCGCGCACGAACCGAAAGTATCCCTTGCGGAGAATAATATGCCACGCCCTCTGACATCTGTGATCATCGGAAATGAATCGCTTGCCACCCAATGCGCAGACATCTGGCTGAAGGCTGGGCATCGGCTGGCAGCCATTGTGACCCGAAATGCCGATATCGTTTCGTGGGCCACAGCGCACGGGGTGCCCAACATCGACGCAGATTGCCCGGATCTGGCGCAGGCGATTGGCGGGATGGAATTCGACTGGTTATTCAGCATCGCAAATCTGGACCTTCTGGCCGATCCTGTCCTGCAATCGGCACGCCTGGGGGCGGTCAATTTTCACGATGGGCCTTTGCCGCGTTACGCTGGCCTGAACGCGCCGGTTTGGGCCATCCTGAACGGTGAAACCCAACACGGCATCACCTGGCATATGATCGAAACCGGTGTAGATACCGGAAACATCCTCCACCAAACTCATTTTGAAATCGCCGCTGATGAGACTGCGCTATCACTCAACACAAAGTGCTACGCCGCAGCCATCGACAGTTTCTCCGATGTGATCAACATCATTTCCGATGATGTTGTTGCGTCAACCCCGCAAGATCAGAGCGCACGCAGCTATTTCGGCAAGAACAAGCGCCCCGCTGCGGCTGGGCTGCTTGACCTGTCACAGACCGCGGCGGAGGTCACGCGCCTTGTTCGCGCCCTTGATCATGGTGGCTATTTCAACCCTGTCACCTGCCCGAAGCTGCGAGTCGGTGAAATGCTTTTTGCCGTTGGAAGCGCCGAAAGTGCCGCCAGCGCCGCCGGGGCGGAAACGGTTCCCGGCACCGTGGTTGCTGCGGGAAAAGGCGAAATCACCGTTGTGACGGGCACTGACAATGTCAGGCTATTTGATATCCGGGCTTTTGACGGAACATTACCTGAATTTGACAAGATGTTGACCAGCGGCACCATCTTGCCAGTCATTAGCGACCCTGAGGCGGCGGCGGCAGAAAAGGCACTAGCCTCCTTGGTCGATCAGGAAACGCCGTGGCGAAAAACGCTGGAAAGCCTGTGCATCCCTTCGTTGCCCCTGATTTCCGAGTCGGTGAATTGGCCCGGCGCGGGCACTGCGGAAGCCCACGCACCCTTGGTGCAAAGCATCAACTGCACCGCCACCTCGCTGCCCCGCCGCGAAATGGCCGCCGCTTTTGCAATGGTTCTCTGCAAAAGCGCGGGAACAGACGTTATGGATCTGGCCTTTGCACCCACATCGGATAGTGCCGCAAACTCTGTTCTATGCCCTTGGATTCCAGTCAGATTTACCCTTGCTGATCATTCGGTCAAGTCTAGCCTGGAGGCCTTTGCATCAGTGCTATCGGAAGCCGAACAGAAGGGTGGATTTGCTGCCGATCTGCCACTCCGCTGTCTGGCAGATGTGACACGCCCGACTATCGGCCTGACCTTCTCGGAAACCGCCGATATGCCGATAGACGGTACCCTGCTGACCCTGGCGGTCGGCAAAGACCACATCAAAATCCTGGCCCACCCCGATGCAACACGGGATGGTGTTCTGTCGCTTTATGCTGCGCGTTTCACCGATCTGATCCGCCGGCTCTCAGACGAAACCAATCTGCAAGCGAAACCCGCCCATGACCTCAACCTGATTTCAGAGGAAGAGGAGGCGCAGCTTCTTAGCGGCTGGGCCGATAATCCGGCCGACTATGATGCGGAGATTTGCGTTCACCAGCAATTTGAGGCGCAGGTAAGCCGAACCCCGGATGCCGAAGCGCTGGCATTTGAAGGTGAAAGCCTGAGCTACCAAGATCTGGATCGTGCTGCGAACCAGGTAGCAAACCGTTTGCGGGAACTCGGTGTGCACCGGGGGGGCTTTGTTGGTCTGCATGTCGCAAGGGGGCCTAACCTTCTGATTGGGGCCTTGGCAATCCTTAAGGCCGGAGCAGCCTATGTGCCGCTCGATCCGACCTACCCAAAAGACCGGATCGCACTTTATATCGAAGACAGCGAAGCACCTGTTATCATTTCAGAAAACTCCTTATCCGATAAGTTACCGCCGCACGACCGCACGATTCTTCATATTGATGATCCATCAATCCGCGATGCTCCCGACGGACCCGTTGACAGCGGTGTCACCAGTGACGATCTTGCCTATCTGATTTTTACGTCCGGTTCTACAGGGCGCCCAAAAGGGGTGATGGTTGAACATCGCAATGTTGCTAACTTCTTTGCCGGAATGGATGAGCACATTCGCCATGACCCTCCGGGCGTCTGGATGGCTGTCACAAGCCTGAGCTTCGACATTTCCGTGCTGGAGTTGTTCTGGACGCTTGGCCGGGGCTTCAAACTTGTTCTAAGCGGCGACGAAAGCCGGACGCTTGTTTCCGGCGGTGGAACCTCCGGGCGCACGGGAACCGGCCGCTCCATGGACTTCAGCCTCTATTACTGGGGCAATGACGATGGCGCCGGGCGAGACAAATATCGCCTGCTGCTGGAAGGGGCGCGGTTCGCGGATGAAAACGGCTTTTGCGCGGTCTGGACACCGGAACGTCACTTTCACGCCTTTGGCGGCCCCTACCCGAACCCATCGGTAACAGGTGCCGCCGTCGCAGCGGTTACAAACCACTTATCGGTACGGGCAGGAAGCTGTGTCGCCCCGCTGCATCATCCGGCCCGCATTGCGGAAGAATGGGCCGTGATCGACAACCTGACCAATGGCCGGGCCGGGCTGGCCATTGCCAGCGGCTGGCAGCCTGATGATTTCATTCTGCGCCCGGAAAACAGCCCGCCCGATAATCACAAGGCGATGTTTGATTCCATCGATACCCTGCGCAAGCTCTGGGCGGGGGAGCCTGTCGAATTCCCACGCCAGGATGGTAAGCCACATGCCGTTGTCACCCAACCGCGCCCGGTGTCCGCTGCGCCGGCGATTTGGGTGACCACCGCAGGCAACCCCGAAACCTGGAAGAAAGCCGGGCAGATCGGCGCAAATGTTCTGACCCACCTCCTTGGGCAGAGTATCGAAGAGGTTGGTGAGAAAATTGCCCTGTACAAGGATGCCCTGCGCGAAGCAGGCCATGATCCGGCACGTTTTGAAATAACACTCATGTTGCACAGCTTTGTCGGGCGGGATCGGGAAACCGTGCGTGCGATCGCCCGCGAACCGATGAAGGATTATCTGCGCTCTGCGGCCGGGTTGATCAAGCAGTATGCTTGGGCTTTCCCAGCGTTCAAACGGCCTAAGAATGTCTCCACTCCGTTTGAGCTGGACCTGGGAAGTCTGGACGAAGAGGAGTTGGAGGGAATCCTGGATTTCGCCTTTGAGCGCTATTTTCAGGACTCCGGTTTGTTCGGAACGGTTGAGGACTGCCTTGAACGCGTTGAAGGTTTGAAGCGGATCGGAGTGACAGAGATCGCCTGCCTGATCGACTACGGCATTGAAACAAACGAAGTGTTGAATGGGCTGATTCCGCTGGCCGAAGTGGTTCGGAAATCCGGGTCCGGTTCAGACATTGACGCCGACGACTATTCCATTGCGGCACAAATACTGCGCCATGGCGTGACACATATGCAGTGCACACCGAGCATGGCGCGTATGCTTTGCATGAACGATGAGGCGAAATTTGCATTGTCCCGGATCAATCATCTGATGATCGGTGGCGAAGCCTTCCCGGCCTCGCTCTATCAGGACCTCCGGGCGTCAACATCGGCGACCATCCAAAACATGTATGGGCCAACGGAAACGACCATCTGGTCCGCAACAAAAATGGTTGACGGAGAAGGCGACGCCGGAACAATTCCAATCGGCGGCCCGATTGCCAACAACCGCCTTTATGTACTGGATGAGACAGGCGCAATGCAGCCCGTCGGTATCCCTGGCGAACTCTGGATTGGCGGGGACGGCGTCACCCGCGGCTACTGGAACCAACCAGAACTGACTAAGGAACGGTTTCAACCGGATCCGTTTGTACCGACCAACCGGGTTCCGCCAGGTGGGGCGCGCATGTATCGGACTGGGGATCTCGTCCGGTGGCGAGAAGACGGAATACTCGATTTTCTCGGTAGAATAGACCAGCAGGTAAAACTGCGCGGCTACCGTATAGAACTGGGCGAGATAGAAACCGCCATTGAAGGTTTCCCAGCGGTTCGCCAAGCCGTGGTTATCGCCCGCGAAGATACACCCGGGCATCCGCAGCTTGTCGGTTATGTAACGGTATCGTCACCGCTTGATGAACGTACACTGCGTCAACAACTTGCCCAAGCACTGCCGGATTTCATGATCCCTGCGCGGTTTGTGACGCTTGATGCTTTTCCTCAGACACCGAACCGAAAGGTCGATCGCAACGCGCTTCCAGCCCCTCAGGTTAAAGCGGTCAGCACCGCAACGTCGCCTGCTGCGGCAATGCCAGGCGAAACCCCGGCTGATGTTGCAGCAGCTATCAGCGCGATCTGGCGTGATATTCTAGGGGTCAGTGACATCAGCCTCAAAGACAACTTCTTTGATCTGGGTGGCCATTCCCTGCTGGCGGTCCAGGCCCACAGAACGATCCGCGATACGATGGGGGTTCAAAAGCTTCGGATCACAGATGTCTTCAGGTTCCCCACGCTTGGCGGGCTGGCTGGCCGGGTTGCGGAGCATCTGGGAACACCAACGACAAATGCCACAGAAAGCCCGGATGTGACGGCGGCCCCGGCAGAGAGACAGCCGGCCGCTACAAACCCGACATCACCGGATCGGATCAGTGCGATGCAACGTCGCCGGGAAATGCGGGACAGGCGCGCCAGACAAACACCGAAATGACCGATAACAACCCGCTTTTTCGGCGCGCACTAAGCGCACAGCTTGGCCCACATTGCGGCGTTGCTGTCAGGCAAATCGCAGGTGCATCTACCGATAGCCTGTTCCACTCCGAACAGGATGCCATCGGCAAGGCCATCCTGCCGCGCCGCCGGGAATTTGCCGCCGGACGGGCCGCCGCGCGGCAAGCCCTGGAACAGATCGGCCAACGTCCTTCGGCAATCCCGATGGGAACAGACCGCGCCCCTTGCTGGCCCGCAGGCATCGTGGGGTCCATCAGCCATACAAAGCGTCATGCATTTGCTGCCGTCATGAAACAGCGTTCGGGCCGTTCAGCGATCGGCATTGACGTCGAAGAAATTGCACCGCTCCCACAGGGGGTGTCAGATGTGGTTTTGCTTGGCTCTGAGATACATAGAACCAAATCATGGCCCGCGCAGGCGGCAGAACTCGCCGGAGTGTTACACTTCTGTGCGAAAGAGGCCGCCTACAAGGCGATTTACCCGATCAGCCGTCATGTTATGGGGTTTGAAGCACTGGAGTTGACGTTTGATCACGCCGCAGGGCGATTTGAGGCACGGCTCTCAACCGATATCCCGGTGTTTCCCCAAAACACATGTTTTGACGGCGCCTTTGCCGTCCTTCCCGGAACCGTGCTCTGCTCTGTTACAATCATCGGGTAGGAAAACGAAGCAAGATCAACATTCGATCAAGTGTGATGGTTTTCAGAACCACGAAAACACTTTAGTTCTAGGAAAACAGTAATTGAGTTCAGACATGCGCCGACTGAAAAAACTGACCCTCCTGCCTGTTATCATGCTCCTGACCGCCTGTGGGATGCTTAACCGGTGTTCCACTCCTGATCCGATGGATGAGGCGGCGTATGACGCGCTTTACAGCACCGGGCGCGCACCACAGGAGGCCGCGCTTCGCGTATTTCATATGGGGCATAGTCTTGTCGGGCGCGATATGCCCGCGATGCTCAGCCAGCTGGCCGGCGACAGTTACAGCTATGACAGTCAGTTGGGCTGGGGTACGCCGCTTAAGGCGCATTGGGAACCAGACGAGGCGATAAACGGCTTTGATGTGGAGAACGATCATCCGCGCTACCGGGACGCGAAAGAAGCGCTTGGCTCGGGCGACTACAATGCACTTGTGCTGACTGAGATGGTCGAAATACGAGACGCAATCAAATACTTTGAAAGTTCGGAATACCTGGCCCGCTGGGCCGAAGCCGGACGCAAAGGGAACCCGGATATCGAGGTGTTTCTATACGAAACCTGGCATGAGCTTGACGATGAAGAAGGCTGGCTGGAACGGCTTGACCGTGACCTTGATCTTTACTGGCGCGATGCCATTCTTTCCCCGGCACTGGCGCGGGCGGAACCACCCCTGCCGATTTATGTGATCCCGGCGGGGCAGGTCATGGCCCAGCTTACACGGACGGCAGAGGCGCGTGGCGGTGTTGGTCCTATGCAGGCACGTGAGGATCTGTTCGCCCTCAACGATGACGGCAGCCGCGATATGATCCATTTCAACGATTATGGTGCCTATCTGGTAGCGCTGACCCATTACGCAGTTCTCTATGGAAAGTCACCCGTCGGCCTGCCGCACCAGTTGAACAAGGCTGATGGAACGCCAGCAGCCGACCCGGGACCGGAACTGGCGCTTCTTATGCAGCAGACCGTTTGGGACGTCGTCCAAAGCATCGCCGAAACCGGGGTCCACGACGACGGTAGCTAAGGCACAGGATTCGCCGTTGCAGCTAGTCGGCAACGCGCGATTTCAGATACGCGCCATAGTGTGTTTTACCGAACAGATCCGCCCGTTTCAGCAGGGCTGTCCTGTCAATCCACCCGGATGTATATGCGATCTCATCCGGGGAGCCGACATAGAGGCCCTGCCGCTCTTCCATCGTGCGGACAAAATTTCCGGCATCCAGTAAGCTGCCGTGCGTTCCCGTATCAAGCCAGGCATAACCACGCCCAATGGTTTCCACATGGAGGCTGCCTGCGTCGAGATAGGTTTGAAGAAGGTCAACGATCTCCAGCTCCCCGCGACTGGAGGGTTGAACCAACCGCGCGCGTTCCGGGGCGTCACCATCCAGGAAATAAAGGCCCGTTACCGCATAGTTGGATGGCGGAGAACTCGGCTTTTCAATGATCTTCCGTGCCTTTCCCGCATCATCAAAATCAACGACACCATAGCGTTCCGGATCCGCAACGTGATAGCCAAACACCGTGCCGCCGGTTTCCAGCGCATCCGCTGCTGCAAGGCGTTCCGGCAAGCCGTGCCCGAAAAAGATATTGTCCCCAAGGATCAGCGCAGACGGCGCGCCCGCAAGGAAATCTTCGGCCAACAGATAGGCCTGTGCCAGCCCATCAGGGCTTGGTTGCTCAACATATGTCAAAGCCAACCCCCATTGGCTGCCATCGCCAAGCAAGCGTTCAAATTGCGATCGGTCCTGTGGCGTTGTGATAATGCAGATTTCCCGAATTCCAGTCAGCATCAACACGCTGAGCGGGTAGTAGATCATGGGCTTGTCATACAAAGGCAAAAGCTGCTTTGAGACAGCAAGGGTTACGGGATAGAGGCGCGTTCCGCTGCCGCCTGCCAGAATGATACCTTTACGTTTTGTCATTTTTCAACTCACTCAGAACTTCTGTTAATCCATGCCGCCAGTCCGGGCGCGCAAGTCCGAATGCCTGCTCAAGAGAGCGGCAATCCAGCCGGGAATTTGCCGGTCTCTGGGCCGGTGTTGGAAACGCACTGCTCGGTATATCCCGAACGCGGCAAGTGATGCCCGCCTGTTTGAAAATTTCGCGGGCGAATGTCGCCCAGCTGACATCCGGTGCGCCGGAAAAGTGGTAAACCCCACTGTCAGAAGGGGATGTCATCAGATGCCTTGCGATATGCAAACAGGCCGCCGCGATGGCACGCGCGGGGGTTGGCCCACCGATCTGATCGCTGACGATGTCCAGCTGATCACGTTCGCCCCCCAGCCGCAGCATGGTTTTTACAAAGTTGTTGCCATGTGCGGAAAACACCCATGATGTGCGCAGCACTGCATAGGTTGCATCGGACCTGACCACCGCCTGTTCCCCAGCCACTTTGGACCGACCATAAGCTCCAAGGGGGTTAGTCTCATGCTCCGGTGTCCAGGGTGTCTGCCCGCTGCCATCAAAAACATAGTCCGTGGAAAGCGTGACGAAAGGGATTCCAATCTGCTTGCAGGCCTTTGCCATTGCGGCAGGTGCTGCAGCATTGATGGTTGTTGCCAGGTCTTCGTCCGTTTCCGCCTGATCTACGGCGGTGTAGGCGGCGGCATTGATGACGGCTTTGGGGCGATGTTGCAAAACCTGCGCCGCACAGGTTTCCGGCGCTTCCAGATTGGCCTCCTCCCGGTTGAGGCAGATCGTTTCAGAAAACTGCGAAAGCTCACGGGCCACCTGCCCTGTTGCACCAAAGACCAGAATACTCATGCTTTACCTGCGCCCGCCACACCCAGCCGCACACCAACACCTTTGCGTTCTTGCAGCGGGCGCCACCAGCTTTCGTTCTCGAGATACCACCGCACCGTGCGTTCCAGCCCCTCCTCTAATGTCACGCTGGGCCGCCACCCCAGTTCCTGCCGGATACGTGCCGGGTCAATCGCATAGCGCGCATCGTGACCCGGACGGTCTGCAACGAAGGTAATTAGATCCGCACAAGGCGTGGCCCTCGGCGCAAGAGTATCAAGAATGGCACAGATCTTCTGCACCAGTTCCAGGTTGCTGCATTCATTTTCGCCCCCGATATTATAGGTGCGCCCGACCTGGCCGGATTTCAGAACGGTCAACAGGGCATCGGCGTGATCCTCGACAAACAGCCAGTCCCGGACGTTTGAACCATCGCCATAGATCGGCAACGGCTTCTCGGCGAGCGCATTCAGGATCACCACCGGAATCAGTTTTTCGGGAAAATGATAGGGGCCATAGTTGTTGGAACAATTCGTCACCAGAACCGGCAGCCCATAGGTTTCGGACCACGCGCGCACAAGGTGATCGCTTGACGCCTTTGACGCGGAATAAGGAGACCTGGGATCGTAAGCTGTGGTTTCCGTGAATTGCCCGGTTGGGCCAAGTGTACCGTAGACTTCATCAGTTGAAACGTGATGGAATCTGAAACCCGCGGGTTTGTCCTGACTTTCCCACCAGTCCCGCGCTGCTTCAAGCAATGTATAGGTGCCCAGAATGTTAGTCGTGATAAATTCCCCCGGCGCGTCAATGGACCTGTCGACATGGCTTTCTGCCGCAAGATGCATGATTGCATCGGGATTCACCTCAGCAAACAGGGTTCGCATGTGATCCTGGTCACGAATATCTGCTTTGACGAACCGGTAATTATCAGCCCCATCCACTTCCCGCAGGTTTTCGAGACATGCCGCATAGGTCAAGGCATCCACATTGACCACGTGATGCCCCGCCTTAACGGCCTGACGAACCACTGCCGAGCCGATAAAACCTGCCCCTCCGGTAACGATGAGTTTCATAGTCTTCGACCTACTATTCGGGCAGGAATACCGGCAACGATTGCACATGAAGGAACATCTTTAATTACAACGGAGTTTGCGCCGATAACCGCGTGATCGCCGACTGTTATTCCCCATAACAACTTTGCACCGGCACCGACATGTGCACCCAAAACCGGAACGCCGTCACGACTCGCAACAGTTCCGAGCGTCACCTGTTGAAACAACAAACAGTTGGGGCCGATTACAGCATCTGGATGAACAACAATCCCATTCGGATGAGGAAGTAATAACCCGCCACCAACTTTACATTCCAAATGCAATTCAGCCTGGGTTACTACGCTCCAGAACCAATGCCTGTACTTTGCTCTGAATCTTGTAAGATTACCGCGCCACCCTTCCTTGGCTGCCTGATAATCTCGGATTGCTTTAATCAACTTACGCGACGGCTCCCAGAACTTCGAGTTCTTCTCTCGAGTCCAATCCGGGGTTTCCCAAACCGTTTTGTCACCCATTGGCTCCCTCCCACTGAAACGGGCTGTCAAAATGCTGCAACGTCACGGCATTTGCGTCCTTCTCGGACAAGGTCGGTGTATCCTCCAAGCCCCAGTCAATGCCGCAACTATCCCATCGCACAGCGCCATCGGCCTCTGGTGCATAGTAGTCCGTGCATTTGTAAATGATTTCCGTATCCGGCATCCGTGTGACGAAGCCATGAAGAAAGCCCTTGGGCACCAGCAGCTGTTTGCCGTTTTCTGCAGTCAGTTCGACCCCAACCCATTTCCCGTAGCTGGGAGAGCCCAACCTGACATCAACAACCACATCAAGAAGGGCGCCCCGCCCACATCTGACCAGCTTGTCCTGGGCATGTGGCGGAGCCTGATAATGAAGGCCACGGATGGTCCCTACCTGCGCGGACAGCGAATGATTGTCCTGTACAAAATCAAGGTCGAAACCCGCTTCAGCCATCTGCTTTTTGTTCCAGCACTCGGAAAAAAATCCCCGAGAATCCCCAAAACGCTGTGGCGTCAGGCATACAACACCCGACAGGCTGGTTTGTTCGACCTTCATGTCCTGACATGCTCCTTTATCGGTCCGGGGCAGGTCTAGCACGGCTTTCGCCGATCTCAATGACCTGACAACCCCAGCGACAACAGTTTGTGACAGATGACCAGATTACCGCCGATGACCCCGGGGCTGCACATTGCCTGAAACCTGATTTTAGGCCAATAATAGTGCGCTTGTCCGGGGGATTCACACAGGGGCTTTGCGGTGCAGCGAATAAATGGCGTATTTGCCGGGGAAATTGGCGATTTAGGATTTGTTTCTGATTCTGGAGCATATAGTTTCCCAGCGTTGAAAGTGTTTCCAATCGTGCAGGTGTCACAGACATGATTCCGCAAAAAGCCCTTGGTAAGGCCGAACTCCGGGCCGCCTTGAAAAAAGGGCGGGGATTGCTGGTGGCCGCGTTTGTGTTCAGCATTTTTGTCAATATTCTGATGCTGACCGGGCCGCTTTACATGCTGCAGGTCTATGACAGAGTTCTTGCATCCCGGTCCGTTGAAACGCTGACCGCGCTAACGGCGCTGATCGCCGGGTTGTTCCTGATGATGGGTGTTCTTGACTTTGCCCGTGGCCGACTGCTTGCACGGGTTGGTGCCCGTTTTCAGGATACCCTTGACACCAGGGTCTTTGAGGCGACGGTGCGGCGCGCGATAAACCCCAAGGATCAGGCGCTGGCCCAGGCCGCACTGCGAGATATGGATACTGTCCAGGGTTTCTATGCCTCTCCGCTGCTGCTGTCCCTGATGGATATGCCATGGACGCCACTATTTGTGGCAGCCATTTTCCTTTTTCATCCGCTGCTGGGCTGGCTTGCCGTTGCCGGGGGGTGCGTATTGGTTGTTCTGGCGCTGCTGAACCAGATTCTGACAAGCAACCGGGTAAGGGAGGCACAGCTGACCCAACAGGGCGCGCATGCTTTTGCCGACCAGGCCCGTCAGGGCGGCGAAGTGGTGATGACACAGGGTATGCGCAGCATGATGCGGGACCGTTGGTCAGATTGGCGACAGGAGGGGCTGAAGAAAACCATCGGTGCCGCTGACTGGACCGGCAGTTTCACCTCTGTAATCAAGACATTCAGAATGTTCCTTCAGTCTGCGATGCTCGGCCTTGGAGCATATCTTGTCCTGCAAGGGGAAATGACACCCGGTTCGATGATCGCAGGGACCATATTGCTGGGCCGCGCCATGGCACCGATTGAACAGGCTGTCGGGCAGTGGCCGGTTCTGCAACGCGCCCGCGCCGGATCAAAGGCGCTTGCCGAATATCTTCGACATGTCCCCCCGATTGAGAGCCAAACAGAATTGCCCGTGCCCGAAGCACGCCTGAAAATCACCGCTTTAACCGTTGTTCCTCCGGGCAGTCGTACACCAACCTTGCGGAATATATCGTTTGAACTGGAACCGGGGCGGGCTCTTGGCGTGATCGGACGTAGCGGATCAGGCAAATCAACGCTGGCGCGTGCTTTGCTGGGTTATTGGCCACCGACCACGGGCGAGATACGGCTAGGCGGCGCAACCCTTAACCAGTACGACCCGGATCGGCTGGGGCAGCACATCGGGTATCTGCCACAGCAGGTGACATTGTTCAGCGGAACGATTGCCGAAAATATCGCCCGAATGGCGCGAAACCCAGATGGCCAGGCTGTTGTCCAGGCCGCTAAACGGTCGAACGCCCATGAGATGATTACGCAGCTTGCAGATGGGTATGACACAAAACTCAACGGCAATGAA
The DNA here is from genome assembly GCA_964441435.1 of uncultured Rhodobacterales bacterium. Lineage (GTDB taxonomy): Bacteria > Pseudomonadota > Alphaproteobacteria > Rhodobacterales > Rhodobacteraceae > CAYTUW01. Next base: position 27,802 of record CAYTUW010000005.1, read on the forward strand.
AACCAGCTTTCAGGCGGGCAGCGCCAACGTATCGCACTGGCGCGCGCGCTTTTTGGCGACCCCGTCCTTCTGATCCTGGATGAGCCGAACTCTGCGCTCGATTCTGACGGTACAGAGGCGCTAAACCACGCCATCCGCGATTTCAAGGCTGCGGGAAATTCCGTTATCATAATGACACACAGACCGATTGCCATTGCGGAATGTGACACACTGATGGTCATTGAAAAGGGCTGCGTTGCCTCCATTGGGCCGCGCGATGAAGTGATGAACAAGATGCTCAAGAACGCCGGCAATGTGCGCCAGACCTTTTCCAAACCGAAGGTTATCTGACAATGGCGACGCATAACGAATGGCGGGGCGGGTTTCCCCTTTATATCGGTTTTCTCGCGCTCGTAGTCTTGATCGGTGGGGTCGGTTTCTGGGCGGTGCGGGCAAATATCTCTGGCGCTGTTGTGACCAGTGGCACGGTTCAGGTCGAAACGAACCGACAAGTTGTTCAGCATCTGGAAGGGGGGATCGTGGGGGAGATCCTGGTTAAAGACGGCGATAGCGTTCAACCGGGTGATGTTCTGATACGCCTGGATGGAAAGCGCCTGAATTCCGACCTGTCCGTTGCCCAGGGCCAGCTTTTGCAACTTGCGGCGCGCAAGGCGCGGCTTGAAGCCGAACGCGACGGAAACCGTGAAATCACATTTGAACCCTCCCTTGTTGCCCAATCGCAGGAGAACCCCGAAGCCAGGGAGTTGCTGGAAAGCGAACAGGCCCTGTTCATGACCAGACGGGAAGCCATGACGCAGGAAGCGGCGCTTATTCAGGAACAAAATGAGCAGATTGCAAATCGTATAGCAGGGATTTCTTCGCAGCTTGACGGGCTGATCACCCAGAGGGACCTGATCGCAGTGGAACTGGAACGCCAGGAATCGTTGCTTGCACAACAGCTTACCCAGGCATCACAGGTTTTGGAGCTACAGCGTCAGGCGGCCGAACTTCAGGGGGAAACAGGTAGGCTGGAGGCCGAAATCGCCGAATTGCGGGGCCAAGCGGCAAGCAACCGGATTTCACTTCTACAGCTTGGGACTCGGCGCCAGGAGGAGGCAGTATCAGCCCTTCGTGATCTGCAATATGCAACCGTTGAGCTGAATGAGCGGCGCGCACGCCTTGAAGAAACTATCGCCCGCCAGGATATCCGGTCCCCGGTTGCCGGGATCGTCTACGGTTCTCAGGTTCATGCGGTGCATTCGGTAATACAGCCTGGTGCGCCCCTGATGTATGTCATCCCCCAAGATCAGCCGCTCGTTGTCCAGGCCCGCATCAACTCGATCAACATTGACGAAGTTTTTTCCGGTCAGGAAGCCGTCCTGCGATTTTCCGCTTTCGATCAGCAGGAGGTGCCTGAAATTCGCGGGCAGCTTTCTGTTCTCTCCGCCGATGTCCTTCAGGATGAGGCAACGGGCATAAGTTACTACAGCGCGGAAATCATTCCTCACGCCGATGAACTTGCGGGGCTTGGAAACCGAACACTCCTGCCTGGGATGCCAGTTGAGGTGTTTATTAAAACCAGTGACCGGACGGCTTTTGAATACCTGACGCAGCCGTTGATGAACTTTGTGAACCGCGCCTTTCGGGAATAGACACAACCGACGCCCTTGCACAGTGGGGCGCGGATGCAACATTTCTCAGGAAAATCAGCTATATTGCCAGCCCTTTCCGCGGCATCGCTGAATATTTGTTACTCTGACGAAAAGGTCCGAATGACGCTGAAAACAGCGCGCGCGGCCTTTGAGGCAGAATGAGTGGCACCATGACCTGTGTATCAACGGACAGGATTCGGCAGTTTGCCGTGATCGGAACGCTTGCGGCTTCGCTGGCTGCTTGTGTCAATATCCCGGACTATGACACTCCGAATATGCACCTGAACGACAGGTATTCCACACTCGCGCCACAACCGAGAGTTAGCGAAGCGGCGCAGCACTGGTGGCAGGATTTCGACGACCCGGTGCTATCAAGACTTGTCGCACAGGCCATCGTGGACAGCCCTTCCTTGGCTGAGGCAGAGTCCCGCCTTGTTGAGGCCGCGGCGCAGCTGCGGAAGGCCCGACCGGCGGTTTCTGGTGATGTTTCTCTCGATGCGACACACAATAGCGGCTCACCGGACACGCTGTCTGCGGATGCGACGGCGACATTCGGAATTTTCGGGCGCCGGGCAGCCCGGATCAGCGCCGCGTCCGCGCGTCTGGATGCAGAACGGTTTGGTGCAGATGACGCCCGAAGGGTGCTGATCGAACAGATTGCGACAGCTTATGTTCAACTGCGGTTCTTTCAGCAGAGCTTAAGCGAACGTCACCGTGACATGAGTTCGCGGCAAGCGACTTTGCAGGAAATTCAGGCACAGAAAAACGCCGGTGCGGCAACCGAACTGGATGTGGTGCGTGCACGTGCATTGGTCGCTGAAATTGAAGTGGATATTCCTCAGACCCGTGCTGAAATTATCCGTCAGCGGAACCGGCTTTCCACCCTTCTGGGCCGCCCTGTTGGGCTGCTCGATATTGATCTCAATAATGCTACACGGCAACCGCATGCGCAAAAAATGAATAACCTTGGCGTACCTGCGGATCTCTTGCGAATTCGGCCCGATATTCGGCAGGCCGAACGGCTTTATGCGGCTGCGGTATCTGACCTGAATGAAAGCCGCGCCAACCGCTATCCCCGGCTTAACCTAAGTGGCGTATTGCGGGCCCCGTTGGAAAGTGGCAGTTCATCACAGAGTTTGACTGCGGGACTTGTCATTCCTCTGTTTTCGCAACCGGCGCTGGCAGCAGAAGTAGACGCCGCCGAAGCGCGTGTCATTCAGGCACACTTGCGTTGGCGTCAGTTGGTTTTGCAGGCCGTCGAAGAGGTTGAAACAGCCCTTGCCGCGCTTGAAGCATCCGGCCGGGCAACGTCCTCCGCCCGGGATTTGGTGCAGTTGAATGAACGCGCCCTGAACCTAACCCGCCGCACAATGGAAAGTGGCGGCGACGTCACTGTCCTGGATCTTCTTGATCGCGAAAGAACACTGACCTCCGCCCGTCAGGTTTTGGCCAGTAACCGGCGGGATGCAGCGTTGAATTACATAGCACTGCGCAGCGCCCTTGGAAGCGGCGGCGGTCTGGAGGTTGGCCCCCCATCTGACTTTGAATAACTCATATTAAGTGGTTCGTGGCCTTGTGACCCACACGGCCATGGCCGCGCCTGCAAGCGCACCCCCGATATGAATGTTCCAGGTCGGCATCGGGAGAAACCTGTACAGCAACAGGTAGAGCATCGCCGCAACACCGATCACCATCATGAACCAGTTGAAGACCTTGGTGCTGTCGCTGATTTTCCAGATCGCCAGTGCCGCTGCTAGCCCGAAAACCCCAGCAGATGCGCCGACAACAGGCTGCTGCAGGTTGTGTGTGAACGCTATATGAATCAGCGCGCCCCCGATCGCCGATGTGGCAAAGATGGCCAATAGCGCCAAGCCGTTGATATATTTCAAGGTCAACCGCCCAAGGGCAATCAGGGCCACGCTGTTGATCAAAAAGTGAAAGAAGCCACTATGAAGCCCGGCATAGCTGATCAGCATCAACCAGTTCTGGGCCGGGTAGGTCGGTTCCCATCCCCGAAACAGCCCGGGCCAGAGGGCACCGTGTTGATAGGCCTCCAACCGCCACCCGGGATTCCCCCAGAACCGAAAATCCGCACCGGACAGGGCGATCTCGGGCCCCGCCAGAATGCATAGCAACAGCAGCAACACCGGTTTTGGTGTCATGGCATCATAACCGGAGGCATATTTAGATCAGCGCCGAGCCTGGAATTCCCGTGACAGTGAGACAAACACAGCAGGCGATTCCGCACGGCCAACGCCGGTTTCATCCCGCGTCCTGTAGATGATACCTGTGTTGATATCCCAATCACGTGTCAGTTCGCGACTGTAGACGGCGCTCAGGTCCCACCGTTCCACTTCTGCCTCAGTTGGCGTTTCCTCACTCAGCGCATAGGCCATATTGAGGCTAAGGCGTGAAACCGCGTTCAAGTCACGTCGGTAACTGAAATCCAGAACAGTGGTTGCCCGTGCTTCTGAATCCGCGCTGGTCGCGATTTCGCGGCTCAGCGAGGCAGAATAGGTATTCGGGCCGTTTTCCTGCCGCCATGACAGGGAACCGATGGCTTCTGTATCACCGCCTGGTGTGCGTGACAGGCCAAACTCCGCAGATAATTCGCCATCAGGCAGCGCCAGGCTGCGCCCTACGGTTGCGGTTTGCAGCAGGCCGGCCGAATCGCGGCTGGCTTCGTAACGCGCGGTGACCTCGCCATTGGGGAGATCATGGCTGATTCCGACGGTTCCGACCAATCCATGGCTATCGGTGACGGTGGCACCTGCCACCTCATGTATGTCACTGTATCCGAGAGCCGCATCAAGCCGGGTTCTGGGGGACAGCTCATGTGAGACGCCAAAGCGCAGCTCTGTCGTTTCGCGGTCGGTCTGATCCGAATCGTCCGCGCGATAAACTTCGCCATCCACCCCGATGTGATAGGTCGTGCGAGGAGAGGCATGCAGCATCACCTGCGCACCGAGCCGTGCTGTCCGGCTGTCAAACAGATCAGGGTCTGTCGCGTCATCATAGATGACCCCGCTCAGCCCTGCGGTGACACCAAAGCCGATCAGCGATTGCCGCCCGGTTTCGAATCCCCCGCTCAGATCATAGGTACTGCGTGTTCCGGTCCCGGTCAGGTCGGCAAAATCCGGTGGCAGTTCGATCGTTCCATCAGAAGTTGAAAAACCTGAAATCGCGCTGAGATCACCAATCTCAGCACGCCCCAAATCCAAACCAAACGTCAGTTCGCTATTTGCTGATTCCCGTGCGTAAGACAGCAGGAGCGATGCATCACCCAAGCCGATATCGCTTCCGCTGCCGGCCTCATCAGCTATTCGCAATCCTGCCATCGCTTCCAGCGAAAACCTTTGGTTGTGGGTTTCCCGCAGCAGCCCGAACGACAGATTTGTCGTTGCAATCGTGCTGCTGCCTTCTTCTGGAACTGCGAGCGACAGATTTCGCCCATGTTCAAAACGCTGTTCGATCCCGAACGTCCAGATCGCACCACCGTCCTGTGCCCAGGCACCGGAACCGATACAAAGCACACTCAACATGGCGCAGCCGAACGCGCCTCTTCCAATTCGCACAGGTCTCACCAAGCCCTCTCTTCCAGCTTATTCGAAGAGGCGGCGCTGCGGTATGATGATCACGTCGCCATCAGCCAACCTCGTCGAAGCCCCACTACTTCTGCCTTCAACAATGGCATCATAGTCGATCCGATGCGAGGTTTCACTCCCTGATCTGCTGGTGCGGCGCAAGATAAGACGATTTGTTGCAGCAAATCTCGAAAACCCGCCCATCTCGGCGAAAAACTGAAGCATGGTTGTACCGCGTGCAACTTCATATTTGCCCGGCGTACTGGCCTCACCCAACACATAGACATCTATGGTGCGCGCGACCCGTGCGCGCGGTGCGGCGATGGCATTAACCGTCACAAACACATTCGGTTCGGCTGCAAAATTTGGCGCCAGTTGCGATGTAATCATTGCGCGCACCTGATCAACCGTTCTACCACCTGCGGTTACATTCCCAGCGTAAGGCACTGAAATATTGCCATCAGGCCTGACAAGCGCATCCTGGTTCAGTGATGTATCTTCCAGAACCTCGATGCGCAGCGTGTCACCCGGACGGATACGATATGATTCCTGCGCGGTTGCGGCAGCGCCAATCAAGCTTGCTGCAATGGCAGCAGTCAGCAAAGCAAAAATCTGTTTCATTTGATTACTCTTTCCATATTGCCCCAATCGGAGCACCCCCATATTAGGAAATCAGCCCCCGCCCAAACACACAACGGCAGTGATCGCCCCTCGTTCTAGTTCCCGATGGCGCACACTGCACCCCGGCTTCTTCCGCTTCATAGAGTCATTCCATAACTAATTCATGTCAACAGGCGAAGGGTATCTTGCGATCAAAGGCGCTATCTTTGCGGTTGTGCCCGAAAATGCGGCTACAACACCGGCACAGTCACCCGACCAAGTCATCATTGTCGCCAAAAAAGAAACGCCGTCTAATGCTACAGACGGCGTTTCCGCGTTTCACTCTTTCATAGAGGCAGAGGGTTAGATTCCCCAGACATCCACTGTCACGGTTGCGCTCGTGTAATCGCCATCCTGATCCGCAGCCCAATATGTGAATGAATCTGTGCCCGTGAACCCTGGGTTCGGGCGGTAGAGCAACTGCCCGTCATCCTGAACAAAAACATTGCCATTCGGCGTTGTGGTCATCCCATCAACGAACAATGAATCCCCATCCGCATGGGAATCATTGGCCAGGACATCAATCAGTATGTCCTGATTTTCCCTAGTTGTCGCGGTGTCATCCTGTGTCGTCGGCGCAATATCATCAAGCGATATCGTCCCGTTGAAGGTTGCCCCGCCCCAGTGATTTACCGACCACGAGTTCTGAATCTGCTGATCGCTCATGTCCAAGGTGATGACATGGCTGAACTTATGCAGCTCTCCTGTCGCCCGGTCCGCAACGATGTCCTCTACAAGCAGGATGTTTCGGCCATCTTCCGACTTATAGTAGCCTTGGTTGGCAATCATCGCGGCCAGATGTTCGTGCCATTCCAGAGCCTGAATATCACCTGCGAACTGACGATCACGCGACCCGATGGAATCGGTTTTCGTACCGTCGAGATATAGGGTTTCCCCTTCGGAAATCGTCGTGTCACCGGTCATGATAAAATCAAGGCGCCCATCAACGAGCTGCCCGGAGGTAAGCAAAGTGTGTTTCGCCGGATCAAAGCCAACATATTCCCGGATCACGTCGATCATGTTCACATCAATAAAGAAGTCACCATAATCGGCGCCGTTCTGGCCGAAGTGAAAACCCTGATTAAGGTCGATTCCGGTATTGAACCCTTCAAGGGTGATCCCGTTTACGGTCACATCGAATACGTTATCCCCCACGTTGAAGCCCCGACCGGGTTCAACAAACGGCTCCGTGCTTTGCGTGGCGATCAGGTCAACATTCAGGAAAGTGTAATGTGAGGTGTAAGACACATCGATGCCAGCCGTGGTTTCCCAGTTGAGGAACCCATCAAAGATCGAACGAACATCATGGTTCTGATGCGGCCCGGCCTTGACCACAATCAACCCGTACTCCGTTCCAAAGGCTTCGTTGTTGCTAAAGCCCTGAATAACCGGCCGATCAAGGCTGATGGTTTCGTTCCCATAAGCAACCTCTGGCTGGTCCAGGTTATCGCTGAGCGGATTCGTTGGCGCGGAACGATGCATCCAGACGTAACCATGCGTTGTGTTCACCGCAACATTATCGTTGGCCTCGACCAAGCGCCCACCAAAGAAGAACCCGTCGCCGGTACGGCCGTTGTCATGGCGTGCAACATCAGATGCTTCCTTCACCATCCAGTCGCCTGGACCGATGCCTTCGGAACGGATCGCAATGTTATGGGTCCAAATCCCGGTTTCATCACCGTCCTCGGCCGCATAAGCCGCGCCGAACACGTCAAAGGCAACATTGTCGGTAAAATAGGCATGTGACGAATGGTGGACAAAGCCCCAGCCCGGTGATCCATCGACAACATTACCGATCGCCATGGCCGGGTTTTCCTGTTCTTCGGTCCCGGTTTTGTGGAAATGAAACGGGTAACGTGTTTTGATGTTGGTGTCTGACTGCACGTGGTCCAGCGTCGTGACATCAAATGCAGGCACTGATTTGTCTGTCCTGCCCAGATCTTCAAAACCGGCATAGCGCACATCAACGTCATCGCTGTGCATGAACATGACGTGGCCACGGTGGTGAATTTCGGACTGATCACCATCTTCGCTGGAGAAGGTGATATTCCGCGTCATGTTGGACACATAGGCCTTCAGGTCATCACGCGGGGTATCGTGATCATATTCCAGGGGACGGTCGATAGTGATTTGATTGCCATTGATTGCGACAATCTCCACCTCTTCATCTTCGCTTTCGTGATAAATCACCTGACGAACGTCATTGTCCCAAAACCAGCCCTGTTTATGGGTGCCGCTAACGACAAGCTTATCACCGACCTGCCAGCCATCGGGAATTTCACCAAGCGTGATTTGGGTGTCGCCTGCCATAGGCGCGTCATCGACCTTGTGGAATGCGCTTTTTTCCGTGCCGTGAATTTCCACGGCACCATGCGAAATCACGCCGCGCGACAACAAAAGCGGATCCCAGCCTGTGTCGATATCACCGTTGTTTGCAATGACAATATCCGTAGTCACACCTGGCTGAACCGGGTTGTCCTCTGTCCCGATTTCCAGACGCCCCGTAGATGTGATGATCATCGTATCAAGCAGTATTTTCGTATCGGTATCAGTGGCAAATCCAAGCTCGCCATCAACCCGAACTGTGAACAATGAGGCGTCACTTTCGCCGTCATAGTTCACCTCGATCCCTTCCGGGATCAGAACCTGCGCACCCTCACCTGGGATTTGACCATTGTGCCAGGTTGCCGGGTCGAACCAGTCGCCATCCGTAATGGCAACATGGCTCGCATCGGATCGCGGCACGAGGTCGAGGGTCGCCATATGTTCCTGCGCCATACCGCCATCCAGCCCGTGTGAATGGGCATCGGGCAGAGCCTTAACCGCCGCAACATAGGCATCCACAGCAACACTATCGGTCGGATCCGCCGGCGGTTCAATATAGGTATCGCTGTGCCCACCATCGTGCCCGCCGTCGCTACCGCCGTCACCGCCGTCATGGCCACCGTCGCCGCCATCGCCACCATCATGGCCGCCCCCGTCGCCGTGGCTAAAGCTGTCGCCGCTGATCACCTCGCGTGTGCCGCCGCTGTCAGGGCCTTCCCATTCCAGCGCCAGGGTCTGCCATCCGCCGCGTTCAAAATACAGCACCTCAATCGAATGCGCCCCGGCCGTCAGGTCAAGCGTCACCTGTTCCTCGCGCACACCGTGAAGCCCATCATTGCCGATCACCTGCTCACCGTCGATGAACAGCGCCGACCCATCGTCTGAGTTCAGGTAAAACGTGTAAGACCCGCCGGTTTCGATGTTCAGATCACCGCTGTAGCGCGCCGCTGTATTGTCCGTCCGGCCACCTTCCCAGAACGGATTGTCGTTGCGCCAGTTGTTCAGGGAATCAGCAACATCAACCCGCACGGGGGTTGCGTCAAAATCAATCTGCGACAGGCTGGAAACGCTCCGCGTAATCGCAAAAAACTCAACCTGAAGCCCGCTGCCGCCACCATCGTGCCCGCCGTCGCC
>CAYTUW010000006.1:0-7921 GCA_964441435.1 uncultured Rhodobacterales bacterium
ACCGCTGAAAACGCGGCGCCAGTTGAAACCCCCAGCCACGTGAACACGGTGCCCTGGCGGGAACGGGCGCTCCTGATGATGGCGGCGGATGGTGGTCTGATCATGCTGTGGAACGGCTATGCTTTCAAATATGACCGCTGCAGCGAGGCGGATGTGATCGACTCCGCTGTTCAATCCGCACGATAACGGCCCCCGGCGACGCATCGGACGCTATTTCTGCATCGCTTCACTACATTGTGAGCCTGAATGTGATAGCCCAGCATCCCCCCCTAAAGCGCGTTCAGCAGTTCCCGCGTTGGCCAGGCGTCTGCTGGCAGGCCCAGCCGCACCTGTTCGGCCTGAACGGCGGCGCGGGTTTTAGCGCCAAGGATACCGTCAATACCGCCCACGTCATGGCCGCGTGCCTGGAGCTTGCGTTGCAGCGCCTCCATTTCATTGCCGGAAAGGGCAGGTGTCGGATTGCGCGCGTCATAAACCGGTGCGCCCTCCAGTCGCGTGGCAAAATAGGCGGCGGTGGTCACATAGACGAAGCTCTTGTTCCATTCGAAGTAAACGTGGAAATTCGGATAGGCGAGGAAGGCCGGCCCGTTTCGGCCCATCGGCAGCAAGACCGAGGCGGGCAGGTTCCCCGCCGCAAGATTGCCATTGCGCGCCCGCACCCCCATCTGCTGCCATTGATTGACGGTGAAGGAATGGTTGAGCCCGGTCTTTGACCAGTCGAGGTTGGCCGGAACGGTAATTTCCTGCATCCAGGGCTCATTTGGCCGCCAGCCCAGATCGCGCAGCATCGACGCCCCGGACAGCAGCGCATCCGCAGGGGAGGTCTTGAGGTTCACCCTCCCGTCGCCGTCACCATCGACACCATTGCGGATGATGTCCTCTGGCAGCATCTGGACCATGCCAATTTCCCCGGCCCAGGCGCCCTGCGTGTTCACCGGGTCAAAATCGCCGCGTTCAAACAGCTCAAGCGCAGCAAAAACCTGCGGTCGGAACAGGCCGGGGCGGCGGCAATCATGGGCTAGCGTGACCAGCGAGTTCAGCGTGTTAAAATCGCCCTGTACCGCGCCATAGTCGGTTTCGAGCGCCCAGAACGCCAGCAAAACACCGCGACTGACACCAAAGCGCTGTTCGACCACATCAAAAACCTGGTCCTGCCGTTCGGAATTCCTGCGCCCGTTTGTCATTCGGTTCTGGCTGATCACGGCGCGGGAAAATTCGATGAAATCCTTGCGGAAAATCCCCTGGGACCGGTCAGCGCGCAATGTTCTGTCATCCTGGCGGGCGGAGCTGAAAAAGCGATCTACGGCAGCACGATCATGCCCCCGGCTGACGGCTTCTGCCTTCATGTCATTTATAAAGCTGTTGAACCCCCCGCCACAGGGCACCTGTTGCGCCCCCGCTGTGCTGGCGATGGTGATCCCGATGGTGGCAAGAATGGCTGCGATACGCATGGATGACTCCCAGGAAATTCAGGCGGAGGTTACGGCGCGGGGCTGTCCCTGTCCACCATTCAGAGCAGGCCAATCAATGCGACGATGACAAGCATCGCACCCCAGCTTTTCCACAGCAATGTGATGGTCTGGTCTATGGCCGCTGGGCCGGGTGTTCGGGCGCCTTCAGGGTGGACATAAGGGAAATCCTGCCATCTGCCGTCATAGCTGCGTGGCCCGGCCAGCGCGACGTTGAGGATGCGGGCAACCGCCGACTCGGGCCAGCCTGCATTTGGGGACCGGTGCAGCGCGGCATCGGCGCGAACCTCCGCAAACATGTGTAGCCGCCCATGAAGCAGCAGGATCAACAGCGCCGTCAACCGTGCGGGTATCCAGTTCAGCAGATCATCAAACCGTGCGGCGGCCCAGCCGAATTCCTCATATCGTGGATTGCGATAGCCGATCATCGAATCGGCGGTATTCACGAGCTTGTAGACAATAATCCCCGGCAGGCCGAAGATCAGGAACCAGAACACCGGGGCCACGACACCATCGGAGAAATTTTCTGCCGCACTTTCGATCGCTGCGCGGGTGATTGCCGATGCGTCTGCATCACGCATGTCGCGGCCAACGATCTTTGCGACTTCCATCCGCCCATCCGCAAGCGAAAGACGCAGGCCCTGCGCAACAGCCTGGACATGGTCGATCAGGCTTCGGTGTGCCAGCAACGCCGCGCCGATGATCAATTCCCACAGGCTGCCAAACGGCAACGCGCTGATGAGCCAGCCCAAGACGCCGCCCCCAAGCACCAGCGCGGTCAGGAGCATTGCGCCTTTCTCACGGCGGTTGTCCCCTGTGTTCAGGTCGCGTTCCGCGCTGTCTATCAGCCGCCCGAACAGAACCGCAGGATGGGGGATGCGCGACCAGAGCCAGCGCGGCTCCCCCAGCGCGGCATCAAGCAGCATCGCAAACACAACGGTCACAGTGCCGCCTCCGGCGGATCCAGCGATCTGAATAGGGGAAGATGCGGCTCAGCACATGGCCTTCGGCAAGTTTTTCGTGCCAATCCGCAGCCTTCCCAACGTCATAAAGGCGGAACAGATCGGTGCCTCCGACAGGCGTTGCCCCTTTGGCCGTCATAAGCTGATCGAGGCGCGCCGCGTCTGTGGCAAGCCGCCTGCGTGTCGCATCGGCCCATGGCTGATCGTTCAGCGCGGCCGTTCCAATTTCGATGGCTGGCCCGGATACCGACCAGGGCCCCAGCATTTCACGCAAATCGGCAATCAAATCGGGATCGCCGATCACAAAGCCAAGGCGCAAACCCGCCCGACCCCAGAATTTTCCAAAGCTTTTCAGCAAGATCAGGCCAGGCCGTCCGGCAAGCGCGATATGGCTTTTGTCAGGCGTTACATCGCAGAAGCTTTCGTCGATGACTGTGAAAGGAGCGGTAAGCTCCGCCTCGGACCACAGGCGCCCATCGGGGTTGTTCGGGTGCACGGCCACAAGGGCGGCGGGCTTTTGCTGGGCCACCCGCCAGCCGTGGTTGCGAAAGGCGGCCGCATGTTCGTTATAGGTTGGGCTGTCGATCCTCACGCGGCTTGACGGGACAAGCCCGGGAAGGCGTGCAATCGCGGCAGAGGCACCATGCGTCGGCAGGATTTCCGCCCGGTCCGGCACATTCCAGAAGGCGCGCGCCGCATCGCAGAGCCCGGAAACGGCGGCACTGTCCGGCAATGTATTCCATGCGGCATCCGATATAGCGGGCAGCGGGTAGGGCTGGGGATTAATGCCTGTGGACAGGTCAAGCCAGCCCGCGCGCACCCCGCCGAATGTTGCGATGGCGGCGTCCAGCCCGCCCCCGTGATCCCGTTTTTCAGTCATCATCAGGCAATGGTGCGTGACGGGTGACAAAGTGGCCTTTCACCCCTTCTGGCCAGGCCCGGTAAGGGACTTGCCCGCTGTCGCTTTCGGCATGAAGGGCCGCATAGTCCACAATGGCCTGCGCATCCTCGGCTGTTGGGGCAAACCGGCCAAGCGTATAGCTCAGCTTTCCATGCGCCTGAATGGCGATATTGCACCCATGTGAACAGCCCATCAGGCACGAAACACGGCGCGTTTTCAGCGTGGCGGGGGCCAGCGATTCCACAATCCCGGCAAGGGCTTCGCCATCGGTCGGATTGCCGGCGGCTGCATCCCAGTCATCGCGTTTGCAGGTGTCGCAGATTGTTATCCAGGTTGTCATTTCTTCCCCTATTCCGGCGCGTCATTTCAACCGGAATCCAGCCGGAATCGCAAGCCGGAACCGGGCTTGCCTGTCTTTTCGGGCATGTATGGATAGGCATGGCTTTTTTGCCAAGTTCCGAGAGGCCCCCGATTCGCGTACACAGACCCGGCAGACGTGTGTTTTTGGTGTTAATGTGCAAGTATTGATTGTGGAGCCTGACCGACAGGCCGGGGAAACCTGGGCGGCACATATACGTGGCCATGGCCTTGATGTGACGCTCGTGGAAACGGAACAGCAGGCGCTTGATGCCTTAAGCAAATCATCGGCGCGTGTGATTCTGCTGGACCTCGTTCTGGCCGAAGGCAGCGCCTTTGCGGTGGCCGATGTCGCCGGATACCGTTACCCGGACTCAAAGATCGTGTTTGTGACGGACACGGATTACTTTTCCGATGGTTCCATTTTCCGGCACCTGCCCAATGCGCAGGTTTACCTGCCGCGTGCCACCCCGCCCGAAGATATCGCAAACCTCGTTCATCACTATTGCACACGTCTTTCCTAGGTGATCGGCCTACGCCAGAAAGTTGATAACCGGGTTGATGGGAATGATCCGGTGCGGATTGATACTGTCGTGGCTATAGTGATAGTGCCGCACGATATGATCAAAATGCACAGTTTCCGCCACGCCCGGATGCTGAAACAGTCCGCGCGTGTAGCCCCATAGGTTCGGATAGTCGATCAGGCGTTTCCGATTGCATTTAAAATGCAGGTGATAGACCGGATCGAACCGCACCAACGTGGTGAACAGCCGCCAGTCGGCCTCTGTCAGGTAATCGCCAACCAGATACCGTTGCCGCGCCAGCCGGTTTTCAACCCAGTCGAGCGTATCAAAGAGCGGCCCCACGGCGGCGTCATAGGCAGCCTGTGTTGTTGCAAACCCGGCCTTGTAAACACCGTTGTTCACATCGGAATAGATACGGTTGTTGACCTCCTCAATCTCATCGCGCAGTGGTTCCGGCCAGAAATCCTGACTGTCCCCGGTGATCCCGTCAAAGGCGGAATTGAACATGCGGATGATTTCGGAACTTTCGTTTGAAACAATGGTTTCGCGCTGCCTGTCCCAGAGGATTGGCACCGTCACACGACCGGTCATGCCCGGTTCTGCCTTGAGATAGAGATCGCGCGCAAACGGCAGCCCATAGAGCGTGTCCCCCGTCGCGCCTTCAAAATCGCTGTCAAATGTCCAGCCATCGCCCAGCATATCCGGATGCACTACGGACACCCCGATATGAGGCGCCAGCCCCTTCAGCGCACGAAAAATCAGTGTCCGATGTGCCCAGGGGCAGGCATAGCTGACATAGAGATGATAGCGCCCGCTTTCTGCTGCAAAACCATCTTCGCCGCTTGGTCCGGCGCGGCCATCTTTGGTGATCCAGTTGCGAAACTTGGCCTCAGAGCGTTTGAAAGCGCCGCCGGTTTTCTGCGTGTCGTACCATTGATCCTGCCATTTGCCGTCCACCAGCATACCCATGTCATTCTCCTGTCTTGTCACGGCATACCTAGGGCCGGGGCAGGGCCGGGGAAAGGCGAGCCGCCGCGCAGCCCCCCTGCGCCGCTGCACAACGTCGCAAACCCACCCTGCGGTGCCGGGAAAGCGTTTGCGAATGCCCCGCACCAACGCTATAGATTCCCCACAGACGAAGCCCATAGGGCCAGAGAGAGGGCTGCGCACGGTCGACCCAAACAGGGGGCCAACCGCAGCATCGTCGGGGGCATATGTCCGCCGCTTTGGCCTGCATTGCAGGAACAAAAGGACACGACCATGCAGAAACTTTTTACCATCGCCGCAGCAATCACCCTTGCCGCACCCGCATTCGCCCATCCGGGCCATGTGGAAGAGGCCGCAGGCCACACCCATTGGCTGGCCGTTGCTGCCGCCGGGGCAGCGATTGTCATCGGACTTTGGTTTGGGGTGCGTCGTCGCCGCGCAAACCGACTGGACTCCGAAAAGACCCGTCAAAAGGTCTGACTCATGTCGAAAATCGGTGTAATGATCTGCGGTCATGGCTCACGCAGCCAGGCCGCTGTCGATGAATTTGCGGTTCTGGCGGAGAAGCTTCCGCCTTTGCTGCCCGAAGATTGGGAAATCGACTACGGGTATCTTGAATTTGCCAATCCTGTGATCCGCGACGGGCTGGACAGGCTCCGCGAAAAGGGCTGTGACCGGATCCTTGCGGTGCCGGGCATGCTGTTTGCGGCGATGCATTCCAAGAACGACATTCCAACCGTGCTGAACACCTATGCCACACGTCACGGGGTGGACATCAGCTATGGGCGCGAGTTGGGCGTTGATCCCAAGATGGTCGCCGCAGCGGGGGACCGCATCCGCGCCGCAGTTGACGCAGCCGATGCCGAACGGGGTGAGGTGCCGCTCGATCAGACCTGCCTTGTTGTCATTGGCCGTGGCGCATCAGATCCGGACGCCAACGCCAATGTCGCGCGCGTCGCCCGGCTGCTACACGAAGGCATGGGGTTCGGCTGGTGTGAGGTCGGCTATTCCGGCGTGACCTTCCCGCTGGTGGAGCCGACACTCAACCATGTGGCAAAGCTCGGCTATCGTCGCGTGATTGTCTTTCCCTATTTTCTGTTCACCGGCATTCTGGTGGATCGCATCTATGGGTTCACCGATCAGGTTGCCGCACAGCATCCGGGGATGGAGTTTGTAAAAGCCGGCTACCTCAATGATCACGATCAGGTTCTGGCCACCTTTGCAGAACGGGTCCGTGAACAGCTTGGCGCGGATGCGCCGCCAAACTGCGGCACCTGCAACTACCGCACGCAGGTGCTTGCGCTGGACGCGGGGGATGCGCGCCGGGTGCGCCCGGCCCCGCAATTTGATGGAACGCCACCGCCAACCTGTGTGATGTGCAAATACCGCACGGCGGTGCTGGGATTTGAGGCGGAAATCGGTGCGGTGCAGGAAAGCCATCACCACCATGTCGAAGGTCAGGGGGCCAATGCGCCGGGGTCCAATGTCGCGGATTGTGCGATGTGTGATGCCTTTTGCACCGGGGAATGCCGGCTGCATATTGATCACCACCACCATCACCACCATCATCATCATGACCATAGCCATGGGGATGGGCATCATCACCACCATCACGACCATGATCATGACCACCATCACCACCACGCGGAATACCCCCACGCCAAGCATCCGCACGGCCCGGAAAGCGCGCGAAAGGTCAGCGCCTGACGATGCGTCCTTACGAAACGGATCCAAAGGCGATTTACGCCGAAAGCTTTGCCACCGTCCGGCGGGAGGCGCGCTTGGATCGTTTTGATGCGGGGATGCAGGCACTGGCAACCCGCCTGATCCACGCCTGCGGCATGGTTGAGGTTGCGGATCGGCTGGATTTTTCGCCAGGGGCCTATAACGCAGGGCAGGCCGCCCTTCGGTCGGGCGCGCCAATCCTCTGTGATTGCGAAATGGTTGGCGCGGGAATCATCCGGCGCTACCTGCCCGCTGCGAATGAGGTGTTGGTCACGCTGAATGATCCATCCGTGCCGGGGCGCGCGCAGGCGATTGGCAACACCCGCTCTGCTGCGGCGGTGGAACTGTGGGCGGACCATCTGGAGGGTGCGGTTGTCGCTATCGGCAATGCGCCAACGGCGCTGTTCCACCTGCTGGAACTGCTGGATCAGGGGGCAGCAAAACCCGCCGTGATCCTCGGCTTTCCGGTGGGGTTTGTCGGTGCCGCCGAAAGCAAGGCCGAACTTGCCGCCAACCCGCGCGGCAGTGACTTCGTCGCGCTGCGCGGGCGGCGCGGTGGGTCCGCTATGGCCTCGGCAGCGGTGAATGCGCTGGCCGCCGGACTGGTGGAAATTGCCCAATGAACCGCTCATCAGCCCTTGCGGCCTTCTTCGCGATGAAAACCCGCAAGGGTTTGAAAAGCGTTGACGGAGGACCGGAATGACCCAATGCCCAGCCTGTGATGTCATCGGTGAACACAATGGCCCGATCCATGCCTACATGAGCCCCAGTGCAGGGTGCTGGGCGCGCTATGGCGAGATCCTCGCACGCGAGTTCAGCAATGCCGCCTATTTCGCCAGTCACCGGCGGCTGGTGGATGCCTATTGCGGGCATCATTCGATCGGGCGGGATCGCCGCGCGCGCCAGTCGCTTCATATTCACATGGCCGGGCTGATGCTGCATTTCGAAGACCACCTGCCGGATCGGAAAATCCGTGATTTTCTGTCCACCGCCGCC
>CAYTUW010000006.1:8021-36843 GCA_964441435.1 uncultured Rhodobacterales bacterium
CAACCTTGGCTTCATATCGTCGGCATTGGCGAAGACGGGCTTGGTGGGCTCACCCCCGCCACACGCGCGGTCGTCGAGGCGGCAGAAGTCATCATCGGTGGTGATCGGCATCACAACCTGTCCGAAGTTGTCACGGCGGAACGACTGTCCTGGCCTTCGCCGTTTGATGATCTGATTGACCTTCTGAAATCCAAACAGGGCCAGCGCGTTGTCGTGCTCGCGACGGGCGATCCGCTCTGGTATTCGGTGGGCGCGCGCATTGGCCGGGCGATCGACCCGGCAGAGATCGTCTATCACCCGCAGGTTGGTGCGTTTCAGCTTGCAGCGGCGCGCATGGGCTGGTCGATGGCGGATCTCGAAACCCTGACGGTGCATGGCCGTCCGGTGGAACAGATGATCGCCTTCATCCAGCCCGATCAGCGGCTGCTGATCCTGACCACGGGCGAGGAAACCCCCGGCCAGATCGCCCGCTTTCTGACCGAACGCGGTTTTGGTCAGTCCCGTATGACGGTGCTTGCCGCCATGGGGGGTGCCCGGGAACAGCGGTTCGATGGTGTCGCTGAAAGCTGGTCGCATCAGGTGCCGGCGTTCAACACGCTGGCCGTTGAATGTGTGGCTGCGCCGGATGCCGCCCTGCTGCCGCGTGTGCCGGGGCTGTCCGACGAACTCTTCCAACATGACGGCACCATGACCAAACAGGAGGTCCGCGCCGCCACACTTGCCAAGCTGATGCCGATGCGCGGGGCGCTATTGTGGGACATCGGCACAGGTTGTGGGTCAGTCGCGGTCGAATGGATGCGTGCTGCGCGCTATGCCCGCGCGATTGGCATTGAACCACGTGCGGATCGGCGCGCAATGGCTGCGGCCAATGCGCTGGCGCTTGGGGTGCCGAAACTTGAACTTGTCGACGGCGAAGTGCCCGCCGCGCTTGATGGGCTGGCCCCGCCCGATGCGATCTTCATCGGCGGCGGGCTGACCGCAGAGGTGGCGGATGCTGCCCTTGCGGCGTTACGCCCGCTCGGCCGTCTGGTGGCCAATGCGGTGACGCTGGAGAGTGAGGCAGTACTGATCGCCCTTCACAAACGCCACGGCGGCCAGTTGGTGAAGCTTTCTGTGCAACGCGCGGATGCGCTTGGCCCGCATACCGGGTGGAAACCGCTGATGCCGGTGACGCAGTGGAGCCTGGTAAAACGATGACAGGCACGCTTTATGGTATTGGCCTTGGCCCGGGCGACCCGGACCTGTTGACGCTGAGGGCGCATCGCCTCATTTCCGAGGCAGAAGTCATCGCCTACCCGGCGCTTCAGGGCAGCGAGAGCCTCGCCCGCTCCATCGCGGCGGGTTTCATTCCGGATGGCGCGCGCGAAATCGTGATGAACGTGCCGATGACAACCGAACGCGCGCCCGCGCAAGCCGCCTATGACATCGGCGCCACCGCCATCGCGGCAGAGCTTGAGGCCGGGCGCGATGTTGTCTGTCTTTGCGAGGGTGATCCGTTTTTCTATGGCTCCTTCATGTATCTCTATGCGCGCCTGGCAGAGAAATATGAGGTCGAAGTCGTGCCCGGCGTCACCTCTGTCACCGCCTGTGCGGCGCGCGCCGGGATGCCGCTGGCGGCACGTAATGAACGGCTGACGATCCTGCCCGGCCCACTGCCAGAGGATGAATTGCGCCACCGCATTGATGGTGCCGAAAGCGTGGCGATCATGAAGGTCGGGCGTCACCTTGGCAAAATCCGTAACGTCATCGACGCGCTGGGCCTGATGGCGCAGGCGACCTATGTCGAACGCGCGACCTTTCCCGATGAACGGGTGCTGCCGCTGTCGCAAGCCCCTGATCCCGCGCCCTATTTTTCCATGATCCTGCTGACGAAAGGGGCTGATCCGTGGCTCTGAAACCTGTTGTTGTCTGCCTGTCCCGATCGGGGGAGGTCACGGCCCATCGTGTTGCCGCCGTGTTGAACGCCAGCGTTCATGGCCGCGCAGGGCGGGTGGACAAGGCCGATGCCTTCTTTCCCGATGCGCTGGACCATATCCGCACGCTGTTTTCGTCCGGCACGCCTGTGATCGGTGTCTGCGCCGCTGGCATCCTGATCCGCGCTGTGGCGCCCGTGCTGGCCGACAAACGCAGCGAACCCCCGGTTGTCTCGGTTGCGGATGATGGCTCTGTCGTTGTGCCGCTCCTTGGCGGGCACCGTGGCGCGAACCGTCTGGCGCATAAGATTGCCGCAGCGCTGGGGGCCAGGGCGGCGGTGACGACGGCGGGGGATGTTGCGCTGGGCGTGGCGCTGGATGAGCCGCCTGCCGGCTATCGTCTGGCGAACCCGGAGGATGCAAAGGGTGTGATGGCGGCGCTGCTTGGCGGGGCGGGCGTGACGATCGAGGGCGAAAACATCTTTGACATCGAAGACACGGGCGGCGCGGTGACGCTATGTGTCAGCGAGAAACCCGCAATAGCGGGTGATGAGCGGCTGATCTACCACCCGCAGCGCTACACGCTTGGCCTTGGCTGCGCGCGGAACGCCGACCCGGATGAACTTTGGGCGCTGGTTGAGAAATCATTGGCGGACGCCAGTATTGCCCCTGGTGCGATTGCCTCTGTCAACTCCATCGACCTCAAGGGTGACGAACCCGCGATGAACGAAGTCGCGCGGCGGCTTGGCGCGCCCTTCCGGTTGTTCACGGCGGCAGAGCTTGAGGCGGAAACGCCCCGGATCATCAATCCTTCTGATGTGGTTTATGCAGAGGTTGGCTGCCATGGCGTCAGCGAAGGGGCCGCATTGGCCGCGGCGGGGAATGAGGCCGAACTGATTGTTCCAAAACAGAAAACTGCCAACACCACTTGCGCCATTGCCCGTGCGCCTGGGGTGATCACCACGCACGAGGGCCGTCCGCGCGGCCGCCTTTCCATCATCGGCATCGGCCCCGGTCAGCATAGCTGGCGCACACCCGAGGCCAGCCAGTTGATCGCAGAGGCCGAGGAACTCGTCGGCTATGGCCTATACATCGACCTGCTGGGTCCGCTCGCCCATGGCAAACTGCGTTCCGATTTCCCGCTTGGCGGGGAGGAGGACCGCTGCCGCTATGCGCTTGAACAGGCGGGCAAGGGTAAAAACGTCGCGCTGATCTGTTCTGGGGATGCGGGAATTTATGCGATGGGCGCGCTGGTTTTTGAACTTCTCGACCGGGCGCCCGATGAACATGGCGTCAGCGATGCCGCCCGCCGGGTGGAGGTGATTTCAACCCCCGGTGTGTCCGCCCTGCAGGGGGCCGCCGCACGGGCCGGGGCACCGCTTGGCCATGACTTCTGTGCCATATCGCTTTCCGATCTGCTGACCCCGCGCGAGGACATCGTGAAACGCCTGCACGCCGCAGCTGAGGGCGATTTTGTTATTGCTTTCTATAACCCGGTCAGCAAACGCCGCCGCACGCTTCTGGCAGAGGCGCGTGATATCCTGCTCAATCATCGCCCCGCCGACACGCCTGTCATGCTTGCCTCCAGCCTCGGACGGCCGGAGGAGCACATCCGCTACCGCCGCCTTGATCAGCTCGATGTGGATGAGGTCGATATGCTGACCGTTGTGCTTGTCGGCTCCTCCCATTCGCGGCTGGCGCAGCTTGGCGAAGGTGCGCGCATGTTCACCCCGCGCGGCTACGCCCGTAAAATCGACGGAGACCTCGCATGACAGTCTATTTCATCGGCGCGGGCCCCGGCGACCCGGAGTTGTTGACCCTGAAGGCGCAGCGGGTGATCGGGGAATGCCCGGTCTGCCTTTATGCCGGGTCACTGGTCCCGCCAGAGGTCGTCGCCTGCGCCCCTGATGGTGCGCGCGTGCTCGACACGGCCCCCATGACGCTTGCGGAGACGCACGCCGAAATCGTCGCTGCGCACAACCGGGGGCAGGATGTCGCCCGCGTCCATTCCGGTGATCCGTCCCTCTACGGCGCGATTGCCGAACAGATCCGCCGCCTGCGTGCCGACGGGATCGACTATCAGATCATCCCCGGCGTGCCCGCCTATGCGGCGATGGCTGCGGCGATGGGGCAGGAACTGACCATCCCCGAAGTGGCGCAATCCATCGTGCTGACCCGCATGTCGATGCAGTCAACCGCAATGCCCGAGGGCGAAACGCTCGAAAACTTCGGCCGCACCGGGGCGACGCTGGCGATTCACCTCGCGGTTCGGAACATGCGTGAGATAGAGCGCGTTCTGACCCCGCATTACGGTGCCGATTGCCCGGTTGTCGTCGGCTATCGGGTCGGCTGGCCGGATCAGATGCTGATCCGCGGCACGCTGGCTGATATCCGCAAGAAGGTGCGCGCGGAAAAAATCACGCGCACCGCTTTGATCATGGTTGGCCCGGCTCTGGCGGACATTCAGGATTTTGCCGATTCCGCGCTTTATGATCCCGCCAAACCCCACGTCTTGCGGCCAGTTCTTGGGGTCGACCTGGTGGAAGACCACAACACCTAGGCGGAAACAGACCGGTCACGGAACCTTAACTTGACCTTTACCATACCCGGGACAACACTTGCCCCCGGGATGGAAGGGGCTGCTGATGTCTACATTTTTGCCGAAAGAAGTGCAGGAGGGGCTGGACCTCGCCCGCAAACGTGACCTGAAAAAACGGTCCCGGCTGCGGGTCCATGTGGATGATGCGGTCTATCCTGTGCTGAAATTCTGGGAAACCGGGTTTTCGCTCGATGCGGAAAACGCGCCGCATCTGCGCGGGCTTGTGGACCTATATGATGGTGCGCGCCATCTTTACCAATGTCTGATTGTTGCCTCGGATGAGGAAAACGGCCAGATGCTCTATGATTTCAAGCGCAACACCGCCGCCGTTGACAAGGCACCGCTTGATTTCGTGCGCGATGATGACGCGCCGATTGCCTTGATTCCGACGCTCAGTTAACGGGTTCCCACAGCTCTATCGGGTTGCCTTCAGGGTCATGGATGCGGGCAAACCGTCCGATGCCGTCCATGTCATCGCGCCGACCAATCTCAATCCCTGCGCTTTCAAGCTGCGCCAGCATCGCATCCAGATCGGCAACGCGAAAATTGATCATCCATTGCTGGTCGTCGCGCCCGAAGTAATCCGTATCCTCGGCAAAGGGCGAAAACACCGTTGGCCCCGCCTGCTGCATCCACGGTGGGGTATCTGGCCCGGTTGGCACCTGGCTGACCCCGAGATGGGTTTCATACCATTGTGCCAGCGCCTTTGGGTCGCGGGCGCGAAAGAACAGCCCGCCTATCGCTTCGACTTTTTGCATGTTCACCTCCCTGTCACATACAACTGTCACATACAGGGGGCAGGTTAGCTGCCTATTGCAGATCGTCAAAGGCCGCCTGTATCCGCTTCACCGCTTCTGCCACATTGCTGCGCGGTGTGGCGAGGTTGAAGCGTAAGAACCCGTCGCCACCGGTGCCAAAGGGCGTGCCGCGACTTGGGACAATGCGCGCGGTGCCTTGTACCCGGTCAAGCACTTCGACCTCTGACATGCCGGTGCCGCGATAATCCACCCAGGCAAGGTAGGTGCCTTCGATATCCGGCACTTTGAAGCCCGGAATGGCAGAAAGCCCCTCCTGCAGGAGCAGGAAGTTCTTGAACACATACTCGTTCTGTTGCTTTGACCAGGCCGCGCCTTCGGGGCTGTAGGCCGCTGCGGTCATCGCAACCCCCATCGTATTCGGCTGGATATCAAGCGATGCGACAAGTTTGTTATACTTGGCGCGCAGATCGGTGTCCTCGATAATCACATTACCAACCCGCATTCCCGCGACGTTAAACGTCTTTGATGCGGCGACAGTGGTGATCAGGCGGTCCCGGATAGACGGATCCGCAACAGCGGTGGGGATATGGCGATGCCCTTCAAAAACGATGTCCTGATGAATTTCGTCCGACACAAGGATCAGGTCATGACGCCGGGCAAAATCGCAGACGCCACGAATTTCCTCTGCCGTCCAGACACGGCCCACCGGATTATGCGGCGAACACCACAGAAGGATCCTCTCATCCCCCTGCATCAGTGCATCATAGGCGTCAAAATCAAGGCTGTAGCGCCCGTTCGTTTCCACCAGCGGGCATTCGGCTACGCGCCGTTCCGTCCGGTTAATCTTATTGGCGAATTCATGGTAGACGGGGGTGAAGATCACAACACCTTCGCCCGGTTCTGAAAAGGCATGTATCGCCGTGGCGATGGCATTTCCCAGCCCGTGCATCGGGGTCATCCAGTCCGGCTCCACCGCCCAACCGTGCTGTTCCTTCATCCACCACTGAATGGCGTTAAACATCGCGGAGTTGTCACCGGCATAGCCAAACGCACCGACCCCAATCCATTCGCGCGCTGCATCCAGGATGAATTCAGCACAGCGGAAATCCGAATCGGCAACCCACATCGGGATCAGCCCATCGGCCTCCACACCCGCATATTGGCTTGCCATGCCCCATTTGGAGGACCACTTGCCGCCCCGGTCGATGATATCATCAAAGCTCATAAAACACACCTCAACGCGATTTTTTGGAAACCCATCACGGAATGCGGAGGAGTTCAAGAGCCGTTGCACCGCGCACCGCCATGCCCTAAATCACCGCCATGACCATACGCCCGATCCTGATCCACCCCGACCCGCGCCTCAAGACGGTGGCGGAGCCCGTAACCGACATCACGGCAGAGCTCAGAACGCTTGCCGATGATATGCTCGAAACCATGTATGACGCGCCGGGCATCGGGCTGGCGGCGCCACAGATCGGCGTGCTGAAACGGTTGATCGTGCTCGACTGTGTGAAGGAAGAGGGCGCAGCCCCGCAGCCCACCATCATGTTCAACCCCGAAATCACCTGGCAGGGCGACGAACTGTCCACCTACGAAGAGGGCTGCCTGTCGATCCCGGAACAATACGCCGATGTCGAACGCCCGGCAGAGGTCGCCGTGCGCTGGCTGGACTCTGACGGGGCCGCGCAGGAGGCGCAGTTTGACGGGCTTTGGGCCACCTGTGTGCAGCATGAGATTGACCACCTCGATGGCAAGCTGTTCATTGATTATCTGAAGCCTCTCAAACGACAGATGATCACCCGCAAGATGCAGAAACTCAAACGTGAACGCGCCCGCGCATGATCCGCCCCATCGTCACACATCCCGATCCTGTGCTGCGCAAAACCGCCGCCCCGGTTCTGGCGTTTGATGAAGCGTTGAAAACACTGGTGCGCGACATGTTTGACACGATGTATGACGCGCCGGGGCGCGGGCTTGCTGCCCCGCAGGTCGGTGTGTTGCAACGTATCTTTGTGACTGACACCACCTGGAAGGATGGCGCGCGCACGCCGCTGATCTTTGTCAATCCTGAGATTTCCGGCCTTTCCGATGATCGGCAGAGCTTTGACGAAGGATGTCTTTCAATCCCCGGCAAGCTGACCCCGGTCAGCCGCCCTGCGCGGGTCCGGATGCGCTGGCAGGATCTGGAAGGGGCAAGCCATGCGGCGGAGTTTGAAGGCTTTGCCGCCGCCTGCGTGCAGCATGAGCTTGATCATCTGAACGGGGTGCTTTGCATTGACTATGCCGATGGTGCAGAATGATCCGCCCTTTCGTCATGTGGCCGGACCGACGGTTGCAGCGCACCGCCGATCCGGTTTCGGAAATCAACGATGACATTCGCATCCTTTGGGACGACATGGTCGAAACCATGGACGCGATGCCCGGCGTTGGCCTTGCAGCACCGCAAATCGGTGTGATGCTGCGGCTTGCGGTTGTGGATGCATCGGACGCGCGCGGTCAGGCCATTCGGATGGCGAACCCTGAAATCCTGCACCATTCCGTTGAACCGCGCGACCATGAGGAAGCCAGCCCAAACCTGCCCGGTGTTTCTGCGCGGATCACGCGCCCCCGCGCCGTCAACGTGCAGTTTCTGAACATCGACGGGCAGGTCGAGGTGCGGGATTTTGTTGGCCTCTGGGCGACCTCTGTTCAGCATCAGATCGATCACCTCAACGGGCGGATGTATTTTGACAACCTCAGCAAAGTGAAACGCCAGATGCTGCTGAAGAAAGCGGAAAAGAGGGCGCGCGCATGAAGATCGTGTTCATGGGGTCGCCCGAATTTTCTGTCCCCGCACTTGAGGCGCTGATTGACGCGGGCCATGATATCAGCTGCGTTTACTGCCAGCCGCCGCGCCGCGCCGGTCGCGGCAAGAAGGACCGCCCGACACCCGTTCATGCCCGCGCGCTGGCGCTTGGCCTGCCGGTCCGCCATCCGGCAACACTACGCACGGCAGAGGCACAGGCGGAATTCGCCGCCCTTGATGCGGATATCGCGGTTGTTGTCGCCTATGGGCTGATCCTGCCTGAACCCGTGCTCAAGGCCCCAAAACATGGCTGTGTGAATATCCACGCCTCGCTCCTGCCGCGTTGGCGCGGGGCGGCGCCGATCCATCGGGCGATTATGGCCGGGGACGCAGAAACCGGTGTGACCATCATGCAGATGGATCAGGGGCTTGATACCGGCCCGATGCTGCTGCGACGCCACCTGACCATCGGGGCGGAGGAGACCACAGCCGAATTGCATGACCGCCTGTCCGCCCTTGGGGCCACGGCGATTGTCAAGGCCGTGGCCGACCCCGCCAAATGGACCCCCGAACCGCAACCGGAGACCGGCGTGACCTATGCCGACAAGATCAACAAGGCCGAGGCGCGCATTGACTGGTCCGCCCCTGCCGTTGAGGTGGATCGCAAAATTCGCGGGCTGTCCCCCTTCCCCGGCGCCTGGACGGATGTGGCAGGCGAACGGCTGAAACTGCTGGCCAGCAGACCGGTTCCCGGAAAAGGCACGCCTGGGCAAGTGCTGACGGGTCTGACCATCGCCTGCGGTGACGGGGCGGTGGAAATCACCCGCGCCCAGCGTCAGGGCAAACGCCCCATGACAGCGGATGAACTGCTGCGCGGCTGGGACCTTCCCCCAACGCTCAGCTGATCATCATTGCTGCAAAAAGAGTCACTCAAACGGTTTTCAAACCCGCCAGCGCAGCCCATATTCATCCCATGGCTTTTGTAGGACTTCTGATTATCGGTGCCGCGGCCGGGTTCATTGCAACCCGGCTGATGGATATGGAAACGGATATCATCACCACCGTATCGCTTGGGGTGATCGGCTCCCTTGTCGGCTGGGCGATCCTGCGGTTTCTGCTGGCGATTGGCAGCTGGCTCTTCGGTTTTGTTGGCGCAGTGATCGGGGCCATGGCCCTGATCTGGGTCTGGCAGACCTACATTCGGAAATGACGCCCCGCGATGAAAGCCGGAAAGGCTTGAAAAGCGCTACTTGAAGGGTGCCATCCCGTCGCGGGCCAGCTGATCGGCGCGTTCGTTTTCTGTGTGGCCCGCATGGCCCTTGATCCATTGCCATGTCACCGTGTGGCGCGCCTCTGCCGCGTCGAGCCGCTGCCACAGGTCAAGGTTCTTGATCTCGCCGCCTTTCTTCTTCCATCCCTTGGCCTTCCAGCCGTGGATCCATTTGGTCATCCCGTCTTTGACGTAGGAACTATCCGTCACGATGGTGATGGCGGTGCCACGATCCAGCACCTCAAGCGCCATGATCGCCGCCATCAGTTCCATGCGGTTATTGGTTGTGTCTGCCTCCCCGCCGCTGAGTTCGCGTTCCTTCAGGACCGACTCACCATCCTTCGCAAGCAGCAAAACCCCCCAGCCACCGGGGCCGGGATTGCCGGAACAGGCCCCATCCGTATAGGCAAAAAACTCAGCCATGGGCGATCATCACGGCAAAGGGATCATCGCTGCCGGCCAGCCCCTTTCCGTGCCCGAGGCGCGTATAGCCAACCGCAAACCCCGCGTCCGTCAGAAATACCTTCAACTCGTCCTCGCTGTAATAACTGTAAAACCGCCCAAGATGATCGCGCCCTTCCCCTGTTCCAAGCTTCATTCCGATCAGCAGGGTGCCACCGGGTTTCAGCGCGCGGCGGATTTTGCGCAAATGGGTGGGAAAGGCGGATCGGGGCGCATGCAGCAGGCTGAAATTGGCCCAGACCCCGTCATAGCGGGCGTCATCGTCAAGCGCATCAAATGCAGCAATACGGACCTTGAGGCCAAACCGTTCCTGAGCGATTGCCGCCATCGCGGGCGAGGCATCCATTGCCTCCGTCAGGTATCCCCGGCGTGCAAACTCTGCCGCCCAGTGCCCCGGCCCGCAACCAAGATCAAGCACCCGCCCGCCGTCCGGCACATGTTTCAGGAAAGCGGTCATATCCTCCGCCTGTGTGTCCCCCACTGCCCGCGCAAACCGATCCGCATAGCGGGACGCGGATTCGGCGTAAACGGAAAGTGTTTCTGCGTCGGTCATGTCATGCCCTGTTTTCGCCGTTCTAGCCAAAGGAACCCTGATCGGCCAGTGCTGCGGGGGATATTGTGCATTTGATATTAACCGCCGATTAACTATTTCTATCGAATGAGATTTGTTTGTGTGGTTTCGGCGGCCTTGCTGTCTGCGGTGCTACCCGCCGCTGCACAAGGTTGCCATCCCAGTTACCAAGGCGCCTGTCTACCTGTGAACGGGCCGGATGTGGATTGTGCTGGCGGCGGTGGAAATGGGCCGATCTATGTCGACGGCCCGATCAGGGTGGTTGGCCCCGATCCTTATCGGCTGGATCGGGATGGTGACGGAATCGCCTGTGAAAAGCGCTGAGCCTTAGGGGCTACGCACGCTCAAACGCCAGTTTTGCGCCTAATCCCGCAAAAGAGGCGGCAAACACCCGGCGCAGCCACTTGAGCGCGCGCGGGCTTTCCAGCACACGGCGGCGGGCAAAGGCAGCTGAGGTGCCATAGACGCAGAAGACGCCAAAGGTCATCGCCATGAACACCCCGCCAAGGCTCAGCATTTCTGCCGTGACACTGGCGGCGTTGCCCGACAGGAATTGCGGCAGAAAGGCAAGGAAGAAAATCGACAGCTTGGGATTGAGGATATTGATCAGCCCGCCGCGCACCGCGATGGGCAGCATGCGCCGTTCCTTCGGCGCCCCATCGGTGGAAAAACTGCCGCCTTCCTTCAGCGTCTGCCAGGCGAGGTAGAGCAGAAAGGCAACGCCCGCGAATTTCACGATCTGGAACAGCACGGCACTGGTGTGCAGGATCGCGGCAAGGCCAAGGGTTGCTGCGGCAAGATGGGGCACAATCCCCAAAGTGCAGCCAAACGCGGCAACAAGGGCGGCACGGTTGCCAAGGGTCAGCCCGGTGCCGATCGTATAGATCACGCCGGTTCCGGGGGCGAGCACGACAATCAGGGCGGTCAGTAGAAATTCAGGGCTCATCAGGGTTTCCTATGCGGGTTCGCGCAGCACGCGCGGGACTTTGAATTCGACGTTTTCGCGGGCGGTTTCAATGACCTCAAGCGTCACATCATAGCGGTCACGAAAGGCATCTGTCACCTCATCCATCAGGACCTCAGGCGCGCTGGCACCGGCGGTCAGGCCAATCGCCTTTGCACCGTCAAGGGCGCGCCAGTCGATGTCCGCGGCGCGTTGAACCAGTTGGGAATAACCACAGCCGGCTGCGGCGCCAACCTCCACCAGACGGCGGGAATTTGATGAATTGGGCGCGCCAATCACCAGGATCGCATCGACCTTCGGGGCCATTTCCTTCACCGCATGCTGGCGGTTTGTGGTGGCGTAGCAGATGTCTTCCTTATGGGGGCCGATAATCGCCGGAAACCGGGTGCGCAGAGCGGCCACTATTTCGGCGGTGTCATCAATGGATAGTGTGGTCTGAGTGATATAGGCCAGCCGTTCCGCATCACGGACCTTAAGTGCCGTCACATCATCCACCGTTTCAACCAGCAGCACCTCGCCCTCTGGCAACTGGCCCATCGTGCCAACGGTTTCCGGGTGTCCCGCATGGCCGATCATGACCATCTGCAAGCCGTTTTCGGAATGGCGCTCTGCCTCTATATGGACCTTGCTGACCAGCGGGCAGGTTGCATCGACATAGATCATCTCGCGGCGGGCGGCGGCGGCAGGCACGGCCTTAGGCACGCCATGGGCGGAAAAGATCACCGGGCGATCATCCGGGCATTCATCCAGTTCTTCGACAAACACCGCGCCTTTGTCGCGCAGCCCATCGACAACGAATTTATTGTGCACGATTTCATGGCGCACATAGACCGGCGCGCCCCATTTTTCGAGCGCCATTTCAACGATCTTGATCGCCCGCACCACGCCCGCGCAGAAACCGCGTGGCGCAGCAAGGTAAAGGGTCAGCGGTGATTTGGTCATATCTGTCCTGTTGTCGCCTGGCCAACAGGTAAGGCGGCAAAACCCGCGCGTCCAGTCACAAAGAAAAACCGGGGCGAATTGCCCCGGCCTGCTGTTACTGTTCTTCGGTGGCCAATTCCGGCATCTCGGCGGGGTCGCGCGGTGGGCGCCCGATCACGTCCTTGAGGTCCTGAAGTTCGATGAAATTATCGGCCTGGCGGCGCAGCTCATCAGAAATCATCGGCGGCTGGCTGCGGATCGTGGAGACAACTGAAACCCGCACGCCCTTGCGCTGAATGCTGGCAAGCAGCGGACGAAAATCACCATCACCGGAGAATAGAACGATATGATCAACGTGATCGGCCAGTTCCATCGCGTCGACGGCCAGTTCGATGTCCATATTGCCCTTTACCTTCCGGCGGCCCATGGAATCGGTGTATTCCTTGGCAGGCTTCGTTACCATCGAAAACCCGTTGTAGTGGAGCCAGTCGACCAGTGGGCGAATCGGTGAATAATCATCGTTTTCAAGCAGCGCAGTATAATAAAACGCGCGCAACAATTTGCCGCGGCGCATGAATTCCTGGCGCAGAAGTTTGTAGTCTATGTCGAATCCGAGCGCCTTGGCGGCTGCATAAAGATTGGAGCCGTCGATGAACAGCGCAAGCCGTTCGTCTTTGTAAAACATCAATTTCCCTTTCGGTATGGGGCTTCGTCGGCTATTTGCGTGAGTGGCGGGGAAACCCCCTTGGGTGACGAAACCCACCGCAATTTAAGCATATCGACGGAACCCGCAACCCATGAGCTGTGATTTAAATGCAACAAAGGCGTTTGTGGCGCTTGGCGCAAACGATCTGGCGGAGTCTGGCTTGCTCAAAAACCGTCTGGCACAGGCCATTGCTGATCTGGATGGTGACGGCATTGCAGTGGGCGCCGTCAGCGAATTTTATAAAACACCTTGTTTCCCAGAAGGTTACGGGAACGATTTTGTCAATGCCGCGATAGAGATCGAAACCAGCCTGTCGCCATCCGCATTGATGACACGGCTGCATGCGCTGGAACATGCCTATGGCCGGCAGCGAAAGTTACGTTGGGGCACTAGATCGCTTGATCTTGACCTCATTGCTTTTGGCGACCTGGTTTTGCCGAATTTGGCGACCTTCCAACATTGGGAATCACTGCCTCTGGACCGGCAGATGAGCGATACTCCGGCAGAATTAATCCTGCCTCATCCCAGGCTTCAGCAACGGGCCTTTGTCATTGTGCCGCTCATGGATATCGCCCCGGACTGGCGTCATCCTGTCAGCGGGGCGACGATTGCGGATATGTATATGGCGTTGCCCGCGGCCGAGGTAGATGCCGTCACCCGACTGAAACACTAGGGTCAGGACCCTAGGCAGATCGGGCTTGTCAAGCCCCGCTTCACCGCCTAAATAGACGCTTTCTAACCTCCGCCATTAATGGAGCACCCATGGCCCGCGTTACGGTTGAAGATTGCGTCGACAAAGTCCCAAACAGGTTTGAGCTTGTGATGCTTGCCGCGCATCGCGCGCGCGAGATTTCCGCCGGTGCTGAAATCACCGTGGATCGTGACAACGACAAGAACCCGGTTGTTTCCCTGCGCGAGATTGCAGATGAAACCCAGACGGCGGAAGCATTGCGTGAACGTGCAATCGAAAGCCAGCAGACCCAGATCGAGGTCGATGAGCCGGAAGATGACAACATGGCGTTGCTCATGGGGGGCGAATCTGATCGCCCCGCCAGTGACGACATGAGTGAAGAGCGGATGCTGCGCCAACTGATGGCAGCACAGGAACAGTAAAAAGGGGCGGGCGACCCCGCGCCCCGAAAGAGCGGACCCGATGGCATCAGAGATCACTGTCGATGACCTGATCCAGTTGGTCCGCAACTATAATCCAAAATCCAATGAGGAACTGATCCGCGCGGCTTTTGCCTATGGCGCGGCAATGCACGACGGTCAGTTCCGTCATTCCGGCGAGCCCTATTTCACCCATCCCGTGGCCGTGGCCGCGATCCTGACAGAACAGCAACTGGATGACGCAACGATCATCACCGCGTTGTTGCACGATACGATCGAGGACACGAAATCGACCTATGGTGAGGTCGAACAGAAATTCGGCTCAGAGATTGCCGAACTGGTTGACGGGGTGACCAAGCTTACGAATCTTCAGCTTTCCTCCAGCGAAACCAAACAGGCCGAAAATTTCCGCAAGCTGTTCATGGCGATGTCAAAGGACATGCGCGTGATTCTGGTGAAACTCGCGGACCGGCTGCACAATATGCGCACGATCAAATCCATGCGCGCCGACAAGCAGGTGCAGAAAGCGCGCGAAACCATGGATATTTTTGCACCGCTTGCGGGCCGCATGGGTATGCAGTGGATGCGCGATGAACTGGAAGACCTGGCTTTTGCCGTTCTGAACCCGGAAGGGCGCACCTCCATCATGCGCCGCTTCATCCGTCTGCAAAAAGAAAGCGGCGATGTGATCCACAAGATCACCAATGACATCCGGGCCGAACTGGATAAAGCGGCGATTGATGCGGATGTGTTCGGCCGTGCAAAGAAGCCCTATTCGATCTGGCGTAAGATGCAGGAGAAGGATCAGGGGTTTTCCCGGCTGTCCGACATTTACGGGTTCCGCGTCATCACGAAATCCGATGCCGACTGCTATGGTGTTCTTGGGGCGATTCACCAGCGTTGGCGTGCGGTTCCGGGGCGGTTCAAGGATTATATCAGCCAGCCGAAGTCCAATGGCTACCGGTCGATTCACACCACCGTTTCGGGCCGTGATGGCAAGCGGGTCGAGGTTCAGATCAGAACCGTGCAGATGCATGATGTGGCCGAAGCCGGGGTTGCCGCGCACTGGTCCTATCGTGACGGTGTGCCAGGGGAAAACCCCTTTGCCGTGGACCCGGCCAAATGGATTACCGGAATGACCGAACGGTTCGAAACCGCAGAGGACCATGATGAATTCCTCGAACACGTCAAGATGGAGATGTATTCGGATCAGGTGTTCTGTTTCACGCCGAAGGGGGATGTGATCAAACTCCCACGCGGGGCGACGCCGCTTGATTTTGCCTATGCGATCCATACGCGGATCGGTGACAGCTGTGTTGGTGCCAAGATTGATGGCATTCGCGTGCCGCTCTGGACTCGTGTGAAAAATGGCCAGTCGGTCGAAATCACAACCGCCGAGGGGCAGCGCCCGCAGGCAACTTGGCTTGATATTGTGGCAACCGGAAAGGCCAAGGCGGCGATTCGCAAAAGCCTGCGGGAGGAAGACCGCGAACGCTTTGTCAAACTTGGCCGTGAACTGGCGCGTGTGGCTTTTGAACATATCGGCAAACGCGCCACCGAAAAGGCGCTGACCACGGCGGCAAAGCAGCTTAGGCTCGGTGATTCCGCCGAACTTCTCGCGCGGCTTGGGTCAGCGGAGCTGACGGCGCGTGACGTGGTGGAAACGCTCTACCCGGAGCTCGCCGCCGTGAAGGGTGAGGAAATCGACGAAGGCCGCGCCGTTGTTGGCCTGGCGCGCGACCAGCACAGCCAGCGGGCGAAATGCTGCCAGCCGGTGCCAGGGGAGCGTATTGTCGGCATCACGTATCGCGGCGAAGGTGTGGTTGTACATGCGATTGATTGCCCGGTCCTGTCTGATCTGGAGGATCAGCCCGACCGCTGGGTTGATCTGCATTGGCATTCCGGGCGGCACCCTGCGGTTCATGCGGTGACGCTTGAAGTGACGATCAGCAATGATTCCGGCGTGCTGGGGCGCATTTGCACATTGATTGGCGAACAGAAGGCCAATATCTCGGACATGCATTTTGCGGAACGTAAACCGGACTTTTACCGACTTTTGATTGATGTTGAATTGCGGGATGCGGAACATCTGCATACCGTGATGACAGCGCTTGAAGCCGACAGTGATGTTGCCTCTATCGAGCGCCACCGCAACCCGGACCGCAAACCATGAACTGAGGGGGAATTGTGGTTTTCAAACGACGTGACAAGCGCCCGTTCTGGCGGGTCATCGTGGATTTTCTTTATCCACGAGGCGGCTGGGGCCGCGCCTATCAGTATGTCAAACACCGTCTGCGTCGTTTGCCCGATCCACCGCACCGTATTGCCCGCGGCATCTTTGCCGGGGTGTTCACAAGTTTCACACCGTTCTTTGGGTTTCATTTTGTCGTCGCGGCCCTGATTGCGCGCGTGATGCAGGGCAACATAATCGCCGCCCTTCTGGCGACCTTTTTTGGCAACCCGATCACCTTTCCGATCATTGCCACCGCGAGCCTTCAGCTTGGCCATGTGATCCTCGGCACCCAATTTGCCGATGGGGGCGAGGAATCCGTATTGGCGAAGTTCTCCGGTGCGGGCAGCGATCTCTGGAACAATTTCTTTGCCCTGTTTACGGAGGCGGTAGCTGATTGGTCACACCTGCAGGAGTTCTATTCCGAAGTTTTCCTGCCCTATCTCGTTGGTGGAACGCTGCCCGGCGTGGTTACCGCGACGATCCTCTATTACATCTCTGTTCCGGTGATTGCCGCTTACAAGAATCGCCGCAAAGGTCGGCTGAAAGCCAAGCTCGAAGAAATCCGTGCAAAAAAAGCGGCGAAACAGGCTGACGATGCCGACAAAGAACAGTAGCATGACCTGATTCATTCAGGAGCATCCCATGACAACCACCTATCTGGGCAAACTCAGGCTTGGCGTGAACATTGACCATGTTGCGACCGTGCGGAATGCTCGTGGCGGTGCCGGTCCCGATCCGGTTCGTGCGGCGATACTGGCAGAAGAGGCGGGCGCGGACGGGATCACCGCACATTTGCGCGAAGATCGCCGTCATATCCTGGACGCTGACATAGAGGCGTTGATGGAGGCGCTCAGCGTTCCGCTCAACTTCGAAATGGCCGCGACGGATGAGATGCAAAAAATAGCGATCCGGCACAGGCCGCATGCGGTTTGCATTGTGCCGGAAAAGCGCGAAGAACGCACCACCGAAGGCGGGCTGAATGTCGCGCAGGATGAAAACAAACTTGCCCATTTCATCGCGCCGCTAAAGGAACAGGGCAGCCGTGTGTCGATCTTCATCGCCCCGGATGCCGACCAGATTGAGGCCGCCGCGCGCATCGGCGCCGATATCATCGAAATTCACGTCGGCCCCTATTGTGATGCGGTTGAGGAAGGAGACAATGATTTCGCCACCCGTGAACTCGCCTCGATCACAGAAATGTCCAGTTTTGCCCATTCCCTCGGGCTTGAGGTCCACGCAGGCCACGGCATCACCTATAATTCCGTCAAACCTATCGCCGCGCTGCCAGAGGTGATGGAGCTGAATATCGGGCATTTTCTGATTGGCGAGGCGATTTTTCGCGGGCTTTCCCCGGCAATCGCCGAAATGCACCGGCTGATGAAGGAGGCCCGAACATGATTGGCTATGAACTTGTCATGCTTTGGCTGGCCTGGGTTGTCGCCGGGGGCAGCCCCGGCCCGGCCACCCTGTCAATCGCGGGCACAACCATGCAGCGCGGGCGCCGTGCCGGGCT
Source organism: uncultured Rhodobacterales bacterium (assembly GCA_964441435.1). GTDB lineage: Bacteria > Pseudomonadota > Alphaproteobacteria > Rhodobacterales > Rhodobacteraceae > CAYTUW01. The sequence continues at coordinate 25,830 of CAYTUW010000006.1, forward strand.
GGTCTTTGCGCTGGGCATTCTTGCTGGTAGTGCCGCCTGGGGAATCGCGGCGGCACTTGGCATGGGGGCGATCATGCTGTCCAACGCCTGGGTTTTTGCCATCCTGCGCTATCTTGGGGCTGCCTACCTGCTGTTTCTGGCCGTCAAATCGCTGAGGTCGGCGTTTGCCAGTGATAAGGCGATCGAACAACGTGCGATCAGAGGTGCCGCAGGGGAACTGTTTTTCAAGGGTATGCTGATCCATCTGACCAACCCCAAGGCGATTTTAAGCTGGGGCGCGGTCTACGCCATTGCTGTGCCGCCGGGTTCAGCCCCGGCTGAACTGGCTTGGGTGTTTGGCTTCCTCTTTTCGGGGTCGATATTGGTGTTTCTGGGATATGCGTTTCTATTTTCGCTGCCTGGGGTGACACGGGGCTATGCCCGTATGCGGCGGTGGTTTGAGCTGAGCTTTGCGGCCCTCTTCGGCATGGCCGCCGTGAAAATCCTGACAACACGGATCACCGGGTAGCCCATGATCCTTGGCGTTGGCACCGATCTCGCGAATATCGAACGCATTGAAGGCACGCTGAATCGTTTCGGGGATCGCTTCCGCAACCGTGTTTTCACCGAGGTGGAGCAGAAAAAGGCCGAACGCCGAGCGGATACGCCCGGGACTTATGCCAAACGCTGGGCCGCGAAAGAGGCCTGTTCAAAGGCGCTGGGCACCGGCTTGCGTATGGGGATCAGCTGGAAGGATATGGCCGTCAGCAATCTGCGCACCGGCCAGCCCGTCATGGCGGTCACGGGCTGGGCCAGGGAACGCCTGGATGAGATGACGCCTGAGGGGCATGAGGCGATCATCCATGTCACCCTGACCGATGATCACCCCTGGGCGCAGGCCTTTGTCGTGATTGAGGCGCGCCCGCTCTCACCTTGACTCGCCCGGCGCGCAGGCTCATATCGCGCCGGAGGCATCAACGCAGGTAGGAACAATGGAAACCGAAACAGAAAAAGCAGGCGGCTGGTATGAAACCGTCAAAACCATTGTATCGGCCCTGCTGATCGCCGGCGTCTTTCGCACCCTGTTTTTTCAACCCTTCTGGATTCCATCCGGGTCGATGAAGGATACGTTGCTGATCGGTGATTTCCTGTTTGTGAACAAGATGGCCTATGGCTATGCGGCGGTTTCCTGCCCCTTTTCCATGTGTCCATTTGAGGGGCGGATTTTTGGGTCCATGCCGGAGCGCGGCGATGTTGTCGTCTTTCGCCACCCGACCAACGGGCAGGATTTCATCAAACGCCTGATCGGCCTGCCGGGGGATCGGGTGCAGATCATCGACGGCGTTGTGAATGTGAACGGTTCGACCTTCCCGCAAACCCCAGCGGGTGAATTTGTCGAAACCTATGCACGCCAGGGGCCGCAGGGGCGGCTGCCCAACTGCCGCGATAGTCAACGCGATCCATGTGTAAAGGAACGCAGCATTGAAACCCTGCCAAATGGTGGCGAACATGCGGTGCTGAACATCGGGAACACGCTGGTTGACAATACTCCGGTCTATACCGTGCCCGAAGGTGAATTTTTCTTCATGGGGGACAACCGCGACAATTCCAGCGACAGCCGGGTTGACCCGCGCGCCGGCGGCGTTGGCTTTGTCCCGTTCGATCACCTGATCGGCCGCGCGGACAGGGTGATGTTTTCCTCTGCCGGGCGCAGCATGTTCTTTTTCTGGACCTGGCGTTCCGATCGCTTCTTCAAGGCGATTGAATGAAGCTTTCCGCCGATCTCATCGCCTTTCAGGGGCGGATCGGGCATGAGTTTTCCCGTGCAGACCTGCTGGTGCGTGCGCTGACGCATTCGTCGATGTCTTCGCCGACTCGCAGCGATAACCAGCGCCTGGAATTCCTTGGTGACCGGGTGCTGGGGCTGACGATGGCGGATGCGTTACTGGCGGCGGATAAAGACGCGAATGAAGGCCAGCTGGCCCCCCGGTTCAACGCGCTCGTGCGCAAGGAAACCTGCGCCGAAGTTGCACGTGATATCGACCTCGGTGAGGTTCTGAAACTGGGTCGGTCGGAAATGCTGTCTGGTGGGCGGCGCAAGCAGGCGCTGCTTGCCGATGCGATGGAGGCGGTGATCGGCGCCGTGTTTCTTGATGCCGGGTTCGATGTGGCGCAGGCACTGGTTCTGCGGCTATGGGGGGATCGGGTGCAGACCGTAAAGGCCGATGCGCGCGACGCAAAAACCAGCCTCCAGGAATGGGCGCAGGCGCGCAGGCAAACCCCGCCAGATTACGAACTCCTTGATCGTTCCGGCCCGGACCATGCGCCGGAGTTTTTGATCCGGGTTACGCTGGCCTCCGGCGAAACCGCCGAAGCGCGGGCAAATTCCAAACGTCAGGCAGAACAGGCCGCCGCAAAAACCCTGTTGGCACAAGTGGAAGGAAAGAAATGACTCGCGCCGGATTTGTCGCCCTGATTGGTGAACCTAACGCCGGAAAATCAACCCTGCTGAACCGCATGGTCGGCGCCAAGGTTTCGATTGTTACGCATAAGGTGCAGACCACCCGCGCACGCATTCGTGGCGTGGCGATTGAGGGCGACAGCCAGCTTGTCTTTGTTGATACGCCGGGGTTGTTTCGGCCGCGCCGCCGGCTTGACAGGGCGATGGTCGCTGCCGCCTGGGGTGGCGCAGCGGACGCAGAGGTCATCGTGCTGTTGGTGGAGGCGCACCGCGGCCTGACAGAGGGGGTGGAACGGATACTTGATGCGCTGCGTGAACGGGTTTCGCCGGGGCAGAGGGTGGCGCTGGCGATCAACAAGATCGACCGGGTGAAATCCGAAGTGCTGTTGGGGCTGACACAGAAACTTAGCGAAGCTTATGACTTTGCAGAGGTTTTCATGATTTCTGCCGAAAAGGGGCACGGAGTCGATGACCTGCGCAAATGGCTTGCCGATCAACTGCCTGAGGGGCCATGGCTCTACCCTGAGGACCAGATTGCCGACCTTCCGATGCGGATGATCGCCGCAGAAATGACGCGCGAAAAGCTGACGCTGCGCCTGCATCAGGAATTGCCCTACCAACTGACCGTGGAGACCGAGAGTTGGGAAGAGCGCAAAGACGGCTCCGCCCGTGTGGATCAGATGATCTATGTCGCGCGTGACGGGCATAAGGGCATTGTGCTTGGCAATAAGGGCGAAACGATCAAGGCGGTCAGCAAGGCCGCGCGCGAGGAGCTGGAGGAATTCCTCGGCCGACGCGTGCATCTGTTCCTGAAGGTCAAAGTGCGGCCGAACTGGCTTGAGGAGAGCGAACGCTATTCCGAAATGGGCCTCGATTTCCGCGACGGGAACACATGAGCCGCCTCACCGCAGATGTCTGGGTGTCGGCCTATCTGACCCGGCTGCGCTTACAGGAAATTCCGGCTTTCATAACATCCAAAGGGGATGCAACTGCCGGCGCTGTGCTGGTCAAACTGAACACGCTTGATGGTCAGGCCACGGCCTATCAGCGATCTTTTGACCTGATGAGCGGCGAGCGCGCTTGGGTTGTTCTGGCTGAAGGGGCAGAGCGTGGTGTCGACGACACGCTGAAACGCCAGCGCAGCTTTGATCCTGATCTCTGGATTATCGAGGTGGAGGACAAACAGGGTCGCCACCTTCTGGATGAAGACGGGCTTTGCTAAAGAGAGGGGGCCAGCCCCCTGCCTGCGTAACCGCAGGCCACCCCCGGGATATTTCTGGAACAAAAATGAAAAACGACCTGCACCTTTATGGCACAGGCCGCATTTCCGTTCACGGCCATCGGCGTCCCCGCCTGTACCGCAATATCGTCAAATCACATGTGGGTTAAGAAAGTCTTACCCATTTTTGTTCCCAAAATATCCCGGGGGAGTCGCCCCAAGGCGACGGGGGCTGGCCCCCTTATGGGCATCGCCATATACATCCTCTATGGAATGGCGTGACGAAGGGGTATTGCTGAGCGTGCGTAAGCACGGCGAAACCTCGTCCATTATAGAGGTGTTCACAGAATCCCACGGGCTGCACGCCGGGGTTGTGCGGGGTGGAACCAGCCGAAAAATGGCCCCAACCCTGCAACCGGGAACACAGCTTGACCTTACCTGGCGCGCGCGGCTCGAAGAACATCTCGGCAGTTTCGCCGTTGAACCGATCCGCAGCCGCACAGCGGTTCTGGGCGACCGTCTGGCGCTTGCCGGGCTGAATGCGATTGCGGCGCTTCTGACCTATGCGCTGGCCGAACGGGAGGCGCATAAAAGGCTTTACCACCAAACGATTACGCTGCTCGATCTCTTGTCTGCGACCGATGCCTGGCCGTTGGCCTATCTCAGGTGGGAAGTGGATCTGCTGGAGGATCTGGGCTTTGGGCTTGACCTGTCATCTTGCGCGGTGACCGGCAGCCGGGACGATCTGATCTATGTTTCCCCGAAATCCGGTCGTGCGGTCAGCAAGCAGGGCGCCGGGGAATGGGCCGACAGGTTGCTGCCGCTTCCGCAATGCCTGCTCGGACAGGGGCCGGTCGATCAGGCAGAGATTGTGCAGGGTCTGCGGACCACGGGATATTTCCTGAAAACCCGGCTGGCCCCGGCCCTGGGCAACGCTCCGCTACCGGTGGCCCGCCAACGTCTGATCGACCGGATCAGCCGTCAGGGTTAGTGCGTTCAAAGACCAGCCTGCGCCCTGCTTCATTGGAGAGGATCAGCACCGTGTCAGATGTTTCGGCCAGGGTCATTTCACCCAGTGCCGTGACAAAGCGCTGTTCGGCTGCCAGTTCCGGGCAGGCGCGGCGGGTCAGCGCAATGGCCTCTATGGAAACCCAGGGGTAGGGCGCGGTCTGTGTGGCGGTGTATCGGTTACAGGGCGCATCCCCTGTGACCTGACCCTCTGCCGGGAAGGTAATTGTCGCGGTGGCGACAAAGGCGGCACCATCCATTTCAACGAGCTGCCAGAGCGATCCCTGCGGCAGGTAGCCAGAGATGGTTTCGTCATCCTGACAGGCCGCCAGCAGCAGGGCGATGGCGAAATATTTAATGCTGTTTGTCATCCTACGCCTTTCGCAGCCCCGAATATACCATCATCGCCACTCACGCCACCGCACGGCTGTAGCGGCGATAACTCAACAGGTAGAGCGCGGTCGCCATCAGCATCATTGTTGCGGACAACAGGAATGGTGCGCCCGGCAGATAAAGCGGGGCCTCCGGCTGGATAAAATAGCCAAAGGCCTGCGTCATGATAATCGGGGACAGGATCATTGAAATGGCGTTGAGGCTGGTCAGCAACCCCTGAAGTTCGCCCTGCTGGTCGTCACTGGCGGCGCGGCTCATCACGCCCTGCATGGCGGGGCCGGCCATGGCCGCCATTGCTGACAGTGGTGTCAGGCCAAGCACAATCCAGCCGTTGGCAATAAAGGCCGTGCCGACAAAGACCGCAGCATCCAGCAAAAGCCCGTAGAGCACGGTTTTACGTTCGCCAAACCGCGGGATCACAATGCGGATCAGCCAGCCCTGTGCGACGGCCATGGAAATGCCGAACACCGCCAGCGATATCCCGACCATTGCCGGCGACCAGCCAAAGCGTTCCTGACCAAAGTAGCTCCAGACCGCAGGGTAGACCCAGAACGCAGTCTGATAGAGCAGATAGATCGTCAGCATCACCTTGAGGCCAGGCAGGTGGGCGATGTTCACAAAGGCACCAAAAGGGTTTGCACGACGCCATTCAAACGGGCGGCGAATGCGGTCCGTCACGGTTTCAGGCAGCACGAAATAGCCAAGGATGAAATTGCCACCCGCCAGCACCGCCGCCATGATGAAGGGCGCGCGTGGGCCAAAGGTGGCCAGCAATCCGCCCAGCAGCGGCCCGAGCACAAAGCCGATGCCAAAGGCGGCGGAGACGAGGCCGAAGTTCTGGGCTTTTTCCTCTGGCTTTGAAATATCCGCGACAAAGGCGTTGGCCACCGAATGGGTTGCCGCTGTGATCCCGCCGAAAAGACGGCCCGCGAGCAGCAGCCAGATTGACCCTGCGACAGCCATAATCACGTAATCGACTGCCATGGCAAACAGGGACACAAGCAATACTGGCCGCCGCCCGAAACGGTCAGACAGGTTACCAACAGTCGGCCCAAACAGGAATTGCATGATCGCAAAAGAGAAGGTCAGATATCCGCCCCAGATCGCGGCCCCACCCAGACCAACGCCTTGCACCTCGCGGATCAGATCCGGCATCACCGGCATGATCAGCCCAATGCCCATGGCGTCAATCATCAGCGTTAGCATGATGAATATGATCTGCAGGCGTCTGTTCATGGCTCTATCCCTATCCGCGATAACTGAACAGATAAGTTCAGTTTAGGATTTTGGGAAGAGACAATTTTCAAATATGCCCGACCTCCTGAAGGAACCCTGTCAGGAGCGCCGCATAGGTTTCGGGGTCTTCGACGCAGGGCAGATGGCCTGCCCGCCGGATCAGTTCGAACCGCGAACCGGGGATCAGACCAAGGGTTTCACGGACGAGGTCTGGCGGCGTTGCACCGTCTTCGCTGCCGGCAATCCCCAGCGCAGGCAGGCGCAGGCCAGAGGTCGGCGTGATGAAATCGGTGCCCGCAATCGCAGCACAGCAGCCGATGTAGCCGTCAAGCGGGGTGTTGATCAGCATGTCGCGCCAATAGGGAAAGGCATCTGATTCCAGAAACACAGGGGCAAACCAGCGTTCCAGCACCGCATCGGCAATCGCGGCAATGCCGCCCTCGTTCAGGGTGGCGATGCGATCCTCCCACATCTGGCGCGTGCCGATCTTTGCCGCCGTGTTTGACAGGACCAGCGCGCGCACGAGGTCCAGACGTTTGGCCGCCAACCCCTGCGCAATCAGCCCGCCGATCGAAAGGCCTACAAACATCGCCTCCCGCACCTCCAGATGGTCGAGCAACTGTTCCACATCGCGCACCAGCGCGCCCATGCTGTAGGGCGCAGGCGGAACGGTGCTTTGCCCGTGGCCGCGTTTGTCATAGCGGATGATCCGCAAACCCGGGGGCAGCAAAGGCACGACCTGATCCCAGAGATGAAGACTGGTACCAAGCGAATTGGCAAAGACCAGCGGCGCGCCAGTCGCATCCCCTTCGTCAAGGTAGTGGAGCTTTACATCATCAAGGGTGAGATAGGGCATCAGTAGGGCAATCCGGTGTAGTTTTCGGCAAGCGCGGCTTGCGCGGCGGCGCTGCCTTCGAGGTAGGCGAGGTCGGCGCGCTGCAGGCGGCGGTCAAAATCGGTCTGATCCGGGAAGCGGTGCAGCAGCGTGGTCATCGACCAGGAAAAGCGCACAGCCTTCCACACGCGGGCAAGGGCGGTCGCGGAATAGCTGGCAAGCAAATTCCCGTCGCCCTTGGTGACCGCTGCGATCAGCGCGTGCGACAGGTAGCGCACATCAGAGGCTGCGGTGTTCAACCCCTTGGCCCCGGTTGGCGGCACGATATGGGCCGCATCGCCGCAGAGAAACAGCCGCCCCCATTGCATCGGCTCACAGACAAAAGACCTGAGCGGCGCAATGGATTTTTCGATTGACGGCCCGGTGATCAGCGCCTCTGCCGCTGCGGTGGGCAGCCGGCGGCGTAACTCATCCCAGAAATCTGTATCGCTCCATGCGTCCGGGTCATCGCTGGCCGGGACTTGCAGGTAATAGCGGCTGAGGTTCTGATTGCGCATTGAACACAGCGCAAAACCGCGTTCGGAATGGGCGTAGATCAGTTCCGGGTCCACCGGCGGTGTTTCGGTCAGGATACCGAGCCAGCCAAAGGGGTAGGTCTTTTCAAATTCCTGTCGTTTGTCTGCCGGGATGGTCTGCCGCGACACGCCATGAAAACCGTCACAGCCCGCGATATAGGAACAGGTGATTTCCTGTCGCTTGCCATTGCGGGAATAGCGGACCCGTGGCGCATCGCTGTCCGCGTCAATGATGGTGACCTCTTCGGCCTCATGGATGGTGGTCAGCCCCGCGCCGCGGCGTGCGGCGTAAAGGTCACGGGTCAGTTCGGTCTGCCCATAGACTGTGACATGCCGCCCGGTCAGCGCCGCAAAATCAATGCGGAACATGCGCCCGTCATAAGCGATCTGCGTGCCGTCATGGGTAAAGCTCTCCGCCTTTAGCCGGGTGTCGACCCCGGCCTCTGCCATCAGCTCCACCAGCCCGCTTTCCAGAACGCCCGCACGGATACGGCCAAGAACATATTCCTCGGTCCGCCGTTCCAGAATGACTGCATCCACGCCCGCGCGATGCAGCAGCTGCCCCAACAAAAGCCCCGACGGCCCGCCGCCGATGATAACCACATCTGTTTTCATTCCCTATCCTTCAATCCGAACGCGGGGTGTTTGCATCAGTCTTCGTTCCTGATCCGCATATGCGCCATGATCTGCCCGTGGTCTGAGGCGAGCTTGTTATACGGCGCTTCTGCGTGGGAGCCATCGGTCAGGTGGTCATTAAGTGTTGAAAAATAGTCCATCTCACCAATCCGGGTTTCATTTTCCGGGTGGAAGTGGCGGCTCATCAGAATCTGGTCGATGGATTCAAAGACCCCGCCAAAGGCCGAGGTATAGACCATATCACGCAGGCTTTTGCGAACGAACAGTTTCTCAGCGGACCAGAGGCGGTATTTGTTAACCGATGCGGTGATCTGTTCGTTTTCTTCACGCGTGTAGCGGTCCTGCGCATGGGTGGCGTCATGGCGGCGCATCCAGCTGTAATTCTTGAACGGCAGTTCACCCGCGATGATTTCACTGCTGACCGCGTGTTCGCTGTCGTTGAAATCCCCAAGCACCATGACGGGGCGGTCCTTGCGAAGCTCTTTCAGGATTGCATCGCGCAGCACCCAGGCCTCCGCCATCCGCCGGAGCGCGGACCTCAGAGACCCCATCGCCCGGCCCGCAGGGTCATAATTCAGAAGGTTCGCCTCGGGCGCAAAGAAATGATCCGCCGGGCGGCGATATTCGCCAAGCTTCGATTTCAGGTGGCAGTTGAACACGGTTACGATCTGATCACCGACCGGCACCCGCACCTTGAGGATCGGACGCGACAGGCGGCTGATCCGGTAGCTGCCGCCATCGCCTTCGCTAAGCCCGCCAAACTCAATATCAAGCGGTTCCGGCAGGGTCTGGATCACCTCCGGCGCGCCGACAAACCCCAGACGGCTGACCACGGCAAGGCCCGGTCTGCGCGCGCCGGGATCGCCGTCATTGGCGTTCTTGGCAAAGGCGATCTGGGCATCGCCATAGGGTGTATAGGCCAGTTTGCGAAAAATAGCCTTCTTTGCATAACGCTTTGATCTGTCGGGAATTGTCGCGTCATTTGCGGCAATCCCGCGCTTGTCGGCCTCTGCAATCACGTCGCGCAGGGCCCCTTCCTCAAAAATTTCCTGAAAGCAGAGGATATCCGCGTCAAGCGACAGCACCTGATCCGCCAGCCAGTCCTCTTTCCAGGCGTATTCCTCCGGCGTGTATTGCTCATATCGGTAATATTCCTGATCCGGGCCAATCAGGTTTTTCACGTTGAACGAAGCTATCGTAAATCGGGTCATGTTGCGTTTCCATATGTGTTCAGCGCCATCCCAAAGACAGCGGGATCGACGTTGCCGCCAGAGGCAACACAAATCGCCGTGTCCCCGTCGAGTTTGTCACCGTGAAACAGCGCGGCGGCAAGCGCCACAGCGCCGCCCGGTTCAATCACCACTTTGAGCCGCAGAAAGGCGAGCGCAACGGCGCGCAGGGCCTCCTCCTCCGTCACCACAATACCGGGGCCGGACAGGCGACGAAGGATCGGAAAGGTGATCTCCCCCGGTTCCGGCGTGATGATCGCATCGCAGAGTGAGCCTGACAGCCGTTCATTCCGTTCGATCCGGCCAGAGGCAAGCGAGCGGGTGAAATCGTCAAAATCCTTGGGCTCGACAGGCCGGAGCCGCATGTTGGGTGCCTCGCCCGCCAGCGCCAGCGCAATGCCCGAACTCAACCCGCCGCCGCCGCAGGGCACGCAGACCTCTGCTGTGGTAATCCCAAGTTCTGCCGCTTGTGCGGCGATTTCCAGCCCCACAGTGCCCTGGCCCGCGATCACGCGCGGCTCATCAAAGGGTTTGATCAGCGTGAGGCCGCGTTCGCGCGCCAGGCGCGCACCAATTTCATCGCGGTCCTCATGCGCCCTGTCATAGAGTATGACCTCGGCACCAAGGGCGGCGGTATTGTCGATCTTCAGCTGTGGCGCATCCGCAGGCATCACGATCACGGCGGGCGCCCCATATTCACCTGCGGCAAGCGCCACACCCTGCGCGTGGTTGCCGGATGAAAAGGCGATCACCCCGGTTTTGAGTTCCTTGTCCGAAAGCTGCGCCACCGTATTGCGTGCGCCACGGTATTTGAAGCTACCTGTCTGTTGCAGGCATTCGGGTTTCACGAGGATACGCCGCCCGGCAATGTCATCCAGAAAAGGGGAGGACAAAAGCGGCGTGCGCCTTGCATGCCCCTTTAACCGGTGGGCCGCTTCGCGGATGTCGTTGAGTGTCACCGTCAACGGAGTTGCTCCAGGAATTTTCCTATGATGTCAAGGCTTTGTGGTTCATCGAGGAACGGCACATGGCCCCGGTCCGCGACATTTGCAAACAGCATGTCCGGACGGCGGCGCTGCATCTCCCCGGCGGTTTCCATCGCCAGAAGGTCGGAATTGGCCCCCCGGATCAGCGCGAGCGGCAGCCCCGCCATCGCATCAAACCACGGCCAGAGGTCCGGTTGTGGCTCCACCATATTGGTTTCGGCCACGATGTCGCGCAGGCGTGGGTCATAGGTGATGTTGAGGCCCTTTTCATCCTCGACATAGTGGTTTTTCACCTCTGCCATCCAGCGGTCCATCGGCACCCCTGGAAAATCCCGCAAATGCGTTGCCCGTGCCTTAGCCGCCGCTTCATAGGTTTTTTGCGGCGGGCGTTTGCCGAGGTAGGTCATGATGAACTTGCGGCCCTTCATATCCACCGCCGGGCCGATGTCATTGAGGC
>CAYTUW010000007.1:0-36291 GCA_964441435.1 uncultured Rhodobacterales bacterium
GTTGCGGTCGATCAGGCGGGTAAACACGCCACCCAGCGTTTCAATACCAAGCGACAGCGGCGTCACGTCAAGCAGCACCACATCCTTGACGTCGCCCTGCAGAACGCCGGCCTGAATGGCCGCACCGGAGGCAACCACCTCATCCGGGTTCACGCCCTTGTGCGGCTCTTTGCCGAAGAATTTGGTCACCTCGTCAACCACTTTCTGCATCCGGGTCATACCTCCGACCAGAACCACCTCATCAATGTCAGAGGTCGAAAGGCCCGCGTCTTTCAACGCTTCCTTGCAGGGTTTGATCGAGGCCTTGATCAGGTCACCAACAAGGCTTTCCAGTTTCGCGCGGGTGAGCTTCATCACCATATGCAACGGTTGCCCGTCTGTGCCCATGGAAATGAACGGCTGGTTGATTTCGGTCTGGCTGGCCGAAGACAGTTCGATCTTGGCTTTCTCTGCGGCCTCTTTCAGGCGTTGCAGTGCCATCTTGTCTTTGGTCAGATCGACGGAGTTTTCCTTTTTGAACTCCTCCGCGAGATAGTTCACAATCCGCATGTCGAAATCTTCACCGCCAAGGAACGTATCCCCGTTGGTGGATTTCACTTCAAACAGGCCATCGTCAATCTCAAGGATCGTGACGTCAAACGTCCCGCCGCCAAGGTCATAAACCGCGATGGTCTGGGTGTTTTCCTTATCAAGCCCATAAGCCAGCGCGGCGGCGGTTGGCTCGTTGATGATCCGCAATACCTCAAGTCCAGCGATTTTACCGGCATCTTTGGTGGCCTGGCGCTGGGCGTCATTGAAATAGGCGGGAACGGTGATGACTGCTTGCGTCACCTCTTCGCCAAGATAGCTCTCGGCGGTTTCCTTCATCTTGCCAAGGATGAAAGCGGAAATCTGGCTGGGGGAGTATTTTTCACCCTGCGCTTCGACCCAGGCATCGCCATTGCCACCGTCAATCACGGCAAAAGGCAGGTTCTTTTTGTCCTTCGCGAGATCCTTGTCGTCGAACCGGCGACCGATCAGGCGCTTTACACCGAAAATCGTATTGTCGGGGTTGGTGACAGCCTGCCGTTTTGCCGGTTGGCCAACCAGACGTTCATCGTCGGTGAAGGCCACGATGGACGGCGTCGTGCGCGCCCCTTCGGCGTTTTCAATAACCCGTGGCTGAGACCCATCCATGATGGCCACACAGGAGTTGGTGGTTCCAAGGTCGATACCGATGACTTTTGCCATGCTCTTCATTCCTCTCGTAAGGCGATATATTGGCAACCGGACCCGTTATGGCATCCGCCCGCCGATCCCAAAAATGATGCAGCCGGTCGCCCGGCCACGCTTCCCGGCGTATATAGGGAGGTGATAAAGCTGCTGCAAGCGCCCATGGGGTGGAAAGTGGCGAGAAAAAGCGAGTCAAAACAGGGTTTTTTATTAAGAATGGGTAAATTTGCAACGTCATCGCCACTTGATCTGCGCGGCATACGAATCTGGCCCGGATTTCTGGACCGCTCAATGCAGGAAGCGCTTGTTCAAACGCTGCGTGGGGTGATCGCAGATGCGCCGCTGTTTTCGCCGGATACGCCCTATGGCCGCCCGATGTCCGTACGCATGACCAGCGCCGGGCGGTTCGGCTGGATTTCGGATCGCAACGGTTACCGCTATGAGGCCCGCCATCCAAACGGCACCAAATGGCCCGCCATCCCAAAGGAGGTTCTGGCGATCTGGGATGCGGTATCAAGTGTGTCGCGCCCACCGGATTGTTGCCTGATCAATTTCTATGGTGATGGCGCGCGCATGGGAATGCATCAGGACAAGGATGAGGCGGATTTTGCCTATCCTGTTGTGTCGGTGTCGCTTGGTGACGAAGGATTGTTTCGCATCGGTAATGAAACGCGCGGGGGCAAGACGGAATCGATCTGGCTCAGGTCAGGGGATGTTGTGGTGATGGGGGGTGCGGCGCGGCTGCTCTATCACGGTGTGGACCGCATTCGTTTCAGATCGTCCGGCCTGTTGCCAAAAGGCGGGCGGATCAACCTGACGCTGCGTGTGGTGACCTAGCGGCTGAGCGCGCAACAGCCATGCAGGAACGATGCGTCACCTGCGCTGTTTTTCATATCGACAAAGACCGTGAACCCGTAGGGGCGGTCGCTCATCCCATCGGAACAAGATGCGCGGGTTACGATGGCGGTCGCGGTCAGATCGGGCGCGCGCCCTTGGACCAGATAAGGCCCCCAGCCCGCCCCGGCGGCGATGTTAAAACGGGTCAGCGGCGCCAGAATATTCCCGTCACTTTCGGGATCGGAATACTGTAGGTTACGCCCACCCGCGCCGTCGTCCGGAAAGGACATGGCCCAGAAGGGTTCGGTTCCGCCGCAGGCCAGCGTCGCAGGCAGGCTGATCCCGTCCTGCCCGTCCTGCCGCCGAAGATATCGGCGGGCGACCCAGCCTTCGCCTTCGGGCAGGGCAATCTTTGCCCAGGTTGCGGGACCGTTGACAGCCACCACTTCGACCCCGGTTTCGGTCGCGGCAAAACTGCCGATCACGTCAAAGTCGCCGCCGGGCCCGCGCCGGATGTTCAGCACGTCGTCCGCCGCAACACCGGTTACGTCATAAAGTGCCGGGAAAGGCGCGTTGTCTGCCAGCGTCGCAGTGGCGGCGAAAGTCATAAGAATTGCCAGCAGCAGCTTCATCTTCGCGCCTCCCAGCTTTGGGAGGCATGTTTGCGCGTATAGAATTCCCCCATCAATCCGATCATGATCAATCCGATGCTTAGGGACACCGCGTAGCCGATGGAGGAATAATGCGGGTTATAGTTGATGAACGTGTAGCCACGGGCCTGGTCGATACAGTGAAACAACGGGTTCCAGGTGAAGAAGGCCAGGACAGAGCTGGGCATCGTATTGGCCAGAAACATCTTGCCCGAAGTAATCATATTTGCGCGGGCATATATGGTGGATGCCATGCCAACGAAATTCGGCAGCCACGGTTTCAGAGCCAGAAACACCAGGCCCACAGCAACGCCGGAAAACCATGCAAGCAATACCGTACCCAGCGCTGCAACGGGTTGGTCAACGGTAAATGGTGTGATGGCGACGTAATAAATCGTCAGCACACAAAACATCGATAGCAGCTGCTGATAAAGCGCGCCCAGCGCCGCAGCGGTGATACTGATGGCGGTATTCATCGGGGCATGTTGCATCATCGCGGATGCGGGACCTTCCGATCCGACAACAGCCGACATGGATTTCGTATGGGTCAGGAACAGGAAAATGCCCGACATGAGGTATAGTACGAAATCGCCGCGAACGGCGCTCCGGCGCAGGCCGAGGACGTCGAACATCAGGTAAAACGCCCCAACGAAAATCACTGTCTGAAGCATATTGAGCAAAAGACCGACGAGGGCATTGCTATGCCCTGTTCTAACCCTGCGGACCGTTGCGTAATAGATCAGTGCAAGCAACGTAAAGGAGGAGTGCAAATGGCTCCGTCTTTTTTGCTGGATCTGGAACATGCCTGTATCCCGTTCTGCAAAACCGGCAGCGTTTCCTTGCCGTTCCGCTGGTAGTGTACCATAAGGGCCGAAACCGGGCGTGACAACATATCGCGTAACGATGGGGAGGGGAAGTTGGACACAGGCAACATGATGCATGTGCTCCGTCGGCTGGCAATTCTGGCCGGTGACAGGATCATGGAAATCTACAATTCTGATGATTTCGTGGTGAAGCTCAAATCTGATGAAAGCCCGGTTACGGCAGCGGATGAAGCCGCCGATGCCTTAATATCGGCAGGCCTGCGGGCGGCGTTCCCGGATATCGCCCTGGTTACAGAAGAACAGGCCGATACGCATTCTGCCCAGGCGGCGCGTTTCCTGATTGTCGATCCGCTGGATGGAACCAAGGAATTCATTAACCGTGGTGGCGATTTTACCGTGAACATCGCCTATGTCGAGGCCGGCACCCCTGTCGCGGGCGTGGTATATGCGCCGGCGCGGGGACGTTTGTTCTATACTGATGCTGACGGTAAATCCGTAGAGGAAACAGGCGCATTTGACCCGGATCAGATGGGTGCACAATCCCCAATCCGTGTCTCGCAGCCTGACAACGCGGCGCTGCTGGTTGTCGCCTCGAAATCACATCGTGACCCGGCGACAGACAGCTATATCGACCAATATGAAGTGGCGGATTTCAAAAGCGCGGGATCGTCGCTCAAGTTTTGCCTTGTTGCCACGGGTGAGGCCGATCTTTACCCGCGCCTTGGGCGGACCATGGAATGGGATACCGCTGCCGGGCAGGCGGTGCTTTCGGGTGCGGGGGGGCATGTTGTCAGATTCGATAATCTGCAACCTCTGACGTATGGCAAGGGTGGTTATGAAAACCCCTTTTTCATTGCCCATGCACCTGGCGTGAATCTGATTAGTGGCGAATAAATCTCATCATTATTCACCAAAAAGAGACATAGTGTTGCCAAATTTGGCCATGATAGAAGGGGAAGGTAGTGATCGCGCGGCATCGGAAACTGAGTATCGCAGCGCGTAGATAAGGGTCGCAAAGGCGCATCTGGGTGGGTGGGCAACCGGCGATTGACATTGATGTGTAGCGAGTAACCGGAATTGCCATGCAAACTGGCAAAAAGAGTGAGATGGGTAAAAAAATATGAAACGCAGAGTAACCAAGGCTATTTTTCCCGTTGCGGGGCAGGGCACAAGGTTTTTGCCGGCAACCAAATCGGTGCCAAAGGAAATCATGACTCTGGTTGACCGTCCACTGATCCAATATGCGATTGATGAGGCCCGCGCCGCTGGTATCAAGGAATTTATCTTTGTCACCTCGCGCGGAAAAAGCGCCCTGGAAGATTACTTTGACCACGCGCCGATCCTTGAAGATACACTGCGCAAGAAGGGCAAAACCGAGCTTCTGAAAACGCTGAAGTCCACCAATATGGAAAGCGGGGCAATCGCCTATATCCGCCAGCATCAGGCGTTGGGCCTTGGTCACGCTGTCTGGTGCGCCCGTCGTTTGATTGCGAATGAACCCTTTGCGGTGATTCTGCCGGATGACGTCATTGCCGCGGATAAACCCTGCCTTCAGCAAATGGTGGAAGCCTATGCTGAAACCGGGGATTCGATGGTCGCCGCGATGGAGGTGCCGCGCGAAAAGGCGTCGGCCTATGGCGTGCTGGATGTGCAGGACGATATGGGTGCGCTGGTGTCGGTCAACGGAATGGTTGAAAAACCAGAACCCGAACAGGCACCTTCCAACCTTGCGGTGATAGGCCGTTACATTCTGTCGCCGAATGTTCTTCGGAATTTGAGCCGGATCAAGGCGGGCTCCGGCGGGGAAATCCAGCTGACCGATGCCATTGCAGCAGAGATTGAGCAGGGCCGAAACGTCTATGGCTATCGCTTCAACGGCCAGCGGTTTGATTGCGGTTCAAAAGCAGGGTTCTTGCAGGCTACTGTGGCTTTTGGTTTGTCGCGGCCGGATCTGGGCGAAGAGTTCTGGCGCTATATCAATGAAATGGTAGCCGCCCAGAAGGCTGCGCAATAGGCTTGTGCCCCCACTTGGTCATGTTGACATCTTGCCGCCACGCCGCTGGATCGGCAAAGGTAGGACATGACCTCAGCCACCAACACAACACGACTGGACCTATGGGGTAGGTATCGGCTCAGGCTGAGGCGGCGCCGGCTGCTTTGGCGGGCTATCCGGGCGCGCCATGCGTTAACGGAATGCATCAATCGAACGGAACAGATCGGCGCTGGGCAATTCCTGTGTTTTGCAACGGTCCGCAACGAAATGACCCGATTGCCGTGGTTTCTGGAACATCACCGGCGGCTGGGCGTAGATCACTTTCTGTTCGTCGTAAACGGGGGCGAAGATGACACCGCCGGGTTTCTGCGGCGTCAGTCGGATTGCTCCGTCTGGGAAACCAATGCCGGCTATAAGGCCGCGCGGTTCGGGATGGATTGGCTGACCTGGTTGCTGTTTCGGTTTGGTCACGATCATTGGTGTCTGACGCTTGATGCGGATGAATGCCTGATCTATCCGCATTGGGAAACCAGACCACTTCTTGCGTTGACCCAACAGCTGGAGGCCGCCGGGGCAGAAATGATGGCTGCGCTTATGCTTGACCTCTATCCCAAAGGTCAGGTTGGTGCCGGGAGCTATGAAACAGGCATGCCGCCTGAGTCCACGCTGGGCTGGTTTGATCCGGGTGGCTACCGGCGCGCGCGCCTGGGAAAATACGATGCGATGTCAATTCGTGGCGGTGCGCGGGAACGTGTCTTTTTCCAGGGTCGGCCCGAATTGTCGCCGCATCTACATAAAACGCCGCTGATCCGTTGGCACCGCCGGTATGTATATCTGAGCTCTACACATATTGCGCTTCCGCGGCGATTAAACAGGGGGTTTTTACCTTATCAGACTGTCCCAACCGGTGTTTTGCTCCATAATAAGTTTCTGCCGGATATCGTCGACAGGTCGGTGATGGAAAAACATCGCGCAGAACATTTTACCGAGGGCGAAAACTATCGCGGTTACTATGAAGCGCTTGAGAATAACCCGGACCTCTGGCACCCCGGATCGGTCCGTTACGAAGGCTGGCAACAACTAGTTGATCTGGGGTTGATGGCTGATCCGTAAAGGTGAGGGATGACACGGCAGTTTACGCCCGTGATTCGGCACTGTAATCTTTGATCAAAGATATTTCCGCGGTGGAGGCACCCGTTATCGGGCGCGGCAGGTGTCAACAATGTTTTCAGGGGTTTCGGCCAAGCTGAATTCAAACCAGAAGCTGGTAGAAAGCAGAAACAGGCAGTGAGTGCGTGGCAGTCATATAAACTTAGGGTGGAACGCCGTCGTTGGCGGGTACGGGCCATGCGAAAGCGCCGCGAGTTGCGCAATGTCGTCGACCGGACGAAGGACATCGGCCGCAATGACATCCTGCTGTTTTCAACGGTGCGGAATGAGCGTGTCAGGCTCGAATATTTCCTGAGCTATTACCGAGACATTGGGGTGGATCATTTTCTGTTCGTCGATAATGACAGCAATGACGGTAGCCTCGACTTTCTTGCCGGGCAAAAGGATGTGTCGCTTTGGGCGACACAGCACAGCTACAAGAAGGCGCGCTTTGGTGTTGACTGGTTGAACTGGCTGCAAAGAACATACGCGAACGGGCATTGGGCGTTGGTGGTGGACCCGGATGAATTTCTTGTTTATCCGTTCTGTGACACCCGAAACCTGCGGGCGCTGACCGACTGGCTGGACGAAAGCGGCGTGAATTCCTTTGGCGCCATGCTGCTTGATATGTATCCAAAAGGCCCGATCGGGGAACATGGCTATCAAAGTGGGCAAAACCCTTTTGCCACAGCGCAGTGGTTCGATAGCGGCAACTACATGATCCAGACCAATAAGAAGTATGGCAATCTCTGGATTCAGGGCGGTCCGCGTGCCCGGTCCTATTTCCAGGCTGCGCCGCAGAAGGCACCGGCGCTGAACAAGATACCGCTGGTCAAATGGGACAGGAGATATACCTATGTCAGTTCAACTCATACCCTTCTGCCGCGCGGCCTGAACAAGGTCTATGACGAATGGGGGGGCGAAAAAATATCCGGTTGCCTGCTCCACGCGAAATTTATCAGCACCTTCACTGCCAAAGCGGCGGAAGAGCTGCACCGTCGACAGCATTATGGAGATGGCCGGGAATACGAGGCCTATCACAGCGGCCTGAGCAGTGAAACGGAGCTGTGGTCAAGGTGGAGCGAGAAATACATCAACTGGCGCCAACTTGAAATACTTGGCCTGATGTCCAAGGGGAACTGGGCATGACCCTGGGTGTTGTCATGCTGGTTCATACCGCTTTTGATCGGGCGGCGCAGATTGCGCGCCACTGGGTTCAGTCCGGTTGTCCGGTTGTCATTCATGTCGACAAGCAGGTTTCAAAGACGGATTACGACTGGCTTGTCGCTGAATTTGCCGATTCTGCCGACGTAAGGTTCAGCAAAAGACACCGTTGTATCTGGGGCATGTGGGGGATTGTCGCCGCCACCCAATCCGCCACAGAGGTCATGCTGCGTGAATTTGCTGATGTGCGCCATGTCTACCTGGCTTCCGGGTCATGTATGCCGTTGCGCCCGGTGTCGGAGCTTGTGGAATACTTGGAAGCTCGCCCGCGCACCGATTTTATCGAAAGCGCAACCACCGAAGATGTCCCCTGGACCGTCGGAGGGCTGGACGAAGAGCGGTTTACATTGCGGTTTCCGGTTTCCTGGAAACGGCATCGGCGGCTGTTTGACGGCTATGTCCGCTTGCAGCGACGCATTGGGTTTCGCCGCAGGATCCCCGCCGGGCTGGTGCCACATATGGGGTCGCAGTGGTGGTGCCTGACGCGCCAGACCCTGTCGGCCATTCTGGAAGATCCCGACCGCTCCAAATATGACGCCTATTTCCGCCGTGTCTGGATTCCGGACGAAAGTTATTTTCAGACGATGGCGCGACTTTATTCCACCAATATCGAAAGCCGTTCCCTGACGCTTGCGAAATTCGACTTCCAGGGCAAGCCACATATTTTCTACGATGACCATCTACAGCTTTTGCGGCGGTCTGATTGTTTTGTTGCGCGGAAAATCTGGCCGCATGCCGAAAGGCTATATGCTGAATTTCTGGGGGATGGTGGGCCACCGGACAATCGGGCAGAACCAAACCCAAGCAAGATCGACAGAATTTTCACCAAGGCTACGGAGCGACGGGTACATGGGCGTGCCGGCTTGTTCATGCAAAGCCGGTTTCCCAAATACGCCTGGGACAATGGCCTGACGGCATCGCCCTATTCGGTGTTCGAAGGTTTCACCGAGCTGTTTGAAAACTTCGAGGATTGGCTCGGGAATGCAACTGGGATCAAGGTTCACGGTCACCTTTACGCCCCGGACCGGGCGGAGTTTTACGGCAAGCATACGGAATTCAGCGGTGTGTTGCCGGATTCAGCCGCGCTGCGTGACTATAATCCCCTGTCTTTTCTGACCAACCTGATCTGGAACGCGCGCGGCGAACGGCAGTGTTTTCAATTTGGTCCTGCGGACACGCAGAAAATCGGCTGGGATATTGCAAGCGATCACAATGCGCAGGTTTCCGTGATCACAGGTGCCTGGGCGGTGCGTCTGTTCCAGTCAAATGAGAATTTCAGCGAAATCCGCAAACACGCCGCGCAGTACCAGAAAGCGGAAAGCG
This sequence comes from uncultured Rhodobacterales bacterium, assembly GCA_964441435.1. GTDB lineage: Bacteria > Pseudomonadota > Alphaproteobacteria > Rhodobacterales > Rhodobacteraceae > CAYTUW01. Next base: position 9,213 of record CAYTUW010000007.1, read on the forward strand.
AACACATCAGCATTCTGAAGGCACCGACGACGAAGGCAAAAGTGCGCATATGGACCCTGGCAGAGTTCATCGAAAACCCGATGGAACCGTTGCAGACGATTGTCGATGAAATCGGTGTCAAAGCGCGCCGACGCCTGGCGGAGGCCCCCCATATGCGCGATCTGGATGGTTTTGGCCAGTTCCTGCAGAACCTGAAAAATCAGGGAATGCACCCGCATCTGGTTGGTGATTTCCCTATGGGCAATGATCCGCGGCCCCGGCGGCAGCAGCGCCGCAAACCTTATCTGGTGAAATGATGCCGCCGAAATACGACATGTTTATTGTTTTTGCGGAAATGCGCACCGGCTCCAATCTGCTTGAAACCAATCTGAACGCGTTCCCTGGTCTTGCCTGCCACGGAGAGGCCTTCAATCCGCATTTCGTTGGATTTCCCGACAAAGACACGCTGCTTGGTGTGACCCAGGCCGACCGGGAGGAAAACCCCCTACGCCTGTTGACCGCGCTTCGCAATACCCCGGATAAACTGGCAGGCTTTCGCTATTTCCACGACCATGATCCACGGGTTCTGAAACCATGTCTCGCGGATCCCGGCTGTGCCAAGGTCATGCTCACGCGGAACCCAGTGGACAGCTATATCTCCTGGAAAATTGCCCAGCAGACCGGCCAGTGGAAGGTCACAAACGTCGCGCATAAACGCGAGGCGAAGGTGCGGTTTGATGCTGAGGAATTCACAGCCATCCTGAACAGGCAGCGCCGATTCCGTTCCTCTGTGATCAAGGCGTTGCAAAGGTCAGGCCAGGCGGCGTTTCAGATCGACTATGACGACCTGCAGGATGTTGAGGTTATCAACGGGCTTGCGCAATTCCTTGGTCAGACAGATCGGCTGGACGCCACGGTCAGAACCCTCAAAAAACAAAATGCTCTTTCCTTGGAAGATAAAGTACTGAATTTTAAGGAAATGCAGGACTCCCTGGCGGCGCTGGATCACTTCGATCTGTCGGGCGTGGCAGATTTTGAACCTTCCCGAGGGCCCGCCGTGCCATCATATGTCGCCTCTCCGAACGGGGATCTTCTGTGGCTGCCGATCGCTGGCCCGACGGTAGCCCCGGTAACCGCCTGGTTGTGTGACCTCAATGGTGGAAATGAGGCTGAACTGCTTCGCGGGCTTAATCAAAAAGCACTGCGTCAGTGGAAACGGAAACACAAAGGCCATCGTAGCTTTGCTGTTATATGTCATCCGGCGCAGCGGGCGCATTGGGCGTTTTGCCACCATATCCTGAACCCCGGACCGGGGTGTTTCGCTGAAATCCGCGATACGCTGCGCCGTAGTATGGATCATCCTTTACCTGCGGGCAAACCGGGACCAGGCTGGGACAGGGCGAAACATCGGGCCGCGTTCTTGGCCTTCCTCGGATTTGTCAGGGAAAACCTTGCGCAACAGACTGCGCTGCGAATTGATCCTGCCTGGGCCAGTCAATCGGAATTGCTGCGTGGTATTTCCGGGTTTCAGACCCCTGATATGGTTCTGAGGAATGAGGATCTGGCAAATGGGTTGCATCAGCTAACGGCAACGCTCAGCGGTGCAGGGCCGAAGGTCCAGGTGCCTGAACCTGATGTGCCTTATACGCTATTGGATATCTACGATAGTGAAGTGGAATCCGCAGTCAAATCCGCCTATCAGCGTGATTATATGATGTTCGGCTACGGCCCTTACGCCGCCTGAACCGGTCTGACCTCTGCAAGTATGGCGTGCAGGGTTGCGGGATCGTTATTGGCGCGCAGCTTCGCGCAAACCGACTGATCCCGCAGCGTTCGTGATACAAGTGCCAGCGCTTTCAAGTGATCGACACCGGAATTTGTGGGTGCAAACAGGGCACATATAAGATCGACCGGCTGTCGGTCCACCGAATCAAAATCCAAAGGTGTTTCAAGCTTCAGAAACAGCCCGGCGATATTCTGAAGCCCGTCGATTCGGGCGTGCGGCAGGGCAACCCCATGACCAACACCGGTTGGGCCCAGGCTTTCACGATCCTGCAGCGCGTTGAGCGTTTCAACCGCTGACATCCCGTAGAGGCCGGACGCCGCATCCGCAAGTGTCTGAAACAGCCGCTTCTTGCTGGTGATCTTGCCAATGACCTTAACGGCCTCCGGCAGGAGGATATTGTTTATTTCCATGTGTTTAGCCTGGTGACGCCTGTGGCGCCTATGCCTCTTGCTGTGGATCAATCCAGCCTATGTTGCCATCTTCCCGCTGGTAGACGACATTCACGCCATCATGTCCCTCATTTCTGAAAACCAGCAAGGGTGCCCCGGCCAGTTCCATTTGCATTACTGCCTCGCCAACTGACAGCGAGGGGATCTTAGCTTCCATTTCGGCGATAATCATAGGTTGAAGCGATTCTGGCTCCGTGACCCCTTCATCACCGGACGGCGCGAGGATATAGGACGAACCGCCGAATAATTCAACAGGTTCCGTGCGATCCTTGTGATGATCCTTGAGACGACGCTTATAGCGGCGAAGTTGTTTTTCCATCTTTTCGCAACACTGATCGAACGACGCATAGATCTCAGTGGCATGGGCCCTTGCCTGCGCTGTCAGGCCGGTCGACAGGTGTACGGTCGTTTCGCAAACGAATTCATGTGCGTTTTTGGAAAAAATGATCTGGGCGTCGGTTGGTCGTTCCGCATATTTGCTCACAATCACACCCAGTTCGGTTTCCACATGGGTTTGCAGTGATGTCCCGATGTCGATCTGTTTGCCACTGATTTGATAGCGCATGTAGCCTCCTTGAATTTTACGACGCCAACCGACGCAGACGTCCACATTTCTGAAAGTTTGAGTGATCTCGTAGCGTTCCTAGATGGAACGCGCTGTTTTCGCTTTGTGGATTTGCCGCCGGCGAAACGATGATGGTATGTTCATACATCCCCTGTATTTGGCGACAGTTCGACGGGTGATGTCAACACCTTCCCGGCGCAGTTGATCGGTTATCTGGGCGTCCGAAAGCGGGACATCGGGGTTTTCCGATCTGATGAAACGAATAATCCGACGCTGTATGAAATGGCTTGAAATATAGCCGGATTCCAGGCTTCGCACCTTACTGGTCACAAAATGGGAAAGCGGGTAAACTCGGCCATCCAGCTCAAGGTATTTTCTGGCTATCAACCGTCCTGCCGTCGCGGCGCTAAGATTGCAGGCATCTGCAACCTCCTTTCGGGTAAGTGGTTCGAGAAAGTCCAGATCCCCGGCAAAGAACCTGTGCTGCACGCGCATGATTTCGCCCGTTATAGCGATCAGGCTTTCACTGCGGTATTTCAACGCGCTGATCAGGGAGATTGCACGTTGTTTATGCCTTGCAAGATATTGACGTGCTTCGCTGTCATGGCGCGCCCGAGCCAGCAGCACATTATCGAGCGAAAGCTGCGGCAGAGCGTCGTTGGATAATTCGACTATGGGTGCGCCCTGACCGGTTCGAACAATAAGGTCTGGAAGAATGCTTTGGGGCAGGGGGGCAAAGCGTTCGGCGGGGTGGGGGTTGAGCGTGACAAGATGATCCGAAAGCGCCCGCAGTTCGTGTTCGCTCATCTGTGAGAGGCGGGATAACTCTGGCCATTTTCGTGCGGCGAAAAGGGCCAGATTTGCGGTGACGAATGCCGCTGTGTCGGGCGCGACCGACTGGTCAACAAGCTGTAGTTCCAGACATTCCGCCAGGGACCGCGCCGCAATCCCGGACGGTTCGCAAGATTGCAGCGCGCGAATACCGCGGCGTACCAAGGTGACGGGAAGCGACAGCTCCTTCGCAATGTCATTGTCATTTGAGGAAAGGTAACCTTCATTGGTCAGATCCCCGGCAAGATATGTGGCAACAAGCCGTACGTCGTCATCCAGTGCCAGCATTGCCAACTGGCGCAGCAGGCTTTCGCGCAGGTTTTCGGGGGCTTCGGTTTCATGCTGTGACGCTGCATCGACCAGCCCCCCGCCCCCGGCGACAGGTTTGATAGTAAGTACGGGGTTTTCCTGACCTTCCTTTTCGATTTCCCTGATGAGTTCGGACGACGACATCGCCAGGAGCGACAGGGAATGTATCAGCGTCGGCGTGAGCGTGTTTTGCTGTCTGAGACCCTGGTGTTGTCTTGTCGCAGCGCTCACTTAGCTGATCCTGAAACTCTGCCCCAGATAGACGCGCCGCACGTTTTCATCCTGGATAACCTCTTCTGAGGTGCCGCTCATCAGCACTTTGCCTTCGTTCAGGATATAGGCGCGGTCAACAATTCCAAGGGTTTCCCTTACGTTGTGGTCGGTGATCAGAACACCAATTCCGCGGGTTTTCAGGTCAGCTACCAGGGCGCGGATTTCACCCACTGCAATCGGGTCAACACCTGCAAATGGTTCATCCAGCAGTAAATATTTCGGGTCAGCAGCAAGGCAACGCGCAATTTCAACTCGCCGCCGTTCCCCCCCCGATAACGCTAGCGCAGACGCACGCCTGAGGTGCTCAATCGAGAATTCGCTTAACAGGGTCTCAAGCTTTTCGCGCTGTTTGTGCCGATCCTGTTCGGAAATTTCAAGAATCGCGAGGATGTTGTCCTCAACACTCAGCCCGCGAAAGATGGACATTTCCTGCGGCAGATAGCCGATGCCAAGCTTTGCCCGGCGGTACATCGGAAGCAAAGTAACATCGCGCCCATCAATCGTAACCTGCCCACCCTCAGGTGTAACCAGCCCGGCGATGGCGTAAAAACAGGTTGTTTTGCCTGAGCCGTTTGGCCCAAGCAGGGCGACGACCTCCCCCTTGCCAAGCGTCATGGAAACGTCGCGTATCACAAGACGTTTTCGATAGGCTTTACGCAGGTTACTGATACGCAGACCGCCGCCGCCGTCGGTGGTGGCCAGCTGCGGTGCACGCGCTGACATCAGTTACCCCCCGATTGCAGGATGGTGCGCACTCTGCCAGTCATTCTGGCGGTGCCTGTGGTCAGATTTACGATCATTCGATTGGCCGAAAGGACATTCTGCCCCTGGGTGAGGATAACATTGCCCTGCATCACAATTTCACCGGACTCGATTGAATAGACGGCTTCGGCTGCTTCGGCTGCTTCGGCGCCGTTGACCAGCAACACCCCGCCCGTGGCCATAAGGCGGGAAATCTGCCCCCCGGAACTGCCGTCACCCGCTGCATATTCAACCCTGACGCGCTCGGCAGTGATCCGCATTTCGCCCTGGCCTATTGTAACATTCCCGGCGAAAACCGCTGACCCGTCGCTTTGATCAATGCTTAGCTGATCGGCGGCCATTTCCACCGGAAGCGTGGTATCATGCGTCAGCCCGCCGAACGGGATGTCGGTTCCCTGCGCCTGGCCCGGAATACCATTCAGAAAAGTTACGACCGCCAAAGCCAGCGCGTTTGAAATAAAACGCATATGATCCCCTCAGTGTTGTGGCAGGTATATCAGTTTCACACCGCCTTTGAAAACCAGAAGATAGCCTGCCTCCGGGTCGCTTCCGGGGCGCAGTGATACCTCATCGGCTCGGAAACTGCCCAATGGTCCGGTTACGGCTATGCTACCTTCCGCCAGTACTGTTGAACGGGGGATATTGGCACGGAAGGTTTCGGATGTGATCCGGTACCCGGTTGAGGTCTGAATTTCGACTCCTCCGTGCAGGAACACATCCCCCGCGCGCCCGTTCATGCGGCCGCCAACAGATGTGACGTCAAGCATCAGGTGATCCGGTGTTTCAATTTCGGCGTGCAGGCCCGTTGCGTCTAGAACGTCGCTGGCGTTCTGGCTTGGGCGCGCGATTTCCGCGGCGACCGTGATTGCGGTTCCGTCATCGGTGACGCCGGCGAATGTGGGTGCCGTTATGCGGCTGTCGCGCGCGCGTTCCTCAAGCTCGATATCTGTAAAGGGCAGGGTTTCACCAGTGTCTATTCCACGAGAAAACAGAAACAGTGTGGACAGCAAGCCAAGCGCCATCAGGGGCAGGATGACCTTTGCCCAGGCAACAAAACGGGAATAGGCGTTGTCGTGGGTGGACATGGCCAAAGCTCCTGACGCTATGATGGATATAGCATTGACGAACGCGGGGCCAAATCCCTTGGCGGATTAATGTGCAAAAATGTCGATCTCCGGCCAGCCTTCAAGGTCGAGCAGCGCCCGCGCCGGCAGGAAATCGAAACAACGCTGCGCAAGTTCCACGCGCCCTTCGCGTGCCAACCGATCGTTTAACTTGTCGCGCAGCGCGTGCAGATACAACACATCAGAAGCAGCATAGCTAAGTTGGGCCTCCGTCAGGTCCGAAGCGCCCCAATCGCTCATTTGTTGCTGCTTGGAAATGTCGATGTCGATCAGTTCCTGCAGCAGATTCTTTAGCCCGTGACGATCCGTGTAGGTGCGGATCAGCTTTGACGCTATCTTGGTGCAGTAAACCGGCGCTGTCAGCGTGCCGAACGCATGGTGAAGTGCGGCAATGTCAAAGCGGCCAAAATGAAACAGCTTCAGCACATCGGGATTGGCCAGCATGGCCTGAAGGTTTGGCGCCGCGCGCTGCCCTTTTTCGACCTGAACAAGGTGGGCGTTCCCGTCACCGCCTGACATCTGCACAACGCAAAGCCGATCCCGATGCGGGTTCAGCCCCATGGTTTCGCAGTCAATCGCCACCACCGGCCCGAGATCAAGACCATCAGGCAGGTCGCACTTATAAAGGTGATTTGCCACTGTTCTTTCCTTTATTGGTCACGCCCCAGCTACGCTGAAAAATGGTGCCAATCAACCCGGTCCAACAACCCCGCTGATCAGGTTCATCCGGTTCAGGCGTTCCGACAACGTACCTCGGTGGCCGGGGATTGCGTCAATATAGGCTCTGATACAGGTATTTTGATAGCGTGTGGCCGCAGTAGCCTGTTCGGCTGTTACCGGCTCAAACCGGATTGCATCACGGGCGCGGGCCTGGGTGATACGGTCCTGGTCCGCTGTGATCACGGTGGCGATTTTCGGGTAGCCGCCGGTTGTCTGGTGATCCGCAAGCAGGATGATCGGGTCGCCATGGCCCGGCACCTGAACTGAACCACGCAGCAGGGCCTCCGATGGCATGGTCAGCTCGGCTTTTGGGGCAAGCGATGCTCCCGAGAGCCGCATGCCCATTCGGTCATAATCTTGTGTGATCGTGAAGCTGTCTGTTGAAAGCGCGCTCAGCGCCGCGGCGTCAAAGAATCTTTCCTGCGGGCCGATGACAACACGCGCGCGCCCGTCGAAATCCACAAACTTCGGCTGCGGCAAGGCTGCGGCAAGGTCCGCACGGTTTTGCGCGTTGTTGATCTGAAGCTGATCGCCAGCCCGCAAGGATCGCCCGCATAGGCCAGAGGTCAGATGCATCGCATGGCTTCCCAGCCACTCCGCGCTGTCGATCTTTCCGCAAAAGCCGAGATAACCCCAGCTGCCGGATGCACCGGGACGGATGGTCAGCGTAGTTTCCGGCGGCAGGGTAAAGATCGACCACGGGGCGAGCTTTTCACCCCCGAGGTCAAGCAGGAAATCCCCGCCAACAAACCCGGCCGTTACCGGCGCGCCAGTGGTTTTTAGTGTGAGGCCACCAACAGAAACCTCAATCGCAGAAAAATCGGTATCAGTGTCTAACGCGGCTTGAAGTATCCTAAATGCGGCCCGGTCCATTGGCCCGGACTGTGGCACGCCAAAGCGCATAAAGCCGGGGCGTCCAGCATCCTGAACGGAAACAAACGGTCCGGCGAACCCAATGTTGAGCGCGGTCATAACGGGCCACCGGATTTCATGAAATCATCAAGGCCGACCCGCTCAAACCTGATCGTATCACCAACCCCAAGGGGGAACGGTTCAGTCTCTTCCGGTTGGAAGATGCGAAAGTTTGTTCGTCCGATCATCCACCAACCGGTCGGCATTACCAGGGTGGAAATCACACATTGCGGCCCGGCAATCATAACGGTGCCAATCGGGCGGTCGCGCACGGGTTCGGGTTTGCGTGGCAGTTGCAGCGCCTCCGGCAGACCGCCAAGGTAAGCATAGCCGGGTGCAAACCCATACATGTAAAGCCGGAAACGCGTAGCGGCGTGGGCGTTAATCACTGCCTCCGTGCTCATGCCTTTGCGATTTGCAACCTCGGCGAGGTCAGGTGAAAATTCCCCCTCGTAGCAGGTTGGGATCACCCACTCCTGACCTTTGTCAGCAGAGGTTTTATCCGGAATGATATTTGAAATTGCCTTTGTTAGAGTATCATAGTTGGTTTCCAAGGGGTCATAGACCACCATCAGCGCAGTAAAAGAGGGGATCAATTCCCGCACCCCGTTCAGGGCGGCTTCGTGGATAGCGCGATCTGCAGCCAGCACCCTTTCATGTACAGCGGGGTCAATGTCATCGCCGAACCGCAGCATGACCCCGCTGTCACCAACCGGCTGAAGCGTGGCGTCAATCATTGGCAGAATGCACCTATGGTGAATCCGGCATTTTCAAGCGATGCACGCAGGCCCTTGGCCACATCAACCGCAGTGGGGCCGTCGCCGTGAATGCAGATGGATTGGGCGTTCAGGCGCACCGGCGCGCCACCTACGGTTGGCATATCCCCCGTACCAAAGAAACCGATCAGCCGCGCGGCGGCCTCCTCTGCGTCCTCGATCATGGCGCCTGTGTCGCCACGTGGCACAAGCTGGCCTGCGGGGGTATAGCCACGATCGGCAAATATTTCCGAATAGGTCGGGATGCCCAGAGCCTTTCCTGCATGTTCCAACTGGGTGCCGGATATCGCCAGGAGCGCTGCGTTAGAGCCTAATACAGCTTGTGTCGCGCGGGCGATGGCATCAGCCACCTCTCGTTCCGCCGCACCCCAGTTCCCAAGCGCTCCATGGGCTTTCACATATCGCACCTCCGCGCCGGCAAGCGCTGCGATACCGCAAAGTGCGCCGGTCTGCGAGGCGACCAGGCGTTCAACTTCATCCGGCGTCAGAGGCAGGCGCCGACGGCCAAAATTTTCCTTGTCAACAAAGCCGGGGTGCGCGCCAATCACGATGCCTTTCGCCTTCGCCATGGTGACGGAGTCACGCATCGTTGCCGTATCACCCGCGTGACCGCCACAGGCGACGTTTACGGAACTCACGATATCCATCATCGCCGCATCATTGCCCATTTGCCAGGGGCCGAAACTTTCGCCGAGATCGGCGTTGAGGTCGATTGTTGTCATAGGCGAAGGTTTGCATCGGTGCGCGGGGTCGTCAACCCGCCCCGATCGCCTGGGACAGGGCGCGGGCAGCATCGCGCACCAGATGCCCCAATGGCTCTGCCCGATCGACTGACACCCGGTTTACCGGGCCGGAAATCGACAACCCCGCCACCGGTTCCCGGCGTGCGTCAAACACCGGGGCGGCGATGCAGCGCATCCCATGCTCCTTTTCCTCATTGTCAACGGCATAGCCGCGCTGGGCGGTTCGTTTTAGATCATTCATGAGGTGTTCAGGATCTATGATGGTTTGGTCTGTAAATGTCTCTAACACGTGCTTTTTTAGCCATCGCCGCAGCATTTCATCGCTTGTAGAGGCCAGCAATGCCTTGCCAATTCCAGAGGCATGTAGCGGCGACCTTGTCCCCGGTGGAAAAAACGCGCGAATGGTTTCATGGCTTTCGGCCTGGCTGACAAACACAACGTGATCACCGCGTCGAATGCCAAGGTTGGCGGTTTCGCCCGTTGCTTCCAGCAGTTGCTGCATAAAGGGGCGCGCACGTTCAACCAATCCGGTTTTCCGCAGGAAAGAGGTGCCAACGGCAAAGGCGGTTTGGCCGATTGACCAGGTTTGTGTTGCAGCTTCGGATTCGACGAATTCATTGGCCTCAAAGGTGATTAGAATCCGATAAAGCGTTGCCGGGGACTGATCCAACCTGCGCGCAAGTTCCGTTAGGGTCTGACCTGGCGAATCCGCCAAGGCCCGCAACACTGTCAGGGCACGATCCAGCGATTGAATCCGTGTCTCACCGGTCTTGTCTGCGAATGCGCGAGGTCGGCCGCGTCGGCGTTGAATCTTGTCGGTCACAAGGGAATTCCTTTGGCGCTTTATTGCAGAATCATATTGAGATGAAATTTAATTTCTTACAATGAAAAATGTAACATACTGTAAATATTGTAATAATTTCGAATACGTAGATTTTTCTTGTAAGTAATCGAAAAAATTGACCCACCAGAACGCCGCACTATGGTGAGCCCAAATTCACCTGGAGGGTAAAAAGTGAGCTTTCAGAATCCTGTATTCATACCCGGACCCACCAATATACCGGAGGCGTTGCGCAAGGCGGTTGATATGCCGACGCTTGATCATCGGTCATCGCTGTTTGTCGACATTCTGAACCCAGCGCGCGATGGCGTGCGCCAGGTGTTAAAGAGCAGTAACGCCGAAATTCTTATATTCCCGTCGACTGGCACAGGCGGTTGGGAAACGGCGATTACCAATACGCTTTGCGCGGGTGACAAGGTGCTGGCCGCACGCAATGGTATGTTCAGCCACCGTTGGATCGACATGTGCCAACGCCATGGTCTTAATGTTCAGATTGTTGAAACCCCGTGGGGTGAAGGCATTCCTGCGCATCGCTATGAGGAAATTCTGGCTAACGATAGCGCGCATGAAATCAAGGTGGTGTTGGCAACCCACAATGAAACCGCGACCGGAGTCCGGTCCGATATTGCCGCAATTCGGCGCGCTTTGGACGCGGCCGAACACCCTGCGTTGCTGTTTGTCGATGGGGTGAGTTCGATCGCATCCATGGATTTTCGGTTTGATGAATGGGGTGTCGACATCGCTGTCACCGGGTCACAGAAAGGGTTCATGTTGCCCGCAGGCCTGGCGATTGTGGGCTTTTCTCCCAAAGCTATGGCGACGCTTGAAACCGCAACCTTGCCGCGTACCTTCTTTGATGTGCGCGACATGGTGAAAAGTTATGCGGTGGGTGGCTATCCCTACACGCCTGCGGTTGGGCTGTTGAACGGCTTGAGGCAGTCTACGGAAATGTTACTTTCTGAAGGGTTAGACTCTGTTTTTGCTCGTCACCACCGGATTGCCGAAGGTGTGCGTGCGGCGGTTTCAGCCTGGGGAATGGGTCTCTGCTCGGCACCGGGTGCAGAGTCTGATACGGTAAGTGCCATCGTGACCCCGAAAGGGTTTAACGCGACGGATATTGTGGCCCACGCGGCGGATAAATACGGCGTTGCCTTCGGTGTCGGCCTGGGGGAGGTCGCGGGTAAGGTGTTCCGCATTGGTCACCTCGGAAGTCTGACGGATGTGATGGCATTGTCAGGGATCGCCACGGCAGAGATGTGTATGGCCGACCTTGGTCTGCCGATCACGCTCGGCTCCGGCGTTGCGGCGGCGCAGGAAGTATATCGAGTTGACCCCGCGACTATCGAAGTGGCGGCGTAAGGGGTGGCAATGTATATTCCGACATTTGACGACGCGCTGGAGGCGCGCGATCGCATTGCACCCTACATCCACAAAACTCCGGTTCTGACCTCCCGCATACTTGATGAAATGACAGGGGCGGAGTTGTTCTTCAAATGCGAGAACTTTCAGAAAGCAGGTGCGTTCAAAGTGCGCGGGGCATCAAACGCGGTGTTTGGTTTGGACGCTGATATGGCTGCGAAAGGCGTGGCAACGCATTCTTCCGGCAACCACGCGCTGTCTCTAAGCTACGCCGCCGGGCGCCGTGGGATCCCGTGCCATGTGGTGATGCCACGCACTGCCCCACAGGCGAAGAAAGACGCGGTAACAGGTTATGGCGGCCAGATCACCGAATGTGAGCCATCGACCAGCAGCCGGGAGGAGGTATTCGCCGACGTGGCGGCCAGGACCGGAGCGGAATTTGTCCATCCCTACAATGATCACCGGGTGATCGCCGGGCAGGCGACCTGTTCAGCGGAGTTGCTGAAGCAGGTAGATTCACTTGACGCCGTGATTGCACCGATCGGTGGGGGCGGCATGATATCTGGAACGTGTTTAACAGTCTCAAACACGGCGAAAAACATCGAAATATACGCTGCAGAGCCGGAGCAAGCCGATGATGCAGCACGGAGTTTCCGCGCCGGAAAGATCATTGCGGATGACGCGCCAGAAACGGTTGCCGATGGGCTTAAGGTTCCGCTCAAGGATCTGACCTGGCACTTCGTCAGAAACCACGTCACCGACATCCTGACCGCAAGCGAGCAGGAGATCGTGGACGCGATGCAGCTGATCTGGAAACGCATGAAAATCGTGGTGGAACCCAGCAGTGCCGTGCCCCTGGCCACCATTCTGAAAAACCCCGAAACCTTTGCCGGCAAACGGGTCGGCGTGATTGTTACCGGTGGCAATGTCGACCTCGCCAAACTGCCCTGGATGTGAAGGAGCATGAATATGAACACGCAAGTTAAAATCTCCGACCTGGAAGTCGGCTATGACATTCCCGCCGCCCCGGGCATGAAGGAAAGCGAGATTCAGACGCCTGCGCTGATCCTCGACCTTGATGCGCTGGAACGGAACATCAAGAAAATGGGCGATTACGCCAAGGCGCATGGTATGCGGCACCGGGTGCATGGGAAAATGCACAAATCCGTGGATGTGGCGAAGCTGCAGGAACGGCTCGGCGGTGCAGTTGGTGTCTGCTGCCAGAAGGTCAGCGAGGCGGAGGTGTTCGCCCGCGGTGGCATCAAGGACATCCTGGTGTCGAACCAGGTGCGCGACCCGGCAAAGATTGATCGGCTGGCGCGGCTGCCAAAGCTTGCTTCCCGTGTGATCGTCTGCGTCGATGACGTCGCCAATGTGGCCGATCTGTCCGCAGCAACCCAGCAGCAAGGAACGGAGCTGGAATGTTTCGTAGAAATCGACTGTGGCGCCGGGCGTTGCGGGGTGACAACCACACAAGAAGTGGTCGAAATTGCGCAGGCAATCACGGCAGCGCCGGGGCTGAAATTCACCGGCATTCAGGCCTACCAGGGGGCCATGCAACACCTGGATGAATATGACGCGCGGCGTGAAAAGCTCGATACCGCGATTGCAATGGTGACGGATGCGGTCGCCGGACTAAAGGCGGCGGGCATTGAATGCGAGCTCGTCAGTGGCGGCGGCACGGGCAGCTACTATTTTGAGTCTAATTCGGGCGTATATAACGAATTACAATGCGGCTCCTACGCGTTCATGGATGCGGATTATGGCCGGATCCTCGACGAAAACGGGCAGCGGATCGATCAGGGCGAATGGGAAAACGCGCTCTTTATCCTGACCTCTGTCATGAGCCATGCGAAGGCTGACAAGGCCATCGTCGACGCGGGGCTGAAGGCGCAGTCGGTCGATAGCGGCTTGCCGTTTATCTTTGGCCGTGACGACGTGGAATATGTGAAATGCTCCGACGAACATGGCGTGGTGGCGGACCCGGGCGGGGCGCTCTCCGTCAAAGACAAGCTGCGCCTCGTGCCGGGCCAGTGTGACCCGACCTGCAACGTCCATGACTGGTATGTCGGGGTGAGGAATGGCGTCGTCGAAACGGTTTGGCCGGTGTCGGCGCGCGGAAAGGCCTATTGAATGTATATCGTACCGGAACGCGAAATCGCCGGATTGATGACCCGGGCAGCGGCCTTTGATGCGGTGGAACAGGTCTTCGCCGCGATGGCGGCAGGGGATGCCTATAATTTCCCCGTGGTAAGGGAGGCGATAGGCCATGTTGATGCGCTTTACGGTTTCAAAGGCGGGTTTGATCGCGCCGGGAAGACGCTGGGCCTGAAGGCCGGGGGATATTGGCCGCATAACCTTGAACAGCGAGGGATCATTAACCATCAATCGACTGTGATTCTGTTCGATCCTGATACCGGACAGGCAAAGGCGATGGTTGGTGGCAATCTGTTGACCGCGCTGCGCACGGCGGCGGCGTCATCGGTTTCGATCAAGCACCTTGCGCGTAGGGATGCGAAAGTCATCGGTATGATCGGCGCCGGGCATCAGGCGACGTTCCAGCTGCGGTCGGCACTGGAACAGCGCAGCTTTGAGAAAGTCATTGGCTGGAACCTGCATCCAGAAATGTTGGCGAATATCGCAAAGGTCGCGGCGGAGGCCGGATTGCCGTTCGAAGCGGTGGAGCTTGATGAAATGCGCGCAGCGGATGTGATTATCTCTATCACGTCGAGTTTCGACACTATTCTTGCCGAAAACCAGGTTTCTGACGGTACTCATCTGGCCTGTATGGGTACGGATACAGTCGGCAAACAAGAGCTTGATCCCGCCCTTATGAGCCGCGCAAAACTGTTTACCGATGAGGTCGCGCAGTCGGTTTCAATCGGCGAGGCGCAGCATGCGGTTGCATCGGGCCTTGTCGCGGAAAGTGATATCACCCAGATCGGTGCCGTGATCAACGGCGCACATCCGGGCCGCAGTTCAGATGCAGAGGTCACGTTGTTTGACGGCACAGGTGTTGGGTTGCAGGATCTTGCAGTGGCGGCATCTGTGGTCGATCTTGCGGTGAAACAGGGCGTTGCCATCGAAGTTGATGTCTGAGGTGGTTGACGTTCCGGGCCGCGCGCGAAAGGCTCCGCCTGAACGACTCACTTGAGGTCCTACATGACGCGCATTGCCATCAATGGGTTCGGTCGCATCGGCCGGGCTGTTCTCAGGCTGCTTTTGACCCGGCGGGACGGGTTTGAGCTGGTGATGATCAACGATATCGCGTCGATCGACACCTGCGCCTACCTCTTTCAGTATGACAGTGTTTTTGGCCCCTTTCCGGGGCGGGTTGAGGCGGGCGATAGCGCCCTACTGATCGACGGAGAAACTATTCCGTTCAACTGCTGTGATGACATTTCCATCCTTGATTTAAAGGGTGTTGATGTGGTTCTGGAATGCACCGGCCTTGCCGGGCATCGCGGCTTTGCACAACGCGGGATTGACGCGGGTGCGGGTGCTGTTCTTGTGTCCGGGCCTTCCAAAACCGCAGATACGACGGTTGTTCTGGGGGCGAATGATGAGGTGTTGAGTGGGCAAAAGATCGTGTCCAATGCCTCCTGCACCACCAATGCGCTCGCACCGCTGATGAAATTGCTCGATGATGCCTTTGGCATCGAAAGCGGCCAGATGGTTACCGTGCATTGCTATACCGGCAGTCAGCCAACTGTTGATATGCCGCGCGCCAATCCCGCCCGCAGCCGCGCCGCTGCGCTGTCGATGGTGCCGACCACCACCTCTGCCGCGCATCTGATTGACGAGGTCCTGCCAGAACTCGCCGGCAAGGTGGAGGCACGGGCCTTGCGCGTCCCTACGGCAAGCGTGTCGTGCATTGATTTGACGGTAGCCCTGCGGGATCGGGTCACACCGGAACAGGTAAATGCGCTGATCCGGGGCAGGTCGGATCATGTGATCGGCTGGACAGAGGATCCGGTGGTTTCAACCGACATGCGGATGCGCCCTGAATCTATTGTCATGGCTCTGCCGGAAACTTCAGTGTCTAATACAGGGCTTTTACGCGTATTTGGCTGGTATGATAACGAGTGGGGCTTTGCCAATCGGTTGCTGGATGTCGCAGAAATTATGGCGGAATGACCCCTGGCGAAGGTTTCGCCTTGGCTTTCCATTAATTTATGCTATTTGTTAAATAACGAACATGAAAATCAAAGACTCGTGAATTGTACCATGAAGCTGACAGAGACATTTTCCGCGCTGGGTGACCCGATACGGTTTTCGATTGTCGAGCGGCTGCTCGAACAGGGTGAACTTCCGGCGGGCGCATTGCTGGATGTCGCCGCGGTTTCGGCCCCGGCAATTTCGCGTCACCTGAAAGTGCTGCATGAGGCCGGGCTGATTTCGCGTCGGGTCAACCGTCAGCAAAGGCTCTACTCGGTACAGCCTGAGGCGCTGCGTGGCATCGCGGACTGGACCATCGCGCACCGGGAATTCTGGGCGCAGAGCCTCACCCGGCTTGAGGCCGCCCTGAACGAAGAGGAGCCACAATGACCGACGTCACGTTAGAACGGGTCTTTGCCGCCCCGGTAGAAAAAGTGTTCGCTTTCGTAACAAAAACCGAAAACCTGTTGAAGTGGTGGGGGCCGGAAGGGGTGCATGTGCCAGAACATGACCTGAGCTTTGAGACGACAGGCCCGTGGTTTTCGGTGATGAAGAATGATGCCGGACAGGCGTTCAAAGTGTCCGGGCAGGTTACCCATGTTGATCCGCCAAATTCGATCGGGTTCACCTGGGCCTGGCATGATGATGCTGACCAGCGAGGCGAAGAAAGCCATGTTATGGTATCTTTGGACCCCGACGGCACCGGCGGCACACGGTTCACACTGACGCACCGAAACCTGGCTGATGAGGAAGCCGCCGCACGCCATACGGAAGGGTGGACAAGTTCGCTTCGCAAGCTCGATGCGCTGGCTAAAACATAGCAGAAAAAGGAGGATCCCATGCCGAAATTTGTATTTGCCTATCATGGAGGAAAGAAGCCTGAGACGCCGGAAGAAGGCGCAAAAGTCATGGCGAAATGGGAGGCCTGGATGGGTGGTATTGGTGAGAACCTTGTTGACGGCGGCCATCCGGTCGGGATGTCGAAAACCGTCAGCACATCGGGTGTAGCGGATGATGGTGGATCCAACCCGCTGTCGGGCTACACCTTGGTCAATGCTGCAGACATAGATGCGGCCTGCGACATGGCAAAGGGCTGCCCGATCCTTGAGGATGGCGGCTCCGTCGAGGTCGCAGAAGCCCTGGATATGTAAGCCCGTAGGGCTTGGTTCAAAAAATCATCACAAACCGCTGCGAAATCCGGCCTTGCAGCGGTTTGAAATTTTTGAACAATTAGTCCATGGAAAAGACGACATTCAAAACATGGGCGGAATCAGCGCCCCGGCTTGTCAATGTTGCAGCCGGGCGCGCAGCGGCGGATATGGTGATCCGCGGCGGTAAATGGGTGAACGTCCACACCCGCGAAGTGCTGGAAGATCATGATCTGGCGATTGCCGACGGGCGGTTTGCCTATTGTGGCCCGGATGCAAGCCATTGCATTGGTGAGGCGACTGAGGTGATCGAGGCAGACGGCACCTATATGATCCCTGGCCTTTGTGATGCCCACATGCACATCGAAAGCGGGATGTTGACGCCTGCGGAATTTGCCCGCGCCGTAGCGCCGCATGGCACGACCACGATGTTCACTGACCCGCATGAGATCGCCAATGTGCTTGGCCTCGAAGGTGTGCGTTTGATGCATGATGAGGCTCTATTGCAGCCGATAAACATCTTTACCCAGATGCCGAGCTGTGCCCCCTCTGCGCCGGGGCTGGAAACAACCGGTTATGAAATCACCCCGGAAGATGTGACAGAGGCGATGACGTGGCCCGGTATTATCGGGCTGGGGGAGATGATGAACTTCCCTGGTGTGATCAATGCTGATCCAAAGATGCTGGCGGAGATTGCTGCAACTCAGATGGCGGGCAAGACGGTCGGCGGGCATTATGCATCGCCAGACCTTGGCCCTGCGTTCCATGCCTACGCCGCCGGTGGCCCAGCGGATGATCATGAAGGCACATGTGAGGCAGACGCGATTGCCCGCACGCGGCAGGGGATGCGTCATATGATGCGGCTGGGGTCAGCCTGGTATGATGTGGAAACCCAGATCACGGCAGTGACAGAAAGGGGGCTTGATCCCCGGAATTTCATCCTCTGCACCGACGATAGCCACTCCGGGACGTTGGTAAATGACGGGCATATGAACCGTGTGGTGCGTCATGCGATAGATTGCGGCTGTGATCCTTTGATTGCCCTGCAGATGGCGACGATCAATACGGCCACGCATTTCGGACTGGAGCGGGAGCTTGGCTCTATCGCCCCGGGGCGGCGGGCCGATGTAATCCTGACGAGTGATTTGGTGACACTTCCGATAGACACTGTGATCACACGAGGCAATATCGTCGCAAAACAGGGTCTGATGCTGGCGAGTTGCCCTCATCTCGATTGGCCGGACCATGCACGAAATACCGTTCGTATGGGTAAGGAATTGGCCCCTGATGATTTTGTGATCACAGCACCGAAAGGTGCCAATCAGGTGACGGCGAACGTCATAGGAGTCGTCGAAAATCAGGCACCGACGAAGGCGCTGAAGAAGACACTCAAGGTCGAAGATGGTGAGGTCAGAAGCGACGCGGCGCAGGATGTTTGCCAGATCGCGCTGGTTGAGCGGCATCAGGGCACCGGTGGCGTGGTCAATGCGCTGGTCAGCGGTTTTGGTTATCAGGGGCGGATGGCCATGGCTTCCACCGTGGCACATGACAGCCACCATATGATTGTCGTTGGCACCTCACGCGAAGATATGGCCCTTGCGGCGAACCGCCTGCAAGAGGTTGGCGGCGGCGTCACCTTTTTCGCCGAGGGTAAGGAACAGGCGCTGGTCGAATTGCCAATCGCCGGTCTTATGTCCGATTCCCCTGCGGCGGAGGTCGCCGCAAAGGCGGAGGCATTGGGCCGCGCGATGGAGGCCGCCGGTTGTTCCCTCAATAACGCCTATATGCAGCATTCCCTGCTTGCGCTTGTGGTGATCCCGGAGCTTCGGATTTCCGACCTCGGCCTGGTGGACGTGCGCACATTTGAATTCACACCGCTGTTTGACGAAGGATAACAACAAATGAAAACAGCCGATATTGATCTGACGATTCAATCCCCGCCGACACCAAAACCAGAGGTTTTTACAGATGCGAAGGCGGCGGTTGAACGCTTGACGGAACTTTACGAAACCGCGACCAACTTCTTGCGCGACAAGTTCAGCGAAAAGGCGCATGGGGCACGTCCAGAGGAGCGATTCAGAGCCTATTACCCGGAAATTCGCATCAATACGACAAGTTACGCACAGGCCGATTCCCGCCTTGCCTTTGGTCACGTTGCCCATCCGGGGGAGTTCAAAACCACAGTGACACGGCCCGATTTGTTCAAGAACTACCTTGAACAGCAGATACACCTTCTGGTGAAAAGCCATGATGTCCCGGTCACCATCGGAGTCTCGGATACGCCGATTCCGGTGCATTTCGCCGTTGTAAATGACGCGGCCATTTCTGTGCCGCAGAATGGGGCAATGGAATACCCGCTGCGTGACATCTTTGATGTGCCGGATCTGTCGATTACAAATGATGATATCGTGAATGGTGTCGATGTTGTCTATGACGACGGATCCATGCCGCTTGCACCCTTTACCGCTCAGCGGATTGACTATTCCCTGGCGCGCCTGTCGCATTACACGGCGACCAGCCCCGAACATTTCCAGAATCACGTGCTGTTCACCAACTACCAGTTCTACGTATCGGAATTTGAGGCCTATGCACGCAAGATGCTTGCCGATCCGAAAAGCGGTTACATCAGTTTTGTCTCAAGCGGGAATGTCGAAATCACCGACCCGGAAGGGGCCTGCCCGCAGCCCGAAAAACTGCCCCAGATGCCAACCTATCATCTGAAACGGGCCGATGGCGGCGGGATCACCCTGGTCAATATCGGGGTCGGCCCGTCGAACGCCAAGACGGCAACCGATCACATCGCCGTGCTGCGCCCGCATGCCTGGCTGATGGTTGGCCACTGCGCCGGTCTGCGCAACAGCCAGAGCCTCGGGGATTTCGTTTTGGCCCACGCCTACCTGCGCGAAGACAACGTATTAGACCCTGATTTGCCGGTCTGGGTGCCGATCCCGCCACTGGCGGAAATCCAGATCGCGCTGGAACGGGCGGTTGCCGATGTGACGGAGCTTGAGGGCTACGATCTCAAGCGGATCATGCGAACCGGGACGGTGGTTTCGGTGGATGACCGCAACTGGGAGTTACGCGAACAATCCGGACCTGTGCAGCGGCTCAGCCAGAGCCGCGCCATTGCGCTTGATATGGAAAGCGCAACGATTGCCGCCAATGGATTCCGCTTTCGTGTGCCCTATGGCACCCTGCTCTGCGTCAGTGACAAGCCGCTCCACGGGGAACTGAAACTGCCCGGTATGGCGAGCGATTTTTACAACAGCCAGGTCAGGCGTCATTTGCAGATCGGTATTCAGGCAATGGAGAGTTTGCGCGACATGCCGCTGGAGCGTCTGCATTCGCGGAAATTACGAAGTTTCGAGGAAACGGCCTTCCTCTGAGCCACTCAGACGGCGAAAAACCGCAAAAATCGCAAGAAAAACCTGATTTCGATGCCACTAATCGTTGTGTCGCACCGCTATATCCCGTTAAATAAGGCCAATAACGCCCCAAATACGGGCATATCACGAGGAGAAATTCAGATGGCAAAACCTTTGACCAAGACACAGCTTGTTGCAGCACTTGCTGATGAAATGGGTTCCGACAAGAAAGGCGCCAACACCGCTCTTGATGCGATGATTTCCGTCATCACCCGCGAAGTGTCCGGCGGCGGTGCTGTGACACTGCCTGGCGTTGGCAAAATCTACTGCCGCGACCGTCCGGCCCGCATGGTGCGCAATCCCGCCACCGGCGAACAGATCCACAAAGACGCTGACCGCGTGGTCAAGATGACCATCGCCAAGGCGCTGAAGGATAGCGTGAACGGCTAAATCAATTCGGGGCTTGCCCCCGCGATTGCTTTGGATAGGGTCGCCCGCATCGGGCGGCCTTTTTCTTTTGTGGGGGCACATGGATTTCAAAGCAATTCTGATGGGGGTGGCCTTCGCCATCATGTGGTCGTCGGCCTTTACCTCGGCGCGAATTATTGTGGCCGATGCGCCACCGATCACGGCACTCGCCATCCGGTTTCTTATTTCAGGCGTGATTGCGATTGTCATTGCCCGTGCGCTTGGTCAGACATGGCACCTTACACGGGGTCAGGCGCGGGCCACCATCATTTTCGGAATCTGTCAAAATGCCCTGTATCTGGGTCTGAACTTCGTTGCGATGCAATGGGTGGAGGCGTCGATTTCTGCCATCATCGCCTCCACCATGCCGCTGCTCGTTGCCTTTGCGGGCTGGGCGTTCTTCCGTGAAAGACTGGCACCTATTGCTGCCTTGGGTCTTGTTGCTGGTGCCATTGGTGTGGCCATCATTATGGGCACTCGGATCAGCGGAAGCGGTGTAGATCTTTATGGTCTGGCGCTGTGTGGCATAGGGGCGGTGGCCCTGACCGTTGCTACATTGTCGGTAACCGGGGCATCGTCGGGGGGAAATCACCTGATGGTTGTTGGTCTTCAGATGCTTGTCGGCAGCAGTGTGCTTGCCGTTTGTGCCGTCAGTCTTGAAACCTGGAACGTCAACTGGACGTGGAAACTTGTCGGCGCCTTTACTTATACAACACTTGTTTCAGGGCTTGCCGCGACCTGGGTCTGGTTTGCGCTTGTCAATCGGATCGGCGCGGTACGCGCCGCCACGTTTCATTTCCTCAACCCGTTTCTGGGCGTGGCTATCGCTGCGATTTTGCTGGGGGAGCCGTTTGGCTGGTTTGATTTCATCGGGGTGGTTGTCATCACGCTGGGCATTGCAGCGGTTCAGCTGACCAAGAAACCCGCTGGCGCAAATGTGAACCATAGTGCGGTGGGTAAGGCGTGACTTGTCGCGTTTGAGCGGCGACAAACCAGTATGGAATTTCTGTTCGCATATGGTGCGGGGCTGCTGACGCTGATCAACCCCTGTGTACTGCCGGTTCTGCCGATAGTGCTGGCGAGCGGCTTGCAGGAGCATCGACATGCACCTTTAGCGCTTGCCGCCGGGATGAGCCTGTCGTTTGTCGCGCTTGGGCTTGGGGTTGCGACCCTTGGGCGGTCACTTGGCCTTGACGATCAGATGGTTGCGCAGGCCGGTGCAGCACTGATGATCGGATTTGGCGTTATCTTGCTGATTCCCCGCTTTAGTGCCGCTTTTGCGGCCGCAACTGACGGTGTCGCCACACGTGCGGATCAAAGCATAGACACCGTTTCACAAGCCGGGTTTTCGGGGCAGTTCCTTGGCGGGGCGCTTCTTGGCGCGGTCTGGAGCCCCTGCGTCGGCCCAACGCTTGGCGGGGCCATCGCGCTCGCATTTCAGGGCGAAAGCCTGCTGCGTGCCGGGGTGGTCATGATAGGTTTTGCGCTGGGCGTTTCGACGATCATCCTGGCGCTGGGCTACGGGGCGCGGGCCGCGATCCTGCGGCGCCAGGCCCTTTTGCGGCGCATTGCGCATTTGTCGCGCCCGATCATGGGTTGCGTTTTCATCTTTGTTGGCGTGGCGATCCTGCTGCGCTGGCACCATCTGGCCGAAGCCTGGGCGGTGCAAAACCTGCCCGCCTGGCTCATCGACTTTTCCGTATCACTCTGAAGGAGGAATACTTATGGACCGCAGAAGCTTTCTCATTACCTGCAGCGCAGCGCTCGGGCTGCCGTTTGTCGCCCGCGCCGCACAGAATTACGCCCCCGGACTGGTCGAAGAGCTGCTGACGAACGGGCAGACCGTGTTTCTCGATTTCAAAGCGGATTGGTGTTCGACCTGTGCCGCACAGGAACGGGTGATCAATGCGCTGAAATCGGAAAATCCGGACTATGAGGCCAACATCACCTTTGTGAATGTGGACTGGGATCAATATCGCAATGATGCGTTGACCAAAGCGCTTGGAATTCCGCGCCGTTCCACACTGGTGGTTCTGCATGGTTCAGAAGAGCTTGGCCGGATCGTCGCAGGCACCTCTCGTGACCAGATCAAGGCGTTGATGGATGCCGCGTTGCAGGCGGCATTGGCCTGAATTAGGCACTGTTTTGCGGGGGCGTATCTTCGGCCGCCCCGGCACCCCCGCCGCTGACCCAATTCACCGCTTTTTCGCCAAGTTGCTTGAACTTCTTTGAAGCATTGTCGAGCTTACCCTGCCATTCCGGGTTCGGTTCCTGACCGTCCGTCACCTTGAAATAGGCCTGGAGCAGACAGGCAATCGCAAAGGGTTCAATCAGCGCAACCTTAACCGCCCAGGCAAACAGGATCGCAAAAACCAACCCGCCCGCGGACCATGCGCCGGGGATCAGCCAGACGACAAATCCGGCAGGTGCCAGCATGATCAGGAACACAAAGAAAGCCAGCACATAGGTCACAAGAGTGATCCAGGCGGCGTTGAGCAGCATCGGTTTGGCATTTTGCGCATAAAGCACCAGCGCATCCCGTGCGCCATGCCAGGGATTTTCGACCCTATTGCGGATCAAATAGGCCAAAATAACCTCATCAATCAGGCCTACTGCTACACGCAGAAAGGCCCTGACAACGCTCATCACCCGATCAAGGCCAGGAATGGGCAGCAGGGAGGCAATGCCCTGGATCAACCCTGTAATGGCGCGGATCACTCCCTTCACAAGCTGGTCGACGCCGAACAGGACGTTGGCCTGACCAAAGCGTTCCTTCACAATCTGTTGGGCATAGGCGATCTGGCCCTTGCCACCGGGCAGTTCGCGCCCTTCAAGGTATTCGACCATCACCGCGATATGCCCGGCCTTCACCATGTAAAGGATGTATTCGCGCAGAAAGTAGAGCACACCCGCCGTGGTGCCAAAACCGATCGCACCGCCCCAGAAGGTGGACGAAGCCTGAAAATCCTCATCCCCGAACGCACCGATACCCCAGCCGATGCCCGCCCCGGTGCCGGTGACCAGCACATAGGCGACGGCGATGCCAAAATAGATGATGATGCGAAACAGCAGGAAAGGCGCCGTTTTGCGCATGATGGCCATCGCCGTGGAAAAGGAAAAATCAGACATCAAAAGACTCCACTCAAAATAGGTTGGCGACAGCATGCCAGATCGGCAGAAAAAATCAAAATGGCTTGAGGGCTTTCTCAGCCGATTTGACCCTGGTTTTCGCCGATCTGACCCCGATGCAGCAACAGATGATCAAGCAGCACACATGCCATCATCGCCTCCCCCACCGGCACGGCGCGGATGCCGACGCAAGGGTCATGGCGACCCTTGGTGATGACCTCGGTCGGTTTTCCATCCGTGGTGATGGAGGCGCGGGGCGACAGGATCGAACTTGTCGGTTTTACCGCAAACCGGACCACAACATCCTGCCCGCTGGAAATCCCGCCAAGGATGCCGCCCGCGTGATTGGAACTGAACTCCGGCCCGTTTGGGCCCATGAAAATCTCATCCGCGTTGTCTGTGCCGCGTAGGCCGCCTGCGGCCATACCCTCACCGATTTCGACGCCTTTGACGGCGTTGATGGACATCATCGCTGCAGCCAAATCAGTGTCTAACTTGGCATAAATCGGTGCGCCGAGCCCTGCGGGCACATTGCGCGCGACCACCTCAACCACCGCCCCGACGGAGTTTTTATCTTTGCGAATGGCGCTAAGGTATTCATCCCACTCCGGTACCGCGCCGGCATCGGGCACCCAGAAGTCATTGCGGTCGATTTCGGCCCAGTCAAAACGGCTGCGGTCAATTTCTACCGCGCCCATACGAACCATATAACCCTTGATCTCCAGCCCTGGTGCAAGCGCTTTGATCGCCTCCCGCGCCACCCCACCAGCCGCCACCCGTGCGGCGGTTTCACGGGCCGAAGACCGCCCGCCACCCCGGTAGTCCCGATTGCCGTATTTCAGGTGATAGGTGATGTCCGCATGGCCGGGGCGGAAGGTTCTGGCAATCTCGCCGTAATCCTTTGACCGCTGATCGGTGTTTTCGATCAACAGCTGGATCGGTGTGCCGGTGGTTTTGCCGTTAAACACGCCGGACAGGATCCTGACCTCATCGGCCTCGCGTCGCTGGGTCGTGTGCTTGCTCTGTCCAGGCTTACGTTTGTCGAGCCAGTGCTGCAGCATCGGCTCATCCACCGCTACATTCGGCGGACAGCCATCCACCGTGGCACCCAGCGCAGGCCCGTGGCTTTCGCCCCAGGTTGTGACGCGGAACATATGGCCGAATGTGTTCATGGACATGTGCAAGGCTCCTTTCCCTGCGGTCTAGCGGCCACCTGCCGCACGCTCAAGGGGTTTCGGCTTGCTGATCCAGTGATTGGGGCATAGATACAACCCTACCTCGGGGGGCCAATCCGGCTGAGATGCGAAAGCGGACCCGTTGAACCTGAACCGGTTAAGACCGGCGGAGGGAAGGTTGAGACAAGCTCATCCCGAAATCCGCCCGTCGGCATGAAAGGATGAAAGATGAAATATCCCATGATCGCCGCGGGACTTTGCGTTGCCTCCATGGCGGGCGCAGATACACCCGTGCTGACAGTTTACACCTACGACAGCTTCGTTTCCGATTGGGGCCCTGGCCCGGTGATTGAGGCGGCGTTTGAGGAAAGTTGCGCCTGTGATTTGCAATTTGTTGGCGCGGGCGATGGTGCGGCGCTGCTGGCGCGTGTTCAGCTTGAAGGCGCACATTCCGATGCGGATGTGGTGCTGGGGCTCGATACCAACCTGACGGCGGCGGCAAAGGAAACCGGGCTATTCGCGCCGCATGGTGTCGAAGGGGCACGTTTCGACCTGCCGATTGACTGGGTTGATGATACCTTCCTGCCCTATGACTGGGGCTATTTTGCTTTTGTCTACGACACGACAAAAACAGACTCTGTTCCAGGCAGTTTTAGCGAACTTGCGGTGTCTGACCTGAAAATTGTCATTCAGGATCCGCGGTCCTCTACGCCGGGTCTAGGCTTGCTGTTGTGGGTGAAAGCCGTCGCGGGCGATGACGCGGAAACGCTGTGGGGCGACCTCTCCGATAATATCGTCACCGTGACCAAGGGCTGGTCCGAATCCTACGGCATGTTCCTGGAGGGGGAGGCAGATATGGTACTGTCCTACACGACATCCCCCGCCTATCATCTGATTGCAGAAGAAGACGCGACCAAAGCTGCCGCACCTTTCGCGGACGGGCATTATATGCAGGTTGAAGTTGCGGGGAAACTGGCGTCGACAGACCAGCCGGAACTGGCAGACACGTTCCTGGCGTTTATGCAGACAGAGGGCTTTCAGGGCGCCATTCCAACGACAAACTGGATGTATCCTGCTGTCATCCCTGAAACCGGGCTGCCGGAGGGGTTTGAGACCTTGATTTCCCCTGAAAAGGCGATTCTGCTGCCGGAATCTGATGTTCCCGCTATCCGCGATGCAGCACTGGAAGAATGGCTGAACGCGCTATCACAATAAAGCCGGTGGCGCTCGGCGGGGCTGCTTCGGCGGCCCTGCTCCTGTTCCTGACGCTGGGCACGATCACTGCCGTCTGGAGCCGGGCAGAGGCGGGTACGGGTCTGACGTCGGCTGACTGGGCAGCGGTGCGCTTTACGCTGGTTCAGGCTGTGCTTTCAGCGGTGATCAGCTGCCTGTTGGCGATCCCGCTGGCGCGGGCACTGTCGCGGCGGCGGTTTCCCGGGCGCAATGTTCTGATAACCCTGCTAGGGGCGCCTTTCATTCTGCCGGTGATCGTTGCGGTTCTGGGGTTGCTTGCGGTGTTCGGACGCGGCGGATTGTTAAATTCTATGCTTGGTTACGCGGGAATAGAGCCTGTTTCGATCTATGGGTTGCAGGGTGTTCTGCTTGCACATGTGTTCTTTAACCTGCCTCTGGCGACCCGGTTGATCCTGCATGGCTGGCTGGCCATTCCGGCAGAGCGTTTCCGTCTTGCTGCAACGCTTGGTTTCGGACCGAGGGAATATTTTGCCCGGCTCGAACTGCCGATGTTGCGCAGCGTCCTGCCCGGTGTGTTTGTTGTGATCTTCCTGATCTGTATCACCAGCTTTGCGGTTGCGCTGACCCTGGGGGGCGGTCCGCGGGCAAGCACCGTGGAACTTGCCATTTATCAGGCGTTCCGCTTTGATTTTGACCTCGGAAAGGCGGCCCTGCTGTCGCTTGTGCAATTCGGCCTCTGTGCAATAGCTGCAGTAGCGTCGGGCTTTGTGAGTATTCCCTCCGCGATAGGCACCGGGCTGGATCGCATGTATCAGCGCTGGGATGGCTTTCATCGCGTTGACCTGTTGATTATTCTTATGGCTACGCTGTTTTTGCTGACTCCCCTGGTCATGGTGGGGATAAAGGGGGTGGCAGCTTTCTTCACCTTGCCAGAGGCCGTCTGGTATGCGGCGATGCGGTCCCTGGCCGTTGCGCTGGTATCGGCGGCATTGGCTGTCATTATGTCACTAATG
>CAYTUW010000008.1:0-33918 GCA_964441435.1 uncultured Rhodobacterales bacterium
GGTGCAGATCACCAGGACTTCGTTCTTGAAGCCCGGAACGAACAGCGGCCGAATGGGCCGGTCGATCAGGCGGGAGGTCAGCGTTTCCTTTTCGGTCGGCCGCGCCTCACGCTTGAAAAAGCCGCCGGGAATCTTACCGGCAGCGTAGTATTTTTCATTGTAGTGAACCGTCAGCGGAAAGAAATCCTGCCCCGGTTTCTGTTCCTTGGCGAAGGTCACATTTGCCATGACCGAAGTTTCACCAAGTGTGGCGATGACGGAGCCATCAGCCTGGCGGGCAACCTTGCCCGATTCGAGTGTCAGGGTTTCTTCACCCCATTCGATAGATTTTTTCGTTACGTCAAACATCAACGTTTCCTAATTTGCCTGTCCGGGGCGTATCCCCATCGGGCCGGTTTCATACGGGGGGGTATCCCCCGTGGCCATTGGTCGTATCCTGTTTCGGCGGGCGGCCCGGCCGTCAAAACCTTCGGATTAAGTGAAAGACGCGCCACATTGGGCGCGTCTGTCGTTACTTAGCGGCGCAGACCGAGTTTTTCGATAAGGGACTGGTAACGCCCTTCGTCCTTGCCACGCAGGTAATCCAGAAGCTTCCGCCGTTGGGCCACCATTTTCAGAAGGCCACGGCGACCGTGGTTATCCTTTTTGTGGGTTTTGAAATGTTCGGTCAGCGTCGCAATGCGGGAACTGAGGATCGCAACCTGTACTTCGGGTGAACCTGTGTCACCGTCTTTGGTTGCAAATTCCTTCATCACCTTCGCTTTTTCTTCAACAGTAATCGACATCGGGGTCTCCTTCAGATTCTAGAGTTAATGGCGCAGGCCGGGATGTCGTCCAGCACAGGCCCATGGAGGGTACGTTCCGCCGGATTCCAGCGGATGCGCGCGTATAGGAGAATTCGCCTGTAAAGAAAAGGGAAAATATCCGGCCGCGCCAGTTTCAATCAGGTCGGGGAAACGACAGATATATGCTCCGCACCCAACCCCGGTGTATTTGCTACGGCGACAACAATTTCACCGTTTACGCGAACAAGGCTGTCGTCGGGGTTGTCCGGGTTAGGTTCGATGCTGATTTCAGGTGGCCCAAATTCCGCCTGGTCGTAGACCAGCACTATTGCATCCTGATCCGGCTCAAAATCCATTATCGTGGCGCCATTCCCCTCGCTCAGCCAGCCGCCGATCTCAAACAGGTCACTCCCTTCGCCACCGGATGCAATATCGTCATTCCCAATGATAAGCTGGTCATCGCCCAGGCCGCCGTTGAGGAAATCCCTGACATCAGTCTCAATATCATTTTCACTGTCGCCTTCAACAACACCAGACAGAACATCATTGCCGCTACCGCCCTGTAAGGTGTCAGATCCAGCACCCCCGATCAGGACGTCATCGCCCGCGCTGCCCTGAAGCTGATCATCGCCGGATCCACCTTCCAGGTGATCGGCACCATCGCCGCCGACAATGATATCCGCCCCGGCATTCCCGAACAGAAGGTCATCATTGTTCTCGCCATAAATCTCGTCATCGCCATCGCCACCTTCGATCCGGTCGTCGCCACGCCCGCCGTAGATTTCGTCATTCCCTGCTTCACCCTGCACGATATCATCGCCGTCGTTACCAGCCAGCCAGTCATCGCCGTCGCCACCAAACAACAGATCATCGCCATCACCACCGGAGATCAGATCAGCACCGCCCGCGCCATTCAGCAGGCTGTCGCCGTCGCCACCTTGCATGGTGTTGGCGTTTGCATCGCCAGTATCCTGATCATCAAAAACCTGGATATCTGTATCTTCTTCTTCTGCACCAACAGCGACCATCGACCCGACCAACAGTGCGCCCAACAGGCTAAACAATCCAAACATCACAAAACTCACATAACCTTTTTGCCGGTTTCCGGCATTGCCGAGGCGCGCATACATGTGTGCGGCTGGAGGACTATATGGCAATATACACGCCATACGTGTTTCATCCCAAGGTTAAATCTCTCAAAAGTTTATGGAAAAACTATGGCGGGTTGTGTGTACCTGTGATGATCTCTGCGATCTGGCGCGCCCATTCACCCACAACAGGAATAAAATCGATCGAAGAAAGGGAATAAACGATCACAGAAACCAGAATCGTCGCGCCGATCACCGTTCCAAGGCCAAAAGCCAGGCCCCGAAGGAACTGAAACAGGATCATACGCCAGAAAGAGTTGTGAATGCGAACAAAGCGATGGCTGTTCAGAAACTGGAGCTCCCTGCGCAGCGCAACAAGTTCCTGCTGTGTATCTGTAAGGTCTTCAGATATGGCTTCGCCCCCCCTTTTCCGGACGTAACCTAATCACTCCGCCGACAAATGCAATCGGGGGGTCCATGGCTTAGGCTGGGTTGCATAGGCGATGTAAAGCGGGTGCCTCGGATGGCCTGCTTGCGTTTCACCCAAGCAGAACAGGGGGTTTGCCGCGCCGAGCAAGCCCGCAACCGCTGCCCCGCGTCCCTGATGTGCACCATGCGCGCCCCAGCCGCACAATATGTCATCCGCCCAGTGGACCGCGGCGACAATCGCATTGTCATTGGCCGGCCCCACCGGTTCCACGGCCCGTTTCAAGGCTATCGGGTCGGTTTCCCGCCAGGCGAAGATGTTCACCACCCGAAAGGCGCCATAGCCAAGCGTCCGCGCCCGCCGTTCACAGCGTTCGACAGTAGGATCGTTTTGAACTTCGGTGGCTTTTGACGGATTGAGCATGATGAATGTCAGGCGTCGTTCACCCTCATCCCAAATGCGGGTCAGCGCATAGCGATACCGCTCACAGGGTGAATAGACCGCTTCTGACGCCGCATCACCTTTCTGGAATTTCCGCCGGATCATGTCAGAGTTGTGACCTGCCTGATTGGTTTGATCAACCCTCAGCGACCTGAGAGCAGAGGCGAAGCCGCTTCGAAACGCCTTCGCCCCTAGGCCCGGAACACGCGGGAAGGATGCAATTCGCCAGCGCGGTAGATGCCGACGGCGACGGCGCACCCTTCGAAGGAGGCCCAGGCTTCGTCGCCGTACTCGGCATCTGACGTCAGCACCATGCCGGGGTTGCCATTCCTGAGTTTAGCCGCGCCCTCTGCAGTGGTTTTCAACTCTGGGAGATCCGCGAGTCCGGTTTCCAGTGGCAACAGATATTGATCGAGTTCCGCCGTCCTGGCGTGTTCCTCGATCAGGTCCATGCCTATCCCGTCTTCCGCGTCAAACGGGCCGGACCAGATGCGCCGTAGTTCCCGCACATGCCCATGACAACCCAGCGCCGCCCCCAGATCACGGGCGATGGCGCGGACATAGCCGCCTTTGCCACAGGTCATCTCCAGTTCAACGTGATCCGCATCCGGACGCCCGATCATCACCAGATCCTCCACCCAGAGCGGGCGCGCGGCGATATCCACATCCGCGCCATCGCGGGCAAGCTTATAGGCGCGTTCTCCGTCGATCTTCACCGCGGAAAACTTCGGCGGCACCTGCATGATGTCACCTACAAAGCCGGGCAGCGCATCCTTTATGTCCACATCTGACGGGCGCACGTCGCTCTCAGCAATCACCTCGCCCTCTGCATCATCTGTGTTTGTTGCCAGGCCAAGCCGCACGGTAAACCGATACGCCTTCAGCGCATCGGTAATGTAGGGCACGGTCTTGGTCGCCTCGCCCAGCGCAATAGCCAAAACGCCGGTTGCCTCAGGGTCCAAGGTTCCTGCATGGCCAGCCTTTTGCGCCTCCATCGCCCAGCGAAGCTTGTTCACCACCGCGTTGGAGGTGATGCCCGCCGGTTTATCGACGACCACCCAGCCAGAAATATCGCGTCCTTTGCGTTTGCGCGCCATTGGGAGCCCCTCAGATGTGCGAAGCCCGCCTGCTAGCGGAGCAGACGTATCAGGTCAACGGGGAACCACCGTGCCAACCATCACGCCAAGGGCAAAACCAATATCGGACCGGCCAAGGTCCGGCGCATGAAGGCGGGACACCTTACCATCAAAATAAAGCGCATTCGGCAGACCCAGATGATCGCGGAACAAGGTGGCGAAGTCATGAAAATTCACCACATCATTTGAAATCGCAAAAACCGCGCGGTGGCCATCCGCCGACGTACCAACCCCATTGCGGATATAGCGCGATGTGCCACCGGGGATGAGCCTTGGGTGAAGGTCCCCCTCAATCACCAGCATCGGGCCGGATTGCGTGGCGTAGTCACAGATCGGCTGTTCAGAACGATAGGCATCCGTTTCAATCACCCGAAGGGTTTCGCCGATGCAGAACACACCATTGGGCAACAGGCCGAAGTTTCCGTAACCGCCGCCACTGGCTATCGCGGATCGTTCCACGCCCTCCTGAACGAACAGCCCGACCGGCGACCGATCACTATGATACATCCCCGCATTCATCGCAAAGCCGAGCTTTTCACCTTCGCCAAGGCTGCGTTCGGCGGCTCCGAACCCGCCAAGGAGCGTGCCGTTTTCATCACTGTGGAACAGGCGCAGATCCTCCTCGGCGCGCACTTCACATATGGTAAAGGATGTGCCGAGGTAGGTGATATCTTCGCAGGCCAGGGCAGGTGATGCCACCAGAAGCAGCGCCGTGAAGAACACCCTCAATCGTCATCCCCCAGGTCGCGTTTGACATTATCGCTGTCAAGCAGGCGGCGCGTCGCGTCCATCTGGTCAAAAGTCTCATCAATGGCGAACCGGATTTCCGGCGCGAATTTTAACGTCATAGCCTTGGCCACTACGCGGCGGATTTCATGACGGTTTTCGCGCAAGGCGGACAAAGCCTCTTCAGCGTTTTCACCGCCCAGCGGCAGGATGAACGCGGTTGCTACCTTCAGATCAGGTGATGTGCGCACCTCCCCCACGGTGATCGACATGCGGTTGAGGTCCGGGTCATGGATGTCTCCACGCAGCAACACATCCGACAAGGTGCGCCGGATCAGTTCGCCCACACGCAGCTGCCGCTGGGACGGCCCGCGTGCGGAAAGATGAGAGTTCTTTGCCATGCCGCCCATCTAAGACCTGTGATCCGATCACGCAAGCGGGGCTTTGCAATGGCACGACCAAAAGGCTATTGCCTGCTGAGCAGTTGGAGGGATCGGAATGACAGAGCTTCCGGGCATCGTGGTGACAGGCGCATCGGGCCGCATGGGGCAGATGCTGGTGAGATTGCTGATGGAGTCAGACAAGGCCCGACTGGTCGGTGCGCTTGAATGCGAAGGGCATGATTGGGTTGGCCGGGATCTCGGCGAAGCGATGGGCGGTGCCGCGAATGGCGTCATAGTCGGCGATGACCCGCTTGAGGCCTTTGCAAAGGCGCAGGGTGTGATCGACTTCACCACACCCGCCGCAACCGTCGAATTCGCCGATCTTGCAGCCCAGGCGCGCGCCGTTCATGTGATCGGCACGACTGGGCTGACAGAAGATGATTTCACCCGCCTCAGTGCTGCCGCGCGCCACGCCACGATTGTGCAGGCGGGCAATATGTCACTTGGGGTCAACCTGCTGGTGCAGCTGACGAAACAAGTGGCGGCCGCGCTGGACGAGGATTTCGACATCGAGGTGGTTGAGGCACATCACCACCACAAGGTCGACGCACCATCCGGCACGGCCCTGATGCTGGGCGAAGCTGCCGCCAAAGGGCGTGGCGTGTCTCTGAATGACGTATCAGACCGGGGTCGTGATGGTATGACCGGGGCGCGGGAACGCGGGCATATCGGGTTTTCCAATATCCGGGGCGGCGATATTGTCGGCGAACATGACGTGATCTTTGCCGGTCAGGGGGAACGGATCGTGCTGCGCCATATGGCAACGGATCGTGCGATTTTTGCCCGCGGCGCGATCAAGGCCGTTCTTTGGGGGCAAGGTAAAAAACCCGGGCAATATGATATGATGGATGTGCTCGGGCTCTGACCGCTTTTCAAGCCGCTACCGGCTTTCATCGCGAAGAAGGACGAAAGGACTGATGAGCGGATGGGTTCAGAAGTCGACCGCGATTCCCTTCTTCTCCCAATCGCCATAGCGCACAGGTTCCGGCCCATCACGCCCGCCCAGTTCCTTTGGCAGGGCGTTTCGCTCCGCCGTGTTGCGGCGTTCTTCTGCCTCAGCCAACGCGCGTTTGGCGGCTTCAGGCAAGTCGGTTTTCGCGGCTTCGGCCATTGGCGTTCCTTGTGCTTTCTGCGATCCTCCTATACGCGCTTTGGCCCATGACACAAACCCCAATCAGATCATGAGTGCTGCACGCAAAGAAGCCCACCGCCTGCTGATCGGCGTGATGGAGCACCAGCGCCTGTTGTCCGAAATCCCACCCGGCCGGGGGCTGACGCCTGCGGATCTCGCCCGGGCCAACCGGCTTGCCAACCAGACTCTGCGCTTTACGGATAAGACTGACCGCCTGCTTGGCCGCTACCTGCGCCGCCTGCCACCAACGCCGATCATGGCGATTCTGCGGATGGGTGTGGTGGAGCTGTGCGAGGAAGGCGAAGCCGCGCACGGAGTGGTGAATGACCTTGTCAGCCTGGCGCGTGGTAGCCGTAAACACGCACGGATGTCCGGGTTGGTGAATGCAACCCTGCGCAAGGTCGCAACCGAAGGCCCGGCAATCTGGGCAAATTTGCCCGCGCCACAAATGCCCAAATGGCTTAGAAAACCGCTGGTCGCGGATTACGGCAAAACCACCGTGGCAGCGATGGAGGTGGTTCATGCAGCGGGCGCGCCGCTTGACCTGACGCTGAAATCCGGCGATCCCGCAGCGTTGGCGAAGCAGGTTTATGGGACCGTGCTGCCAAATAATTCCGTTCGGATTCAGGGTGTTGGACAAGTATCGGCCTTACCCGGATTCAACACAGGAGATTGGTGGGTGCAGGATGCGGCGGCTGCGATGCCGGTCGCTTTGCTTGATCCGCAGCCCGGTGAAACGATCCTTGATCTCTGCGCCGCCCCCGGGGGCAAAACCATGCAGCTTGCCGCCGCCGGGGCAAAAGTTACCGCGCTTGACCAGTCGGCGCGACGTATGGCGCGGGTTGAAGAAAACCTAAAACGCACGGGGCTGACCGCGGAACTGATCATCGCAGATGCGCTGGAACACCGCGGCCAGTATGACGCGATCCTGCTGGACGCGCCCTGTTCGGCAACCGGCACAATCCGGCGGCATCCCGATTTGCCATATGCCAAGGATGGCACTGATTTTCCTGAGCTTTTCAAACTTCAGGAGCGCTTGATCGACCATGCTCTGGCCCTGCTCAAACCGGGTGGGAGGATGGTGTTTTGCACCTGTTCCCTATTGCCGGATGAGGGCGAAATTCAGATCACCGATGCGCTTGAGCGGCACGCGAACCTGTCGGTTGAACCCGCAGCATTGCCTTGGCAGGACGACGCGTGGAAAAGCTCCGAAGGGGGGCTGCGCCTGCGCCCGGATTTCTGGGCCGAGCGCGGTGGGATGGACGGGTTCTATATGGCGAGACTGCGCAAGAAGTGATCGACTGGGATTTGCCCGGTGACAGTGCGCAAGATGGGACGTATGATACACGAAAACGGATGTGCCAAAGAATGCACATCCGCATCAAGCGCCGCGCAGAATCAGTGGCGTCATGGGCAGGGATGGCAAGAGGCAGGCCGTGACCGGAATAGAGACATTCGCCGCAAAGATGACGCGCGCTGCAAACCGCCTTAGCGCGCGGCGCAGCACCCTGGCACGTCCGGCCACTGGTTTCGTTTCTCAACCGGAGCCCCGCACCATCGGGTCTTTTGCGCGGGGCCGTCAACTGTTGGCGGGCAATTTCATGTTTGCCGGATACCTTGTCGAAGCGCAGAACGTCCCGATTTGGGAATTGCCGATGCCGCATTGGACTTTCGAGGAAGAGCTGCACGGTTTCGTCTGGCTGGATGACCTGGCCTCTGTCGGGGATTCGGTGGCACGGCAACGCGCGCAGGCCTGGACGGGCCAATGGATCGAAGATTATGGTGGCGGCCGGGGTCTGGGCTGGACACCTGATCTGACCGGGCGCCGCCTGATCCGCTGGATCAACAACGCATTGTTTCTGCTCAACGGACAGGACAGAACCGCGTCAGAGGCCTATTTCCGCTCCCTTGGGCAACAGACAATTTTCCTTGCGCGACGCTGGAAAGCCGCCTCTGCCGGTTTACCAAGATTTGAGGCGCTGACAGGTCTGATCTATGCGGGTCTTGCGTTGACCGGGATGGACAGGTTTGTCCGCCCTGCGGTTGAGGCCCTGGCGCGGGAATGCCGAAACCAGATTGATGCCGAGGGCGGTATCCCGACACGCAATCCCGAAGAACTGCTAGAAGTTTTCACCCTGCTGACCTGGGCGGCTTCCGCCCTGGGAAAATCCGGGCGTGTCGCTGACAAGGATCACATCGCAGCAATCGAACGCATCGCCCCAACGCTGCGCGCTCTGCGTCATGCCGACGGCGGGCTTGCGCGGTTCCATGGCGGTGGGCGCGGTATGGAAGGGCGCCTTGACCATGCGCTTGCCGCGTCGGGCATTCGGGCCGCTGCGAACACCGGGCTGGCGATGGGCTATGTGCGGCTGAATGCCGGACGCACCAGCGTGGTCGTCGATGCAAGCGCACCTCCGGCGGGCAAGGCAAGCTATAATGCCCATGCGTCCACCCTCGCACTGGAGCTGACATCCGGGCGGCGTCCGCTGATCGTGAACTGCGGGTCAGGGGTCTCTTTTGGCCGCGAATGGCGCCGGGCCGGGCGCGCAACACCCAGCCATTCAACGCTTGGGATCGAAGGATATTCATCTGCCCGTCTGGGACGCCGGGGATTTGTCGGGGGTCAGAGGCGCGAATTGCTGGCGGATCCGCCCAGAGTAGTTGCTGTCCAGCAGACCGAAGGGTTGGAAAGCACGATGTTCAGCGGGGAACATGACGGGTTTCTCGCCACACATGGGCTGATCCACTTGCGCAAACTGGACCTGAGCCATGATGGCCGTGCCCTGATCGGAGAAGACGCGCTTACCTGCCGGACCATTGCGGACCGGAAGGTGTTCGACCGCATGCTCGACAAAACCCGGTTGCAGGGCGTTGACTACGCGGTTCGGTTCCACCTTCACCCTGATGTCGACGCCGAACTTGACCTTGGGGGGACCGCGGTCTCGCTCGTCCTGCGCAGTGGTGAAATCTGGGTATTCCGGCACGATGGCAGCGTGTCGATGACGCTTGAACCATCTGTTTATCTCGAAAAGAACCGCTTAAAACCACGTGCGACGAAACAGATCGTTCTCCACGCCAAGGTTTTGGAGTATGCGGGCAGCGTCAGTTGGACGCTCGCCAAGGCCCAGGATACGCCCTCCAATATCCGCGACCTTGAAATGGACGATCCACTGGCACCGAACTGAGCAATAAACAGGATTGCCACATGACCCAACGCCCCCCGATCCGCCGCGCCCTGATATCTGTTTCCGATAAGACCGGGCTATCCGAACTTGCAAAGGTGCTTGCTGGTTTCGGGGTCGAAATCCTGTCAACCGGCGGAAGTGCAAAGGCTATGCGTGATGCCGGTGTTGAAGTCGTCGATGTCGCCGATGTAACCGAATTTCCCGAAATGATGGACGGGCGGGTCAAGACACTTCATCCGCGCGTGCATGGGGGCTTGCTGGCGCTTCGGGACAACGAAGACCATATGGCGGCGATGGAGGAACACGGGATCGGTGCGATCGACCTGTTGATCGTAAATCTTTATCCGTTTGAGGAAACCGTTGCCAAAGGTGCCGACTACGCAACCTGTATCGAAAATATCGACATTGGCGGCCCGGCCATGATCCGTGCGGCGGCAAAGAACCACGGGTTTGTTACAACCATCGTGGATGTAGGTGATTACGCGGCATTGCTGGCTGAAATGCAGAAAAATGGTGGTGGCACCACGCAGGAGTTCCGCAACCGTATGGCAATGACCGCCTACAGCCGGACCGCCGCCTATGACGCGGCCGTGTCGGGCTGGATGGCCGATCAGCAGGGCAACAAGGCGCCGCGGCGGCGTGCCGTGGCTGGGACGCTGGCACAGGTGTTGCGTTACGGCGAAAATCCGCATCAGGAAGCGGCGTTTTATACCGATGGCACGGGCCGGCCCGGCGTGGCAACCGCCACCCAGCATCAGGGTAAGGAACTCAGCTACAACAACATCAATGACACCGATGCCGCATTCGAAATGGTAGCGGAGTTTGACCCCGCTGATGGCCCGGCCTGCGCGATTATCAAACACGCCAACCCCTGTGGCGTTGCGCGCGGCGCAACTTTGGCGGAGGCTTATGAACGCGCCTTTGACTGCGATCGGGTAAGCGCCTTTGGCGGGATTATTGCACTCAACCAGACGCTGGATGCAGCAACTGCCGAGAAAATCACCGCGATCTTCACAGAAGTTGTCATTGCACCCGACGCCGATGATGCCGCGCGCGCAGTGTTTGCCGCAAAGAAAAACCTGCGCCTGTTGACAACCGGCGCGCTGCCGGATGTGCGCCAGGGGGGGATGGCCTATCGGCAGGTCTCCGGCGGCATGTTGGTCCAGGACAAGGACGCGGGCTTCGTCGGGCCTGATGACTTGAAAGTCGTTACAAAACGCGCGCCGAGCGATGACGAACTGCGTGACCTTTTGTTTGCCTGGAAAGTCGCCAAACATGTAAAATCCAACGCGATTGTCTATGCTAAGAACAGCGCAACCGTCGGCATCGGTGCCGGGCAGATGAGCCGGGTGGATAGTTCTCGCATCGCGGCACGCAAGGCCGAGGACATGGCCGAAGCCCTGGGCCTGCCCCAAACCCCTGCGATAGGATCTGTGGTGGCTTCTGATGCGTTCTTTCCCTTCCCTGATGGTCTGCTCGCGGCGGCGGAAGCGGGTGCAACAGCCGTGGTGCAACCGGGCGGCAGCATGGGCGACGACAAGGTGATCGCGGCGGCGGATGAGGCCGGGCTTGCCATGGTGTTCACCGGAATGAGGCATTTCAGGCATTGATGATGAAACGGGTCTTTATCGCAGCAGTGATCATCTTCGCGCTCGACCAGGCGACGAAATACCTTGTTGTGCAGTGGTTGAACCTCAAATCGCTGGGGAGCATCAACGTGCTTCCGCCCCTGCTCAACTTCCGCATGGCGTGGAATGAAGGGATCAACTTCGGCCTGCTTGATGTTTCACGCTGGGTATTGATTGCCGTGGCGTTGGTGATTTCCGGTGCGGTTCTTTACTGGATTCGGAACGAGGAACGCCCCATTGCCCAGATTTCCGGCGGTGTGCTGATTGGTGGGGCGCTTGGCAATGTGCTCGACCGGTTGATATATGGCGCAGTGGCGGATTTTCTGAATATGTCCTGCTGCGGCATCGAGAACCCGTTTTCGTTCAATGTCGCAGATATCGCCATTTTTGCAGGCGCCTTCGGGCTGATCCTGTTCACCACTGACAAGAAGAGCACGTGACGCGCCCGAAAACATCGGTTAAACAGCAAAGGCGGTAAGGGTAAGGGAACAAGCCATGGTTCAGAGCATTTGCAAAGCGATGTTGTTTGCTGCCATGACCGCTGTTCTGGTGGCATGTGGATCACGCGACCGCGCGCCGGATCTGCTCAACATTCGTTCAAACACCGACGGGCCGGATGAATTTGCCATTTTGCCGGGAAAACCCCTGCAATCACCCGAAAATTTCAGTGACCTTCCTGAGCCGACACCAGGTGGCTCGAACATAACTGACCCGACGCCCCGGCAGGATGCGGTTGCCGCGCTTGGCGGACGGCCGGAGCTCATTCAACGCAGCGGCCAGCCCGGCCCTGATGGCTCGCTCCTCAGCCATGCCGCACGGTTTGGCATCGCCACAGACATCCGGCAACAGATCGCTGCCGAGGACCTGGAATTCCGCCGCACCCATCGCGGGCGCATATTGGAACGGCTGTTTAACGTGAACCGCTACAGCCGCGCCTATGAGGATCAGGCGCTGGACCGTCGGGCGGAACTTCTGCGTATGCGACGCCTCGGCATTCGCACCCCTGCGGCACCACCAGACCCTGTGGAATAAACCTCGATCACAACCCCGTTTGCGCCCTTGCGCCTGCGCCCGGGTGCGCTAGTTTCGACGAAAATACAAGGGATTGCGATGCGAGACTTCTTGATCAGACTGTGTTTGTTTCTGACCCCCCTTTCAGCCGTAGCCGCGGAAACGAGCAGTTTTACGCTTGGCAACGGCATGGAAATCGTCGTGATCGAGGATCACAGGGCGCCGGTTGTCGTCCATATGGTCTGGTATCGTGTCGGCGCTGCGGATGAACCACCAGGAAAATCCGGCATTGCGCATTACCTGGAACACCTTCTGTTTAAGGGCACTGATGATCTTGCACCCGGCGAATTTTCCGAAATCGTCGCGGCGAATGGTGGATCGGACAATGCCTTCACCAACTGGGACTATACAGCCTATTTTCAACGCATCGCGGCGGACCGGCTTGAACTCATGATGAAGATGGAAGCCGACCGGATGCGCGACCTTGATATCCGGGAAACGGATGTCCTGACCGAACGCGATGTGGTGCTAGAAGAGCGCGCCCAGCGGATCGACAGCGATCCGGGCGCGGTTTTTGCCGAACAGCGCCGCGCCGCACAGTATCTGAATCACCCCTACGGCACCCCCATCATCGGCTGGCGCCATGAAGCCGAAGCCTTGACCCGCGATGATGCGATTGCTTTTTATCGTCGCTACTACGCCCCGAATAACGCCATATTGATCGTCGCCGGGGATGTGGATCCCGACCGGGTGCATATGCTGGCAGAACAATACTATGGTCCGCTGGAACCGACCCATGGTCTGACAGAACGTCAGCGTCCGCAGGAACCCCCGCAAACGGCGGAACGGCGGCTGACCCGCGAAGATGACCGGATCGGACAATCCTATATCACGCGCAGCTACCTTGTGCCGGAACGGGACAGCGGTTCTCAACAGGACGCGGCAGCACTAACGATCCTGGCGGAACTGCTGGGCGGAAGCCCGACAACCTCTTACCTCGCCAAACGATTGCAGTTTGACAGCGACATCGCGGTGTATACCTCAGCGTTTTATGGCGGGACGACCTACGACGACACGACATTCGGTTTTGTCCTGGTGCCCAGCGAAGGAATCTCCCTGGCCGATGCGGAGGCCGCGCTGGACCAGGCGTTGTCCGATTTCCTGAGCGAAGGAATAGACACTGATCAGTTCGCCCGCATCAAAATGCAAGCCAGGGCCGCCCGTATTTACGCCGATGACAACGTCGCCGCGCTGGCCCGGCGTTATGGACGCGCAATGGCTACCGGGCTGACGCTCGCCGATATTGAGGACTGGCCGGAAATTCTGCAGGCTGTGACTGAACAGGACGTCCTGGAGGTGGCCCGGCAATATCTGACCCCGGCACGATCCGTAACAGGCTGGCTCGTCAAACCGGAGGCGACACAATGATACGGGTTTTATTGGGTTTTCTGCTTCTGGTATCCCCCTTGCGGGCAGAAGTTCCCATTCAGCAGATAACCTCACCCGGCGGCATCAGTGCCTGGCTGGTCGAGGAACATTCCATCCCTTTTACGGCGCTTGAAATCCGCTTTCGTGGCGGTGCCAACCTCGACCCTGAAGGGAAACGTGGTGTCACCAATCTGATGATGGCCCTGTTGGAAGAGGGAACCGGGGATCTCGATAGCCGTGCCTTTGCTGCTGCCCGCGAAGCATTGGCCGCATCGTTTGAATTCGACGCCGGTGACGATTCCGTATCGGTTTCGGCAAAATTTCTGACCGAGAACCGCGATGCTGCCATTGCGCTGTTGCGGCGGGCGCTTGTTGAACCAAACTTCGATGAAATCTCAATCGAACGGGTGCGCCGACAGGTTGTAGCCAATATACGCTCGGACGCGCAAGATCCGGGGCGGATTGCCGGGCGGACGTTCGGCAGCATCGCCTTTGCCGGGCATCCCTATGCCACATCCCTTAACGGCACGGAGCAATCGGTTTCCACACTGTCACGCGATGACCTGTTCAGCGCCAAAGACAGGGCACTGTCCCGCGATCGACTCTTCGTCACTGCGGTCGGCGATATTACTCCCGAAGCCCTGGGGCAGATACTCGACACACTTTTCTCTGACCTGCCCGTTATCGACGCGGAACTGCCTGACCCTGTGCCCTTCGCGGCAACCGGCGGCATTCTGGTGGAACCGTTTGAAACGCCCCAGTCGACGGTTGTTTTTGGCCAGAACGGGATCAATCGTCACGATGATGATTTCTTTGCCGCTTTTGTTCTGAACCACATCCTTGGCGCGGGCGGCTTCACCTCGCGCCTGACCGAAGAGGTGCGTGAAAAACGGGGGCTGACCTACGGGATTTCCAGTTTCCTCGTGTCGCGTGACTACAGTGACTACATATATGGCCAGTTCGCCAGTGATAACGCCCGCGTGGCGGAGGCAATCAGCATCGTTCGCGAGGAATGGCAGCATATGGCCGGGGAAGGGGTCAGCGCAGACGAGCTCGACGCAGCAATCACCTTTCTTACCGGTGCTTACCCGTTGCGATTCGACGGCAATGAGTCGATTGCCAACATTCTGGTCAATATGCAGATAGAAGGTCTGACACCGGACTATATCACCTCACGGAACGATAATATCCGTGCGGTCACACGCGAAGATGTGGCGCGGGTGGCGCGCAGGTTGCTTGACGCGGACGATCTCTTTTTTGTGGTGGTCGGGCAGCCGGACGGGTTGTAATCCTGCTGGCAGAATCGGGCCCGGACATGCTATCCCTAGTGGCATGTCCGCCCAAAGCCCCAACATAAGCGAAAAAACCACTGTCCCGGTGATCAGGCAACTGGATGAGGCCGCAATCAACCGGATTGCTGCAGGCGAAGTTGTGGAACGCCCCGCCAGCGCGGTGAAAGAACTGGTTGAAAATGCGATTGATGCAGGGGCTGCGCGTATTGACGTGGCCTATGCGGATGGTGGCAAGACGCTGATCAAGGTTGTCGATGACGGTTGCGGGATAGCACCGGAGCAGTTGCCGCTTGCGCTGTCCCGCCATGCGACCAGCAAGATTGACGGATCGGACCTGCTGAACATTCATTCCTTCGGTTTCCGGGGGGAGGCGCTGCCGTCATTGGGCGCGGTTGGGCGACTGACGATCACTTCGCGCGCGGATGGAGAGGCGGCAACCGTCACTGTCAGTGGTGGGAAGACGAGTGCAGTCAAACCGGCGGCCCTGACCCGCGGCACAGTTGTGGAATTACGTGATCTGTTCCACGCCACACCCGCGCGGCTGAAATTCATGCGCTCTGACCGGGCGGAGGCGCAGGCCATCACCGATGTCGTTAAACGGCTGGCCATGGCGGAACCCTATATCAGCTTTACCCTGCGCGATGTGACAGGTGGTGGTGAAGGCCGAGTGACCTTCCGCGCCGATCAGGGGGCGGGTGATCTGTTTGACGCACTGAAACTACGGCTCGGACGGATCATGGGCAGTGAATTCATCGAGAACGCCTTACCGATCGAGGCAGAGCGGGAGGGGTTCACCCTCACCGGCTACGCGGCACTTCCGACCTATTCGCGCGGTTCAGCCGTGGCGCAATATCTGTTTGTGAACGGGCGACCTGTTCGGGACAAGCTGCTGATCGGAGCGTTACGCGGCGCTTATGCGGATTTCCTGAGCCGTGACCGGCATCCGGCAGTTGCATTGTTCCTTGAATGCCCACCGGAACAGGTCGATGTGAATGTTCATCCAGCGAAGTCCGAGGTGCGGTTCCGCGATCCCGGCATTGCGCGTGGGCTGATCGTTTCGGCAATCCGGCACGCGCTGGCAGAAGCAGGGCATCGGGCATCTTCAACCGTGGCCACCGCAACCCTTGGCGCGATGCGGCCGGAACAGGCCGATCCCGCGCGCATCTATCAGATGGACCGCCCTGGCACGCGCTTTGCACCCGCGCCACCGCCTGTGGCCACGCCCGGTTTCGCCGAAATGGCCGCGCCATCCGCCCGCATCGACGTGGTGGAGGAAACCAGCACCTCTGATCTGCCACTGGGTGCCGCACGTGGGCAGGTGCATGAGAACTACATCATCGCGCAAACAGCGGACGGCATGGTAATTGTCGATCAGCACGCGGCGCATGAACGGCTGGTCTATGAACGCCTGAAACGCCAAGTGGCGGAAAACGGCGTTGCACGGCAGGCCCTGTTGATCCCCGAAGTTGTGGAACTGTCCGAAGGGGACGCAGCGTTGCTGCTGGGCCATGCCGACACGCTCACGCAGTTCGGGTTGGTGATCGAACCTTTTGGCGCTGGTGCGGTTGCGGTGCGCGAAACCCCGGCCCTGCTGGGGGAAATCAATGCCGGGGCAATGCTCCGCGACGTGATTGATGAGCTGAGCGATATTGGCGCCAGTCAGCTGGTGCAGGAAAGGGTTGAGGCGATCCTCAGCCGGGTTGCCTGCCACGGTTCAATCCGGTCCGGCCGCCGGATGCGGGCGGAGGAAATGAATGCCCTGTTGCGTGAAATGGAGGCAACGCCACATTCCGGCCAATGCAACCACGGGCGGCCCACTTATGTGGAGTTGAGGCTCAGTGATATCGAAAAGCTGTTTGGGCGCACATGATTGAAATAGCGGGACAAACTTATGATCTAAGCGATCCGGTAACCTTGCTGGTAATTGGTACCGCTGCTGTGCTGATCCTTATGGTCGCTTTGCTGATAGTCACGCTAAGGCGGGCCGGTCGGTCCGGTGCAGCGGCGGAAATCGCTGCGGCAGAGGTGATGCGGCTCGGGCAGGATATGCATGGGCTTGGCGCAAACCAGCAACAACTGGTTGGTGCCTTGCAAAACGTATCGGACGCCCAGATCAAGGCCCAACAACAAATGGAACACAGGTTGACCGATATGCGTCAGCAGATGGCGGACCGTTTGGCAGACAATGCCGCGAAATCACAGCGCAGCCTCACGGAAATGCAGGAACGCATGCGCGAAACCCTGCATGGCACGTCAAAGCAGACGGCGACTAGCCTGACGCAGCTTCAGGAACGGCTTGCCACCATCGACAAAGCACAAAGCAACATCGAAAAGCTGTCGGATGATGTGCTGGGGTTGCAGGATATCCTGTCCAACAAACAGGCGCGAGGTGCCTTTGGGGAAATTCAGCTCAATGACATCGTCAGCAAGGCGCTTCCTGCGGACAGCTATACATTTCAGGCAACGCTTTCGAACGGGAAACGGGCGGATTGCCTGATCCATCTGCCAAAGCCACCGGGCCCGATTGTGATTGACGCGAAATTCCCGCTGGAAGCCTATGAAGCGCTGGTTGGCGCGGATACGAAAGAAGACATAGCGCGCGCGCTTTCGGCACTCAAGGCGGCGGTTCGCACCCATATCAAGGCCATTTCGGAGCGTTATCTGATTGAAGGCGAAACCGCCGATGGGGCGCTGATGTTTGTGCCAT
This sequence comes from uncultured Rhodobacterales bacterium, assembly GCA_964441435.1. GTDB lineage: Bacteria > Pseudomonadota > Alphaproteobacteria > Rhodobacterales > Rhodobacteraceae > CAYTUW01. Next base: position 17,430 of record CAYTUW010000008.1, read on the forward strand.
CTGAAGCCGTCTATGCCGAGCTCCACGCCCGTCTGCCTGACGTCGTACGCGAAGGGTTTGCGGCACGTGTTTGGATTGTGTCACCGACGACCTGCATGGCGACGCTCAACACGATGCGCGCGGTGTTGAAAGATGCGCGGATGCGTGAACAGGCCGGCGCAATCCGCAAGGAATTGGGTTTGCTCCATACCGATGTTGAGCGGCTCGAGACACGGGTCGGCAATCTCGACCGCCATTTCAACCAGGCCGCCAAGGATATCGAGGACATCAAGATTTCAGCGGAGAAGGCGGGGAAGCGATCGCGCCGGCTTGATGCGTTCGACTTTGAAGAGCTGCCCGAAGACGCCACAGTTGTTCCTCTGCCGAAAAGAGAACAACCTGACAGCTGATTCGTGGTATGATCACTTGCGCATCCCGTTTGAGCAGGATCAAATCCTCTGCCTTGCACCTGCCCTAGGATTGTTCCGGATAAAGCGAACAGGAGGAATAGATGCTGGATATCAGTGTGAGAAAAGTAGCCCAGGTCATTCTGATGGCACGGGAGCTTGGCCGCGGTGAACGGGAATTGCGCCCCTTCATCGAACGGCTGAACGAAGAAGAGCAAGCAAGCCTTGTGGCGCTGATGTGGGTCGGCCGCGACAGTTTTGATGCCAGTGACATAGAAGAGGCCAAACGCACCGCGCGGGAGGAGGCAACCACCCCAACCGCCGATTACCTGATCGGCACCCCGCATCTTTCCGACCATCTGGAAAACGGGCTGGATGCCCTTGGCCTGTCCGCCATAGATGCAGAGGACGATCTGATCCGCGGCGGGTAAGGCCTTTGCAAAGGCCTTCGAACGTGGTTTCCGAACCGCGTTTAAAGGGGGTTGGAACCCCCTTTAAAGCCGCTTTGAAGCGGCTTCTTCACCCCGCCCGTTTCACGATCACCGATCCTACGGAGTAACCGGCACCAAAGGAACAAATGACGCCGATATCACCCTCGATCAGGTCGTCGTTGAACTTGGAAAAGGCAATGATCGAGCCGGCCGATGATGTGTTGGCGTAATCCTGCAGAATATTGGGTTGTTCCTCCGGCTCGGGTGCCCTGCCCAACACCTTTTTGCCGATAAAATCATTCATCGACTTGTTTGCCTGATGCAGCCAGAGCCGCTTGAGGTCCCTGGTATCAATGCCCTCATCGCTCAGATGGGCCAGGATATGTTTGCTGACAAGCGGCAGCACCTCTTTGAACACCTTGCGACCGTTCTGCATGAATTGCATGTCGCGGCGGTCCGCAACCCCATCGGGACGGGAGCGGCGCAGATAGCCGTTGTTGTTGCGGATATTGTTGGAAAACTGTGTAAGGCAACGGGTGGACAGGATGTCGAAATGCGCAACCCTTGCATCCTCTTTCCGCTCTACCAGAGTCGCAGTCGCAACATCACCAAAGATGAAATGACAATCCCGGTCGCGCCATTCGAGGTGACCTGAACAGATTTCAGGGTTCACAACAAGTATCGCGCGGGCAGAGCCGGAGCGGATCATATCGGCCGCCGCCTGAATGCCGAAGGTGGCCGATGAACAGGCAACATTCATGTCAAATCCAAAGCCATGGATGCCAAGCAGATCCTGCACCTCAATCGCAATCGCGGGATAGGCGCGTTCCATGTTCGATGCAGCCACGATCACGGCGTCGACGTCCCCCGGTGACTTCCCGGCCTGATCGAGCGCCTTTTTACAGGCATCGACCGCCATCTCGGCCATAATTCCAGGCTCCTCGTCACTGCGCTGGCGCAGCAGCGGATGCATCACCTCTGGGTCCAGAATTCCGGATTTGTCCATAACATACCGTTGTTCGATCCCGCTTGCGGCGAAAATGAAATCAGAGCTTGAATGCTGTATCGCCTCGGCCGCGCCTGCGTCGATCTCTGCCGCATGGCTGGTGTTCCACCTGTCGGCATAGGCATTGAAAGCATCGACAAGTTCATCATTGGTGATGACCTCTTTGGGGGTGAACACCCCGGTGCCGGATATGACGGGTTGAAACATTCTGTGCTCCTTCGATCTGGCAAGAAAAGCGGTAAGCCGGGGCGAAGGTCAAGGTTGCAGAGTGGATGACGGCGCGGCTCAGAACGGGGATTTCGCCGTAAAGCGCTGGGTTTTCCCGGTTTCCGGATGTTTGAAGGCCAGGCTTTCAGCATGCAGCATCAGCCGGGGGTGTTCCAATGCGTAACCGGTTGCATAGAATGGGTCGCCCAGGATCGGATGACCGATTTCTTTCATATGCACCCGCAGCTGGTGGCTGCGCCCGGTCTGTGGAAACAGCCGCATGCGGGTTTCACCTACCCCGCGTTTCATCACCTTCCAATCGGTGATCGAAGGTTTTCCATTCTCATGATCGACATGCTGAAGCGGGCGGTTTGGCCAATCGACGATGAGCGGCAGGTCGACGCGGCCTTCTTTTTCCGCGACCTCGCCAAAGACACGAGCGATGTAGACTTTTTTTACCTTCCGTTTTTCGAATTGCAGGTTCAGATTGCGCTGCGCGTGGTTGGTGAGCGCAAAGACCATGATGCCCGACGTGTCCCGATCAAGCCGATGGATCAGCAACGCTTCGGGAAAAGCTGCCTCAACCCGGCTGAGCAGGCAATCGGCCAGATGCGCCCCCTTGCCCGGCACGGACAAAAGGCCGGAGGGTTTGTTGACCAGTAACAGGTGATGGTCAAGATGCAGAATATCAAGTGGATCCTGCGGCGGATTATAGGCGTCAGTCATAGGCGCGGGGATAGTGCGGGCGCGGACCCAAGTCTAGCGCCGCATCGCGCGGATCATCGGGATCGAATAGATCACAAGCGCCGCCCATATCATCGGAAAGGCTATCATCCGCGCGCGGCCAAAGGGTTCGTCAAACAGGAACACGGCGATCAGAAAAATCATGGTTGGCGCGATATATTGCAGGATCGCAATGGTCGACAGCCGCAGCAGTTTCGCCCCGTTTGCGTAGACCAGCAGCGGCACGGCGGTCACGACGCCGCAGCCAAGCAACAGCAAGGTGTTGTTTAGGTCACCGGCGGCAAACAGGCTTGTCCCCTTTGCGGTCAGCCAGCCGACATAGCCGAGTGCCGGCAGAAGCAGAATCAGGACCTCAAGCAAGAAACCCTGATTGGGACCAATAGGTAGGGATTTCTTGAAGAATGCATAAAAGCCCCAACTGAACGTGAGGCCAAGTGCAGCCCAGGGCAGGCTTCCGGCCTCTACCGCCAGGATCACAACTGCGGCCGCTGCCAGTCCGATGGCAACCATCTGCGCCCGTGTCAGCCGTTCCCCCAACAGAACCGCGCCAAGAAACACGCTGAACAGCGGATTGATATAATAGCCAAGCGAAGCCTCAAGCGCATTGCCGGATGTGATCGCCCAGACGTAGATACCCCAGTTGACGGAAACCAGCGCAGCGGTCAGACATCCCATCGCCAGCGTGCGCGGCGAAGTCAGGGCGGCCCGAATGTCACGCGTGCGCCCAAGCAGAATCAACAAAACCCCAGCAATGGGCACTGACCAGATCACCCGGTGAGCCACGACTTCGACCGGGGAAATATGGGATAGGAGCTTCATATAAAGCGGCAGAAAACCCCACAGGAAATAGGCGGTCAATGCAAAGGCAAGCCCTTCGGGGGTGTCTTTGTTTTCCAGATTTTCAGCGGGGATTGCCATGGCTGCACCTGTTGGGTTCACCAAGTGGTAAGCGTTAGTGGGGGGAGGCGCAAGCGGCTTCAAAGTCGCTTAAAAGCGCGTTCGAACGCGCTTTGGACACGATTTCGAAATCGCGTTGCAAGGCGTTTCAAAACGCCTTCCTCTACGCCTTCACCCGCTCCGCCTTCGGGTCATACATCGGGCGCAAGGATACCTCTGCCTTTACACGCGTTCCCATGACGTCGATTTCGTAATCAGAGGCCAGCACCTGATCCGCCGTCTCGCCAGCGCAGGGCACATAGCCCATGCCAATCGCGCCGCCCAGCGTGTGACCATAATTGCCGGATGAGGTATAGCCGACAATCTGCCCATCCCGCAGGATCGGTTCATTGTGGTAGAGCAGCGGCTCCGGATCGGTAAGGCGGAACTGGACCATACGCGATTGCAGCCCTTCGTCGCGCTTTCGAAGCACGGCATCACGACCTATGAACGCGGGCTTATCGGTCTTGACCGCAAACCCCAGCCCTGCCTCAAGCACGTGATCCTCGCTCGTGATGTCGTGACCAAAATGGCGAAAGGCCTTTTCGATGCGGCAGCTGTCCATCATATGCATGCCGCAGAGTTTGAGGCCAACGTCCTGCCCCGCTTCCCTAAGGGTTTCAAACATATGCCCGGCCTGATCGGCGGAACAATAGAGTTCCCACCCCAGTTCACCGACATAAGACACCCGGTGCGCACGGGCGAGGCCCATGCCGATTTCAATCTCTCGTGCAGTGCCAAACGGATGGGCGTCATTGGAAAATTCATTGGGCGACACAAGCGCCATCAGGTCACGCGCCTTTGGTCCCATAACCGCCAAAACGCCTTCGCCCGCGGTGACATCAGTTATCACTGCGCGATGGTCACCCAGGTGGCGGCGCAGCCAGGTTTCATCCGCAAGCCGCGTGGCGGATGGGGTCACCACAAGATAGGCGGTTTCAGAGAGCCGCGTGACCGTCACATCGGCCTCAACCCCGGCGCGGGAATTGAGAAATTGCGTATAGACGATACGCCCCACGGGCACCGACATATCCGCACCGCAGATATGGTTGAGGAAAGCTTCGGCATCCGGCCCCTCCACCCGCAGTTTGCCGAAGGAGGACATGTCATACATGCCCACCCCTTCGCGCACCGCCATATGCTCACGGGCCGAATTTTCAAACCAGTTCTGGCGTTTCCACGTATAGGCGTATTCCGGCGTCTGGTCCGGATCGGCGAACCAGTTCGCGCGTTCCCAGCCGGCCGCTTCGCCAAAGACTGCACCCTGGGATTTCAGATGCTCATGAAAGGGTGTCCGCCGCACACCGCGCGCCGTGGTCTTCTGGCGATAGGGGAAATGATCGGCATAAAGCAGGCCGAGCGTTTCCTTTGATCGTTCGAACAGGTAGCGCGCGTTGCCCTGAAACGGCTGCATCCGCGCGATATCCACCCCGCCAAGGTCAAAGGGTTTTTCACCCGCATCCATCCATTCGGCAAGCGCCTTTCCCGCCCCGCCTGCGGATTGAATTCCGATGGAGTTGAACCCGGCGGCAACAAAGAAATTCTCAAGCTCCGGTGCTTCGCCCAGATGATAGGCATCATCGGGGGTGAAGCTTTCGGGGCCATTGAAAAACGTATGAATCCCCGCTTCCGCCAGCATCGGCATGCGGTTCACGGCCATTTCAAGGATCGGTTCGAAATGGTCGAAATCCTCTGGCAGTTGGTCGAAACAGAAATCCTCCGATATGCCATTCATGCCCCAGGGTTTTGCCTCCGGCTCAAAGCATCCCAAGAGGATCTTTCCCGCGTCCTCCTTGTAATAGGCGCATTCATCGGGCACGCGCAGAACGGGGAGTTCGGATAGACCCTCGATCGCCTCCGTCACAATGTAGAAATGTTCGCAGGCGTGAAGCGGCACGTTGACGCCTGCCATTTTGCCAACCTCCCGCCCCCACATGCCGGCGCAGTTGACCACGTAATCGGCAGCGATGTGCCCCACCTCCGGCCCTTGCGCCCAGTCAACGCCACTGACACGACCGCGCCCCTGGGTGATGGCTGTGACCTTCACCCCCTCGACAATCCGCGCGCCCATCTGGCGGGCCCCCTTGGCCAGCGCCTGCGTGATATTTGCAGGGTCGCCCTGTCCGTCATTTGGCAGATAGACCGCGCCCGTAACCCCGTCGATATTGAGATGCGGATAGCGGGATTTTGCGTCCTGGGGCGAAATTTCCTCCACCTCAACGCCAAAGGCGCGGGCCATGGCGGCGCTGCGATAGAGTTCCTCTTTCCGTTCCGCCGTCAGCGCCACGGAGATGGAGCCATTGGCCCTGATCCCTGTTGCAACGCCCGTCTCCGCCTCCAGCCGCTGATAGAGATCGGTCGTGTATTTGGCGAGCTTCGTCATGGTGGAGGATGCGCGCAGCTGCCCGATCAGCCCGGCGGCGTGCCATGTCGTTCCAGAGGTCAGTTGCTTGCGTTCGAGCAGCACAATATCCTTCCAGCCGATTTTCGCCAGATGATAGGCGACGGAGCAGCCGATCACGCCGCCGCCAATGATGACCACGCGGGCAGTGCCTGGAATATTGGCCATGGCGCGCCCTATTGATGCTGCGGCAGATCGTCGGAGATGTCGTAGTAATCCCCCTTGTCCGCGACAAAGATATGCTTGGCGACGCGCATGCCGGTTGGGAGGTCAAGCGCACCAAGAGAGAAGGAAATCTGATCCTCCTCATTATGTTTCCAGAAGAGGGCACAGCCGCAAGTGCCGCAGAACCCGCGCCGCGCGAAATCGGAGGAGGCGAACCATTTCAGCCCGTCATCACGCGCGAATTTCAGACCAGAGGGCTTCACATTGGCCGACGCCCAGTAGTTGCCCGATTGCCGCCGACACTGTCCACAATGACAAAAGGATGAACCGAGGATTTCGCCGGTGATTTCAAACGCCACCGCACCGCAGTTGCAGGATGCTTTCATGAGTTTCCCCTTATAAGCTCAGGTGTTCCGGCTGTGCCGAGCAACACGCCGTAGATGATGAAACAGACCGCCAGAACCCGGCGGAAGATGGTGTTGAACACCGCGCCCAGCGCCGCACGGCCAAGGCCCGCACCAAGCGCGGTGTAGCCAAGATAGCTTAACGTGGTCAGCGTCAGCGCCGTTGGAAATATCACCCACATCTGCCCCCAGATCGGCACATCGGGTTCCACAAACTGGGTGAAAGCGGCGAAATAGCCGGCGACACTCTTTGCGTTGATCGTGGCGATGGCGAAGGCCCGCCAAAAGACGGAACCGGCCGTTGGTGGCAAGTCCGGCGGCGGCCTCACCGCCATGATCCAACCGCGAATGCCAAGGGCAATCAGGAATGCCGCACCAATAAGTTTTGCCCAGAAAAACGCACCCGGCAGCGTCAGCAATAGTGCCGTTACCCCGGCCGCAGACAGTGTAAGGAACAGTGTCGCCTGACACAGGATCGCGGCGACCGCAGGCAGCCCGCGCCGGAACCCGATCGACATGCCATTGCTGATGCAGTTGACCGCATTTGGCCCTGGCGTGGTGACAAAAACCGCCCAGAACGCCGCAAATATCAACCAGCCCTCAAAGCTCATGTCCGCCCCCTCAATAGACCGGTGGGGCGATCACCCAGATCGCCACGGCCTCTTTGTTATAAGGATTTGACCAGCGATGCGGTTCCCCCCTTATGCGGAAACTGTCCCCCGGCCCGACGGTGAATTGCCGCCCGCCGATTTCAAGGTCAAGCTGGCCGGAGATGACATAGCCCACCTCCTGTGTTGGCCGCGTGATCGTTTCACCGGGATCGGAATGCGGGGCGAAGGTGGAATGCACCATTTCGAAATCATCGGTGAGGTCGGGGGACAGCAGTTCCTCGACCAGCCCGGCTTCCCCACCGCCAATGGCGCGGCGCGTGGATTTGCGTACAATGTAGCCTTGTTCCTCAACCGGGGCAGCGCTCTGGCCAAACAGCATGGAGATCGACACATCCAGCGCCGCAGCTATATGCCTGAGATCGGTGATGGAGGGTTCGGATTTGTCCCGCTCGACCTGGCTCAGCCAGCCCACGGAACGCCCCAGCTGATCCGCCAATTCCTGCAACGTCATCTCGCGCGCCTTGCGCAAGCTCCGCAGGTCAGCGCCGAGTGTATTGCTTTCCGCAGGAGTGCTGTGTTGCATTGAGGTGCGCTCGATATGAAAATTCGGCCCTGATTTTCACGCTATGCCTTTCGTGAAAATGTCGCAACAATTTTCATGTGGGCGATCTGATGACTCAGGCATGTCGGCGGATCAAACCTGACACGGTGCGCATGATCAGACCAACCGCGATGAAAACGGCAATCAGCCCCGCGACATTTGCACAGAGCCGGGCGGCACCGATTTCGGGAAGATTCAGGAAGGGATAGGGGTAGAATCCGCTGAACTCCGCCCGGATCAGGGCATAGGCACAATAGGTCAGCGGCCAGACGATCCAGGCGAAGACTTCCGTCGCCCGAAATGCCGGTACCGGGGCAAAAAGCACCCACCACAGGCAGGTCAGGATCGGCACGAATGTGTGCGTCCCGTGATCGGCCCAAAGCTCCAACCCGTTAAGACTGACGAGATGGGCCAGCAATATGTGAAAGACCAGCCCAACACAGGTGATCGAGATGGACAGCGACAGGATCACAGATGACCGGATTTTCCAGCCTAGCGCGATCCAGAGCATCATCAGAAACACCAGAAAGTTGGTGAGAATCGTAAAAAACTGCGACATGGCCGACAGCGCAGCCCAGATCCCGCCGTTTACACCGACCGCGATATAGAGGCGGAGCGCCAGCGTTACCCCCGCGACAATAGCGATGAGAATTGCCCCTGACCGGGCTTTGGCTGTCAAACTCTGCATTCCGGGGCCCCCGTGCGCGCCTCGGGGCAATGTTGCGCCGGGAAACACACCCTGTCCAGTTTGGTCACCCCCGGGCGAACACGGATTTCAGAATTGCACCCAGCGCGTCGGCATCCTGCGGCGTAAAGGCATCCGGCTGATTGCTGTCGATGTCAAAAACACCAAGCAAGACCCCACCCGCGTCATGCACCGGAAGGACCAGTTCAGACCGTGTCGAACTCGCACAGGCGATATGGCCGGGAAAGGCATCGACATCCGGCACAAGCTGCACCTCACCGGTGCGCGCCGCAGCACCGCACACCCCGCGCGAGAACGGGATCACCAGGCAGCCATGCCCGCCCTGATAGGGGCCGATTTTCAGGATTTCATTGCCAACATGGCGGTAAAATCCGGTCCAGTCGAAACGGTCATCGGCATGATGCACCTCACACGCCACCGTTGCCATAAGCGCAACCACATCGGTTTCACCTTCGGTCAGGCTTTCGATGGTCTTTGTGAGGGTTGGGTAATCAATCTGCATGGTGTTCTGCTCGCACAAATTTGCCGTATCAACAAGCGGGAGAAGCCCTGAGGCCGCCCGAAATCAAGGCGCTTGCGCCGCCGGGCGAGCGCCCGTCCGCCCCAGAGGGCGGGCGCTTTGTTAATTTCGCGAACAGGCCAACCGTCCTAGGGAATGGAAAGATAAAGTAAGCCGTACTACACATTGGGCGCCCACCCGCGGACGGTCATGCACCCTCTACGCTCGTTCAATCGCAATCGCCGTGCCCTCACCGCCACCGATGCAGATCGCGGCCACCCCGCGCTTCAGCCCACGCTTTTCGAGCGCATTGAGCAACGTCACCATGATCCGTGCGCCAGAGGCCCCAATCGGATGGCCGAGTGCACAGGCCCCGCCGTTCACATTCACGATGTCGCGCGAAATGCCCATTTCCTGCATGAAGGCCATAGGCACAACGGCAAAGGCTTCGTTCACCTCCCACAGGTCAACATCGGCCACCTCCCAGCCGATCTTTGCCAGCAGTTTCTCAGCCGCCGGAACCGGGGCCGTGGTGAACCAGCCGGGCGCCTGCGCGTGTGACGCATGACCAAGGATGCGGGCGCGGATGTTCAGCCCCTTTGTCTTGGCGGCCTCATCCGACGCCAGCACCAGCGCCGCCGCCCCATCCGAAATGGAGGACGCATTGGCAGCTGTCACAGTGCCATCCTGGCGAAAGGCGGGTTTCAGTTGCGGTATCTTTTCCGGCCGTGCCTTGGCGGGTTGTTCATCCGCTGCAATCACGGTGTCCCCCCGGCGGGTTTTCACGGTCACCGGGGTGATTTCACCCTCGAAAGCCCCGCTTTCCTGCGCCGCAAGCGCGTTTGACAGAGAGCGCAGCGCATAGTCATCCTGTGCCTCGCGGGTAAACTGGAACTTTTCGGCGCAATCCTCTGCAAATGTGCCCATCAGGCGGCCCTTGTCATAGGCATCCTCCAACCCGTCGAGGAACATCGAATCCTGCACGTTCTGGTGCCCGATCCGCGCCCCGCCGCGCATTTTCGGCAAGAGGTAGGGCGCGTTTGTCATGCTTTCCATGCCACCTGCGACCATGACATCCGCACCGCCAAGCGCGATCTGGTCAAAGCCCATCATCGCCGCCTTCATGCCTGATCCGCACATCTTATTGAGCGTGGTGGCCGGAACACCCTCACCAAGGCCTGCGTGAAAGCCCGCCTGCCGCGCCGGGGCCTGCCCCTGTCCGGCGGGCAGAACGCAACCCATCAACATCTCTTCGATCTGCGACGCAGCAGCGCCAGCATCCGTCAGCGCGCCAAGAATAGCCGCCCCGCCGAGCTCCGGTGCATCTACATCCGCAAAATCCCCCTGGAATCCCCCCATGGGGGTCCGTGCGGCACCTGCTATGACGACGTCTTTCATAATCCACCCCTTCAGCGATGTATTTTCAATTTGAACGGATATCCCAACCAGTTGGTAACCGCCGCTCTTTAAAGTCCAATCAAACGGAATCGCGGAGAAACCGAATGAATCTCACGACCAGAGAATTAGACGATGCGCTGCTCATATCAACTGAAGAAACCAGAATCGACGCTGCCTCAGCAATTCAGTTCAAGGATGCGATGCGTGATGCGTTCAACTGCGCGCAGGACCGTATCCTGCTTGACCTGTCATACGTGACCTTCATCGACAGCAGCGGGTTAGGGGCGATTGTCGCTGGCCTGAAACAACTGCCACCCGGCAAAAGCCTTGAACTCTGCGCGCTGACCCCGGCGGTGCAAAAGGTGTTTCAACTGACTCGCATGGATTCCGTCTTTACTATTCACGCAGATGTACCTGTAGCGACAGGGCTTCGTAATGCGTCATGATGCAGGGCCAGGGCATAGGCAGCGCATCAGCTCGGAGACTGCCTCTGGCACATCACAGCAGGCAGAACTACGCCTGATCTTCGCAAGTGACCCAATGGCGGTACGGCAGGCGCTGGAAAGCATCCTTTCCGGGCTTGATCCTCTTTCGCTTTCTAAAGAAGAGTGTGAAACGGCAGAGCTTGTGTTGGCTGAAGTGATGAACAACATTGTCAAACACGCCTATGCCGACACCCGTGAGGGGGTGATAGAACTACGCCTTAGCCACGACAAACATGGCCTGACCTGTGTCTTGTTTGATGACGGGCTGCCAATGCCTGACGGGAACCCACCACTTGGAAAGAATCATAACCTTTCCTGCGCAACAAAAGACTTGCCAGAAGGTGGTTTCGGCTGGTTTTTGATCCGTGAGCTTTCACAAGATCTGGGGTATTCTCGCGAAAACAAGAAGAATCGGCTGTCTTTCCGGCTCCCGATCGGGGTTCAACTGCGGTCAAGTTGAGTTGAAAGCGTGCCAGGCAGCGCCGCCCTCTCGGCCCTGGATAACAGAGCGGGCATCCCCAACCAGTGACATTTCTGAACAATCAGCTCGCCACTACTGCCCGAATGGTAAATGCCATAATCTGGACACAATCGCTTCAAATCTGCGCCGTAATCTGAATCGAACTATGCTGTGTAGCTGCTATTAGCTTCCCTCGACGTCGTGCATAACAGCCCCCACCCAGCGCACGGCGTCGAGGAACTTATCCCCCACAGTTTTATCCACTTGGCAACATCTTCGCCCAGACATAGTTTCCAATGGAGTGGAGGACCTTTGATGCGTGATTTTCAACTTCCGGGGCGATCACCTGTTTATGCAAGCAATGGGATGTGCGCGACATCGCACCCGTTGGCTGCGCAGGCCGCTGTCACAATGCTCCAGGATGGCGGCAACGCAGTCGATGCGGCCATTGCCGCCGCCGTTCTACTGGGAATTTGTGAACCCCAGTCGACAGGTATCGGTGGTGATTGCTTTGTCCTTTTGCAACCCGGTCCGGGAAAAGAAATCATCGCGCTCAACGGGTCAGGCCGGGCGCCATCTGGTCTGACGGCTGCCGAATTGCGCGCAAAGGGTCTTACCACGATCCCGATCCGAAGCGTGGAAGCGATCACACTGCCCGGAGCCATCGACGGATTTTGTCGGCTGTCCGAAGACTGGGGAAAGCGCGGCATCGGCGCGTCCCTTGCCCCGGCGATACATTACGCTGAAAACGGCGTTCCCGCCGCCCCGCGTGCCTGTTTTGACTGGCAGGAAAACGCACGCGATCTGGTTGGCAGCGCACGCGAAGATTACCTGTTCGGCGGCATGGCGCCGGCAGTCGGCCAGCTGTTTCGCGCACCCAAGCAGGCAGAAGCCCTGCGGCGTGTTGCCCAGGAAGGCCGAAAAGGATTCTACGAAGGCGAAGTCGCCGAAGACATGATCCAATCACTCAGGGCACTTGGCGGCACCCATACGCTTGATGATCTGGCCGCAACGCAATGCGACTACACCAATCCAATCAGCGGCCCCTATGGGCCGATCGAACTGGTGGAACATCCGCCAAACGGACAGGGGGCAACTGCGATTCTGATGAACAACATCCTTGCCCGGTTTGATATCGCCGGGATGGATCCCTTTGGTTCAGAGCGCGCCCACATCGAGGCGGAGGCCGCCAAACTGGCTTATGATGCCCGCAACCGCTTCATCGCCGATCCTGACTACACATCACGTCTGGATCACATGCTGGCACCGGAAACGGGTCGCGCGCTTGCCGCACTGATTGATCCGAAACAGGCCATGCCATCGGCAACCAAATTGTCGGAGCAGGTTCATAAAGACACCGTCTACCTATCGGTTGTGGATGGGGATGGCATGGCAGTATCCATGATCTATTCCACCTTCCATGCGTTCGGCGCGGGAATGAGCTCTGACAAATTCGGTATTATGTTCCAAAACCGCGGTGCCGGGTTCACCCTTGAAGAGGGGCATCCGAATGAGCTTGCGCCCGGCAAGCGGCCCATGCACACGATTATCCCCGGAATGCTGAAGGAACAGGGTGAGATGTCCATGTCTTTTGGTGTGATGGGGGGGGCGTATCAGCCCAATGGGCACGCGCGGTTTGTTTCCAACCTTGTCGATTTCGGCATGGACCCGCAGGAAGCCATCGACGCACCGCGCAGTTTCCCGGATGAAGGGAAACTGAATGTCGAACGCGGCTATTCGGATCAGGTTCGGCAGGAACTGGCGGATATGGGTCACGACGTTCAGATCCCGGTCGGGCCGTTGGGGGGCGCGCAGGCCATACGGATTGATCGTGAAAACGGCGTCCTGATCGGGGCGTCTGATCCGCGCAAAGACGGCTGTGCTTTGGGGTATTGATATGAAACCAATCAAACAGCTCGTGGATGAGGCAAAGGCGGAGATTGAAACCTTGTCGATGGAGGAAGCAGCGGCAGAGGTCGCCAGCGGCCAGGCCATGTTCGTCGATATCCGGGATGTCAGGGAACTTCAGAGAGGTGGCAAAATCCCGGGTGCCTTTCACGCGCCGCGGGGCATGCTTGAATTCTGGATCGCCCCCGACAGCCCCTACCACAAGGAAGCGCTGGCGGCGAACAAGAAACTTATTCTCTATTGCGCCTCCGCCTGGCGATCAGCGCTGTCCGCAAAAGCGTTACAGGATATGGGTGCCGAGAACGTCGCCGAACTTGATGGCGGGTTCAGCGGCTGGACAGCTGCCGGCGGCGAAATCGAACAGCTTAGTTAAGCTGAAACTGCAACGGGTAGTGGCCATCCTCGAATTCGCCGAACAGGTCCGATAAATCCGGGTGGCTGACCGGTTCACCCGTATAGTCCGCCACAAGGTTCTGTTCCGAAACATAGGCCACGTAGTAGCTCTGATCATTTTCGGCGAGCAGGTGATAGAAAGGCTGTTCTTTCTTGGGGCGGGCCTCTTCAGGAATGGCATCATACCATTCTTCGGTATTTGAAAATTCCGCATCGACATCAAAAACCACACCCCTGAACGGATGTTTCCGGTGCCGAACGACCTGGCCCAAGTGATATTTAGCGCGCGTACGCAGCATGAATTTCAGCCCCCTGCCGCGTTTTAGTCATTCCGAATCAGCTTTGTCTACGGTTCCGGGGTCGAAAATTGCGAAACAGTGTGTATCAGATGAATCGACCCGCCTCTGGGCGCGGATTTGCGCCGACATTGTCTCAAATTTGATTTTAACCTTCTCATAAATCCGATATTGTCAAAAAAAAGCGAGAGGCAGATGAGCAGACCCCTTCGCGCCATGATGTTGATGATTCTGGTTGCCGCCTGCGGCAGCAGCAACACATCCGCGCCCAGAAACCTTGATAGTGCCTGCAGCATTGTCGCCCAACGACCCAATTACCTGCGCGCCATGGAACGCACGGAACGCCGCTGGGGGCTACCGGTCCATGTGCAGATGGCCACAATCTATCAGGAAAGCAAATTTGTCGGGAACGCGCGCACGCCGCTCCAATATGTTCTTGGGGTGATCCCGATGGGCCGCCAAAGCTCCGCTTACGGGTATAGCCAGGCGCTTGATGCGACCTGGAAGGAATACAAGCGCGACAGCGGAAACCGCAGCGCACGGCGCGATGATATTCGTGACGCCACCGATTTCATGGGCTGGTATATGGCTGAATCCCAGGAACGGCTGGGCATTCCACTGTCGGACGCCAGAAATCAGTATCTGGCCTATCATGAGGGCCGCACCGGCTATGCCCGTGGCAGCTACCGGGGCAAAGCCTGGCTCGTCCGTGTATCCAGCGAGGTGCAGGATCGCGCCAATATGTATCAGGCGCAGCTCAGATCCTGCCGCAGTTAATCAGTGATCCCGAAACCTCGGTTGCTGGCTTCTTGTCTGATGCTGAACAGCCCGTTTGAATTCTGCGCCCTTGTGTCCAGATCACCGAGCACCACGGTTGTCTGATTGCCACCTTCATCCGTGACGATCCATTGGCGAAGCTCCACCGGGGCGCCGGTAAAGACAAGCTGAATATTGCCATATTGCGGTTCTTCCGGGTCCTGCGCGGTGACAATCGTGGTTGCGCCCTCTTCGCGGTGGCCAACCACCATATTTGCGCGTTCCAGATTCACGTTACGCGCCAATATCAACGAGAGTGGCGTCCGGTTGAGCGGATACTGCTCCGGCCCGGTGTTGGATTTGCCGTCGAAAATGGCGACTGTCCCGCCACTTGCCAGAACCAGCGCTTCCTCCGGCGGATCATATTCAAAGCGGATACGGCCTGGCCGCTTTATATAAATCGTCCCGGTAGAAATCGTGCCATCGGCATTGATCTGCGTGAAGCTTCCGCGCGCATTGTGCAGGTTGTTCAGATACTGGCTGAGGGAGGACAGCGAAATGATATCCGCCGCCGCAGCCGTTGCGGTAACGAGCGACATTGCGGTTGCAATAAAAAGACGTTTTATGCTCATGATGCCTACCTAAGTGTTTCGCGCACGGGGTTCACCCCCGAAACGCATTCGTTTTCGTTTCGGGAATGATATAGGCAATCTGCCGCTGCTATCGAATATCAACCCTGTTCCGGCACCAGGATATCACGTTTGCCGACATGGTTCGCTGCGGATACGAGGCCTTGTTCCTCCATCTGCTCCACCAGCCGTGCGGCCTTGTTGTAGCCAATCGCCAGTTTGCGCTGGATGTATGAGGTGGAACATTTGCGATCCTGAATGACGATCTGCACCGCCTGATCATAAAGCGCATCCTCGCCATCGGTGTTGCCACCAAGACCAAGCACGAGGTCAATATTGCTTTCCTGATCATCCGCCGGGCCATCAACGACACCGCCAACATATTCCGGTGGGCCATAGGCCTTGAGGTAGTTCACGATTTCCTCAACCTCTTCGTCAGAACAGAACGGGCCGTGGACGCGCGTGATCTTTGACCCGCCTGCCATGTAAAGCATGTCCCCCATGCCCAGAAGCTGCTCCGCCCCCATTTCACCAAGGATCGTGCGGCTATCCACCTTCGAGGTCACCTGGAACGATATCCGGGTCGGGAAGTTTGCCTTGATCGTGCCGGTGATCACATCCACTGACGGGCGCTGCGTCGCCATGATGAGGTGAATGCCCGAGGCACGCGCCATCTGCGCAAGGCGCTGGATGCAGGCCTCAATCTCTTTGCCGGCGACCATCATCAGGTCAGCCATCTCATCAACGACCACGACGATGTATGGTAGCTTCTCGGGCTTGATCTCTTCTGTTTCAAACACCGGTTCGCCGGTTTCATCGTCAAACCCCGTCTGCACCGTGCGGCTGAACATTTCGTTTTTGCCAAGCGCATCGGCAACACGGCTGTTGTAACCTTCGATATTACGGACGCCCATTTTGGACATCTTGCGATAGCGTTCTTCCATCTCGCCGACGACCCATTTCAGGGCGACAACGGCCTTTTTCGGGTCAGTAACAACGGGCGAAAGCAGATGCGGAATACCGTCATAGACGGAGAGTTCCAGCATCTTCGGGTCGATCATGATCAG